>JBBQGU010000110.1:0-10732 GCA_038323315.1 Rhodobacterales bacterium | reverse complement strand
CCGAGGGCTTTCAGCGCATCCCGCAGCTTGGGCCCTGCATACCCCCCGTCAGCAAATACATGCCGCAATGACGGGTAGCGTGAGACGATAGCTTTCAACACATCCGGCGCGCCATCCCGGTCCTGAATTCCGGCGCTGTGGACCACCAGGCCCACCAGCAGTCCGACCGTGTCGGTGACGATATGGCGCTTGCGCCCCTTGATCCGTTTGCCCGCATCATACCCGCTAACCCCTCCACTTTCAGTCGTTTTTACGCTCTGGCTATCGATGACCCCGGCTGTTGGCTGGGCTTTGCGGCCCTCGGCCAATCGCGCGGCCTCAACCAGTTTGCGGTTCATCTCATCGAGCAAGCCATCATCGCGCCATGTGTAGAAATAACCCCGCACCGTCGAAACCGGCGGGAAGTCGTTTGGCAACATGCGCCATTGGCATCCGGTCGTTGCGATGTAGAGGACCGCGTCGAACACCGCGCGCAGATCTGTCGTGCGAGGCCGGCCAGTTGTCTTGGGCGGCGGCATCAAAGGCGCTATCAACGCCCATTCTGCGCCCGTCATATCGCTTGCGTATTTATCGCCTTTTCGATCATGTTGACGACGGGTGAGTTCGGTCCAGGCCATTGGGGTCTCCGTTCAAATTCACAACCGAACAGAATCACAACCAACTGAACTCACTCAACTAGTTTTAAATCGGGCTCTTAGGCCCCCTCGGCATCGACCACCGTATCGCCGGTCAGGTCCGGCCCGATGGTTGTGAGGATCCCCCCCTTTACCAACACATCGGCCGTGTAGGTCAGGTCAACGGTAACGACAGTGCCGCCTTCGATCACAGTGGAAATCCGATTACTCCGGTAAGATGGCACCGTGCGGCAATCAGACCATCGACCAAGGTCCGGCGGTGCTGGGCAAAGTCACCGACACTTTCCCCGTAAATCCGCCCCATATCAAGGTCGCATATTCGGCAGGATCGCTTCATTCCACCCGTGTCCGACTGTGTCGTGAAACGACGCATCCACGACGACTGCCGGGTCGCAATATCAGTGCTGACAATCCCCTGCGAACCTGGGGCAACATCCTGCAACGTCGGTGCGGCATGCCCGTAGCGGATCGTGCTGATCGTGCCGACAACCGCTCCATCCTCAATCTCGCGCCCGTGAACGGAACTGCCTGTGACCGCAGGCGGTCACAGGCAGTTTCACTTTTTGCGTACCGACGTCAGGGGTCAGATGCCGCGGGGAGTCGTGTCGGTGGACCTGCCGGATGCGATCTGTTCGGCACGCTCGTCGTCGATTTCGACTTTGGTCTTGCGCACGGTATCCGAGATCGTTTCCGTCCGGGACCGCACTTCGGTTTCCAAGGAAATCTCTTCGACAACCCGCGCCTCTTTCGAGACGACGGCCTCTTCGACATGCTCTTCGGCCGAAATGGTCGCGTCGCGGAACGCGTTGACACCGTCTGCCGGGCGATCCACGGGGTTGCGCGTGATCGTGACACGTTCATCGCGCAGCGTCACGTCTTGGGTGATCGGTTCTTCGACCACATAGCTGCGCACATGGACCCGTCCGCTTTGAGCCTCGCGTTTGCCGACGCGAAGACGCTCTTCCATAACGTCGATCTTACCTTCGGCGTTCATCGCGCCATCGCGCATGTCCCGCCTTGCGTCGAGGTTCGCCGCATCCGCATTGCGGTCCAGGTCCATGCCCGGCGCAAAGGTCTGATGACCCAACACGGCGGTTTCCTGATCCCAGCCTTCGGAACGCCAATTTTCCACACGTTCGTCAAAGTCGACCACACCTTCGTCATCCAGGATATCCGACACTTCTGCCGATTGGTGCGTCGAGACCACGGCGGACAGCATGTATCCTCCGCGACGCAGACCTTCGGCATAGGCGGCACGGTCGTCGTCAGGGAAGAAAAAGTCGGCAAGCGAGTCCCAAAAGCCGAAGGACTCATTGTTGACTTCGGCCGTTCCTTGCTCGGAACCCTCGACGATCCGTATGTCGCTGCGCTGGATACCGGCGGCCTCGACCCGCGCCGCAGCACTTTCCGCTTCGGCCATGGTGTCGAAAAAGGCAGTCAGGGTACGCTTGTCATAGTCCATTTTGTGTTTCCTTGACAGAGTTTTGGGGACAGAGTTTTAGGGACAGGTCTTGCGCCATCCCGTCGTCTTTGGCGCGGGCGGTTGCCTACAGGTCGCCTGCCTCGGGATCGGTCCGGACGATCTCGACGCGTTGCTTGCGCAGCGTCACCGGGACCGATACCGCTTCTTCAGTTTCCATGATCTGGATGTGGATTTCTTCGACCAGGTACAAACGCTTTTCCATCACCAGTCGTTCCTCGAAAACCGGAACGATAAGGACGCCATTTTCGGTCCGGGTGCCGGGCAGCGCGGCACCGCCCGCAATCAGCTCGTTGCACGCATGACGGGACACATTCGCCTGCGACGAGATCAACACCTGCGTGATGATCTCCTCCAGTGTTTCCGTAACGGTCGACACATCGACGCGCCCCGCAACACGGGCCACAGCCTCGACCGAGGCTGTTTCCTCGACGCGCAGCAACGTCTCTGACATCATTATGGTGTCTGGTTCGGAGACTTTTTCCATTGGCGTAGACCTCCTACTGAACGAGGGTTGAACGTCGCGGCGTCCGGTTTGTTCCGCCAAACGGTCGCGTTCATTGCAGGTTGCGAATTCTGGTGTCGCGCGACATGCACGCGCGTTGTTCGGACGCCGTGCCGCGCGGACAAGCCTTTTGTCATCACTGACGGTGCAAATCTGCACAAGGCTGCCGCGCTTTGCGCCGTTGTACCGTGCGGCAAAACCGTCTCTACTGGTTTATCCCAAGGAAAAGGATCCTTTCATGCCAACCTCCCTGTTTGATCCGGTGGCGCTCGGCCCGCACCACCTGCAAAACCGCTTCGTCATGAACCCGATGACCCGCAGCCGGGCTGATGCCGACGCCGTGCCGACCGCGATCATGGCGACCTATTATGGCCAGCGCGCCACCGCCGGGCTGATCGTGACCGAGGGCACCGCGCCCTCGCCCAATGGCCGTGGCTATGCCCGCATCCCCGGCCTGTGGAATGACGCGCAGGTCGCAGGCTGGCGTCCGGTGACCGCCGCTGCCCATGCCAAGGGTGCGGTGATCTTCGCCCAGCTGATGCATACCGGCCGCGTCAGCCATCCCGGCAACATGCCCGAGGGTGCCCGCATCGTGGCCCCCAGCGCCGTGGTTCTGGCCGGGCAGATGTACACCGACGCCCTGGGGATGCAGGACTATCCCGTGCCCGAGGCGATGACCGGGGCCGACCTCGAACAGGCCAAAGCCGAGTTTGTCACCGCCTCCCGCAACGCCATTGCCGCTGGCTTTGACGGCGTCGAACTGCATGCCGCCAACGGCTATCTGCTGGAGGAGTTTCTGAACCCCCTGACCAACACCCGCACCGATGCCTGGGGCGGTTCCGTCGCCAACCGCATCCGTTTCGTGGTCGAGGTGGCTCAGGCTGTCGTGGACGCCATCGGCGGCGACCATGTCGGCATCCGCATTTCGCCCTATGGGACCGCGTCGGGCATGGCAGCGTATCCCGAGGTTGACGAAACCTACCTCGCCCTGTCCGCCGCTTTGGCCAAAGCCGGTCTGGTCTACCTGCATGTCGTCGATCATACCGGAATGGGCAATCCGCCCACCCCGCAACCCTTTCGCGATGCCTTGCGCGCCAGTTGGCCGCGCACTTACCTCATTGGCGGCAGCTTCGACCTCGCCTCGGCGCAGACAGCCGTCGATGCGGGCAAGACCGATCTGGTCGGTTTTGGCCGCGCTTTCCTGGCCAATCCCGATCTGGTGGCACGGTTCCACAAGGGGCTTGATCTGACGAAGCCCGATTTCGCCACCTTCTACACGCCAGGTCCGGTCGGCTACACCGATTACCCCACCGCCTGATGCATCCTTGGGGCCGCGCACAAGCGGCCCCATCGCTGCTGGGCGGCCCGGTCCGCGACCGCATCCGCAGTTATTGCTGGATCGGCGGCGACCGTCCGTCCAACCTGATCGACGGCGCCCTCGCCATGCGCGATCGTGGTTTTGATGCCGTCAAGTTCAACATCTGCGAGGAGTTGCAGATCGTCGACACCTTTGCCAAACTGGACACCATCGTCGCCCGCCTGTGCGCCCTGCGTCAGGCGGTCGGCTCCACGATGGACCTCGCCTTCGACTTTCACGGCCGCGTCCACCTGCCCATGGCGCGCGTGCTGCTGCGCGAACTGGAACCCCTGCGCCCGATCTTTGTCGAAGATGCGGTGACCTCGGCGATGGTCGAAAGCATGGCCGACCTGGCCCGCATGACCTCGATCCCACTGTGCATCGGCGAAAGGCTGCATTCCCGCGCCGATTTCAAACAGGTCTTCGAACGCCGCGCAGCACAGGTGATCAACCCCGACCCCGCCCATGTCGGCGGCATTTCGGAAACCGTCCGCATCGGCCATTGGGCCGAGGCTTACGACGTGGCCCTCGCCCCCCACTGCCCCCTCGGTCCCATCGCCCTCGCCGCCTGCCTGCAAGTCGACGCCGTCTGCCACAACGCCTTTGTTCAAGAACAAAGCCTTGGCATCCACTACAACCAGGGCGGCGACCTGACTGACTACACCCTGCCCGGCCACGGCTTCACTCTCCAGGACGGCCACCTCATGATCCCCCAAACCCCCGGTCTGGGCATCGAGATCGACGAGGCCAAAGTCACCGCCGCCGCCGCCCTCGGCCACCACTGGCGCGCGCCCATCTGGCGCCACAAAGACGGCTCCATCGCCGAATGGTAGGCTGCCCCACCCGTGGGCCTGCACTGGACGGTATGTCAGCGAGACAGGGGCCGGGCCAACCGGCCAGCCACACTGACAAAAGCCAATTTTTCAGAATACTCGATCGGCCATTAGAGTCAGGCGATCTTGAAGACCGCGTTCCGCCGCGGCACCCGCTGCGCGTGATCCGTCAGGTCGTGAACGAAGCCCTGACGCGCCTCGATGCCGATTTTGAATGCCTTTATGCGGACTTCGGTCCGCCCTCCATCGCGCCGGAACGGTTGACCCTGGCGCGATGCTGTGCTTCATTTGGTGGAAGAGCGGCCTGTTAGACACTGGAACAGACATGCGCCTTTTGCCCATCTGCACCACATTTGCCCTGATGATCACGGCCACCACAGCCCTCGCTGTCGAGACATGCGACATGGACCAGCGGGTGCTGACTGCCGACGGTGTGTCCGGCAAGATCATCGGCGGCCCGGTCGCCGACATGTGCATGGTGGCCACCGTGGACGGTAACATGGCCCCGATCCGCATGAACACCCTGACCATCGACACATCGGAACCACCGCCCACCGACGTCCGCTCGATCACGCCGGGTGATTATGAATGCCGCACACAAATGTCGGGTAGCAACGATGTCAACTTTGTGGTGACCATTCTGGACGACAGTCGCTATGCCATCCCCGGCGAAGGCGACGGCGCGTGGTCGGCCTATGATGATTTGTCGGTTCAATTCATGGACGGACCTTTGGCCGGTCGGTTCTCGGATGCACAAAACAGCATGATGATGTTCAGCCGGGTCAAAGACGGCGACAGCTATATCTGCAAGAAACCCACAAAAGAGTAAATGTTTCGTCCGGGACATCTGCGGTGATGATCGCGCTCGGGCGACAATGGCAGGGTCAAATCGCTGCTGACCCATAAAATCCTTGCGCATACAGTTTCATGAAGTTGGCTCGGCGCTCTGACACATCTGAACGCAAAAGAAACATCTGGTCAGAGTCTGATCACGTTTCGATGACAAAGGATCACGAACTTTTTGGAGGTCAAACCAAAGTGCTAATGTCTTCGTAATCCTTGTGACCACCGGGAAGGTTGTCCTTGAATGGGGAAGACAGAATGAAACTCTTAGCTGAAAGCACCGCCATTGCCGCAGTTGCGTTGACACTCGCTGCAGGGGTCGCGCGCGCCGACACCATCGTTCAGATTGCTGCTGCCGATGCACGTTTCAGCACGCTGGTTGCTGCCGTGACGGCTGCCGGTCTTGCCGAAACCCTGTCGGGTTCCGGCCCATTCACGGTGTTCGCGCCGGTCAATGATGCCTTTGCCGCACTGCCCGCAGGCACGGTCGAGACGTTGCTGAAACCCGAAAACAAGGGGCAGTTGACCGATATCCTGCTGTATCATGTCGATGACCGCAAACTGACTGCAGCACAGATTCCGAACGGTTCGAACTATTTCAGGCCGCTGCTGACGGCGCAGCGCCTTTGCATCACCAAATCATCGGCGGGAGTGATGATCAATGATGGTTCGGGTACGATGGCCAATGTGATCATTGCAGATATCATGGCCGATAATGGCGTCATCCATGTGATCGACAAGGTATTGCTGCCAGACACACGCCCCGCTTGCCGCTGAACTCCCCGAAAATCTGATGGCGGGGCGCATCGATTGCCCCGCCATTCAGCGTACCTGTCGTGGCCGCCCGCCCGTTTTGGAAGGCACGGGCGAACACCGCACGACTGACTTCGAACTTAAGTCCACTGCGCCGGTCGTCGTTTCTTTTAATGGTCATTACCAAGACAGTATCACCTTGCAAAACCCTCCTAGGAACCGGCCACAATCAGGCGCGCCCGCGCAGTTGATCCAGCCCACACGGATCCTCTTGACAGATAAAACGAACTTACCGCGCCCCGCTATTATTACCTTGTCCTGGATGCCTGCTGCGCGGCCAACCGAACCCGGTTGCCAGAACCACCGCCGCCTCGGATGGCCGAGGGCATAACCAATCCAATGAATTGCGACGACGCTTCAACTCAAACGCCATCCACCTTGTCGCTTGGCACCCCTGTCGCTTGGGCACCATTCAAGGCTATCATGCACCCCTGACCCAAGCGGAGCCCAAAATGTCCTTCCTGAAATCCTTCTGTACCGCCGCATGGCTGGTGACCCCCTTTGCCGCCCTCGCGGACCTGCCCATCCTGCGCGCCGCCGTACAGGTGGCGGGCACCGTGAACTGGGAGCTGACCACCATCACCACCCACCACTTAGACACCGCCCAGGGCTTTGCCCTGCAGGTGCAGGACATCGCAGGCACCCCTGCCGCCCTGATCGCCCTGCAAGGCGGTACGGCCGATGTGATCGTCACTGATTGGCTGTGGGTGGCCCGGCAAAGGGCCGCTGGACAGGACTATGTCTTCATCCCCTATTCCAAGGCCGTCGGCGCGTTGCTGGTCCCCGCTGACAGCCCCGCCCAAACCCTCGCCGACCTGCAAGGCGGCAAGATCGGCATCGCGGGCGGCCCGACCGACAAAAGCTGGCTGATCCTGCGCGCCTATGCCCAGAAGGCATACGGTATCGACCTCGCCGCCACGACCGAACAGGTCTTCGGCGCCCCGCCCCTGATCAGCCAGGCCGCCCTGTCCGGCGACCTGTCCGCCGCCATCAACTTCTGGAACTATGTCGCCAAGATGCAGGTCGCCGGCATGCGCCCCCTGATCACGGTGGCCGATGCCTCTGCCGCGCTCGGCCTCGACCCCGACACCCCCCTCCTCGGCTATGTGCTCAAGGGCCAGACCCTGCGCGACCACCCCGACCTTGTCGCCGGTCTGCAAAAAGCCTCCCGCGCCGCCAAAGACCTCCTCGCCACTGACGACGCCGCATGGGACGCGCTCCGCCCCCTGATGAACGCCAAGGATGACGCCGAGTTCAGCGCCCTCAAGGCCGGTTTCCGTGCCGGTATCCCCTCGACGGCCCCCATCGACCCCGCCTCCGCCGCCCAACTGCTGGCCCTGATGATCAAACTCGGCGGCACCGACCTGATGGGCCCCGATCTTACCGGCGATGTCACAACCCTGCCGGACGGCACCTTTGTCCCGCCCGCCCCCTGAAATGCCCGTTCTGCACATCAACCTGACCGGCCATGCCCGCGGCGCCACCGCGATCCTCGGCCCCATCACCCTGTCGCTCGGCCCCCATGAAACCGCCGCCCTCACCGGCCCCTCCGGCATCGGCAAAACCACCCTCCTCCGCCTGATCGCCGGGCTGGAGCCTGCCCAAGGCCGCATCACCGTCCAAGGCCGCCTCGCCGTGGTTTTTCAGGAACCCACCCTCCTGCCCTGGCGTACCGCGCTGCAAAACCTGTGCCTCACCACCAACATTGCCGAATCCGAGGCTGAAACCCTGCTCACCCAAGTCGGCCTCCACGGCCTCGCCAAACGGTTCCCGACCCAGCTGTCCCTCGGCCAACAACGCCGCCTCGCCCTCGCCCGGGCCTTCGCCGTGAAACCCGCCCTCCTCCTGATGGACGAACCCTTCGTCTCCCTCGACCCCGCCCTGGCCTCCGAGATGATGGCCGCCTTTACCACGCTCCGTGCCACACGCCCCCTCGCCACGCTCATCGTCACCCATGATCCTAACGAAGCAAAAACCCTCGCCACCCGCATCCTCCACCTCAGCGGCACCCCGGCCTCCCTGACCGAGGCCGCCCCGCTATGACACGCAACCTCACCTTCGCCGCCTCCCTCCTGATCCTGCTGGCCCTCTGGGCCGCCCTGTCAGCCCTCAAAAACGACCCCCTCCTCCTGCCCTCCCCCCAAACCGTCGCCCGGATCCTGTGGTCCGAGGCTGCCTCGGGCAAACTGACCTACCACCTGACCGCCACCCTCGCCCGCGTCACAGCAGGCTTCACCCTCGCCATGGCGCTGGGCACCGCCCTCGCCCTGATCCTCGGCCGCCACCCGCGCCTGAACGCGGTGGCCGAGCCTTGGGTCGTCGTCATGATGAACCTGCCCGCCCTCGTCGTGATCGTGCTGTGCTACCTGTGGATCGGCCTGACCGAGGCGGCTGCCGTCACCGCCGTCACCCTGACCAAAACCCCGATGGTCGTCGTGACCTTGCGCGAAGGCGTCCGAGCCCTTGACCCCGCGATGGACGAGATGGCCCGTGTCTTCCGCTTGCGGCCCTGGACGCGCCTGCGCCACATCGTCCTGCCTCAGCTTGCCCCGTGGTTTGCCGCCTGCGCCCGCAACGGATTGTCGGTGATCTGGAAAATCGTTCTGGTGATCGAGTTTCTCGGCCGCTCCAACGGCATAGGCTTCCAGATCCACCTCTATTTTCAGCTTTTCGACATCGCCCATGTGCTGGCCTATGCCGTGACCTTCGTGGTTGTGATGCTGGCAATCGACATCGCTTTGATCCAACCTTGGGAACGTCATGCAAACCGCTGGCGGACGAAGGCGATGGGCTGACCGCAAAAGACCCGGCACCGCCCCTCACGTCCCACGCAAATCGCTTGGAACCTCTGCAGAATGCAACGCATCACCTCAGTCACCGTATATCGCGCCCGAAAGGCGGCAGACGCCCCGCCCGATGCGGCATGGGTGCCGATCAAACACGCCGTTGCCAATTCGCAACCTGGCCGCCCCGACGCCCCGTCTCAACGCCCCTAGACACGCATCGAAATCCGCGCCGAACTGCTGCGCTTTTTGGTCCGCAGCGGCGGCCTCGCAACGCCCGCAGATGTGCGGAAAATGCTTTGCAAAACGGCAGTTCTGCCTTACTCTCTCTATATTCCATGAGGTATGTGCATTCCCTGTCCGCAAAAACCAAAGGTCATAGCCATGCCCGACATCGTGTTTGCCCCCGGCGTTACCTCGTCCCCCTTAGCCTGGATCAATCTTTTCAATAACTTGGGCTCGGTGCCCATGACCATATTCACACCAACCCAGATTGTCTTTACCGCTGGCGCCGGAAATCCCACCTTCGTCGTCGACGGCAGCGCCTTTGCGATGACGGCCGGCGGTGTGATCTCCAACGGCACCATCGATGCCATCGAGTTTCGCAATTTCTTCGTCACTCAGGTCACTTTCACGGGCCTCAGCCTCAGCGCCCCGGCCTTGCAAGAGGCGGCTTTCCTGGATGATGCCGGTGTGGACAACACGGCGGTCGAGTCTCTCCTCCTCCCGCTCGGCTGGACTTTCAACGGTGCCAACAACGCCGATATCCTGCTGACAACCTCGGTCAGTTCGGACGGCGTGCCGCTCAACTTCTCGGGCAATGACAAGTTTCTGCTGGCCGGCGGCGATGACAATGTCTGGATGGGCGACGGCAACGATCAGGGCGCAGGCGGCGCAGGGCGCGATACGATCAATGGCGGCGTCGGCAATGACAAGGTGGCCGGCAACGCAGGCAACGATCGTTTGATTGGCGACGCCGGCGCTGACACGATCACCGGTGGCACGGGCCAGGATCGGATGTCGGGCGGTAACGGCAAGGACACGTTCGTGTTCAAACCGGGCGACGGTTCCGACCGCATCGACGACTTTGATCTGATCAATGACAAGATAGACCTTGCCCCCGGCGTGATGCACAGCTTTGTCAACATCGGCGGGGACGTCGCCATCGACTATGGTCTGGGCGGCGACCGGATCCTGTTGAACGGCGTCAGCTTTGGCGATGCAGGAAGCATTCTGTTCATCTGACCGCCTGACGCCCCAGGATCACCGACTTGGCGGCCAGATCACCGCCCCGCCACAGATACAGTGCCGCCAAAGGCGCGGCCCCAACCGTCATGGCATGCGGCATCCAAGCGGGGTGATGCACCGCCTGCCCGACCGCCACCGGCGCAAACGGCGCATCGCCGCGCTGCCACAGGGCCACGCCTGAAATCGGCAGATACACCTCCTCGGCCTCATGCGCATGGGCGGGATAGGCGACCCC
>JBBQGU010000109.1:0-10829 GCA_038323315.1 Rhodobacterales bacterium | reverse complement strand
CGTCGAGGACGGCGATACGGGTCAGGCCCATCAGGTTGAAATTCCACCAGACGCGGGCGGCAGAGAACAGGCCCGTGCCATCATATACCACGGTCTGGGTGGCGTCGCCGATGCCCAGCACGCGCAGGTGGGCGGCGAATTTCTCGGGCGGGGCGGCCATGTGGGGCAGGTCGGTGGTCAGGTCGGCAATCTCGTCCATGTCGAAGAAACACGCGCCCGGAATGTGGGCGGCGGCATATTCGGCGCGGGGGTCGCGGTTCTGGGTCGGCAGATACCATGAGGCATCCAGCAGGCGCAGGCCCGGATCGGTCAGGTGGTCGGCCAGCCATGCGGTGGAGACGAGGGTCCGGGGGTCATCTGTGGCGGTCATCGTGGGATCCTGTGCGGGACAGTATCGGGGTAAACCTGCGGGAGGGGCGTGGCAAGGTGGTTGTGCCGGGGGTCGGACCCGGGCGTGCGGGACGCTGTGGGAGGAAGATGAGTATTTGGGTCACCGTGAATGGGGGGGAGCCGGCTGATGGCGTGGGTTGCGGGTCGGTCTTGCGCGGGCGGGTCAGGGGTGCTTTGTGATCTGTGGAGCGATGGGAGGAAGGCGGGTGCAATGGCTGCTGCAGGAGTTTGACGACACGCGCAGGCTTGCCCTGGCGCTGGACCGGTTGGGGATTGCGTACAGTTGGCACAAGGTCGTGCCATTTGTGGGGACATTGATCCCCGAACCGCGTGTCGATGATCCGACACGGGTGATGATGTTCGGATCTTATACGTTGTGGAGATACGCGCGGGACCGGGGTTTGACACCCGGTGTGTTCAAGCTGCGGCCCTTTGTGCAGGAGCGGGTCTGGCAGCCGTTTCTGTTGAACGGGGCGGATGCCGTGTTCCTCACCCTGCGGGATGTTCCGGACCGGCTGGAGGGAACGGGTGGGGCGTGGTTCGTGCGTCCGGTCGAAGACAGCAAGGCCTTGGCGGGATCGGTGAAATCTGCGGCGGAGATCATTGCAATCGCGCGGGGGGTGCTGACCCTCGATCCGGACGAAATTCCCCACGGTGCGCTGCGGCATGACACGGACCTGATGCTGAGCAAGGTCGCCGATATCTACACCGAATGGCGGATCTGGGTGGTTGAGGGTCAGATCGTCACTGGCTCGCTGTACAAGGAGGGGGCACGGGTAGTCTATCGGCCTGAGGTCGACCCGGACGCGCTGGCGTTTGCGCAACGTCTGGTCGACATGAATGCCGGTTACGCGACCGCCTATGTCATGGACATCTGCCGCACGGCAGACGGTTTGAAACTGCTGGAGACGAACTGCATCAACGCGGCGGGATTTTACGCCGCCGATCTGATGCGGCTGGCCGCGGCCGTCGATGCGATTTCGGTTGGATAAGTGTTGAGCAATGATCACCCGTCGGGTGTTATGGATTGGCGTGATCGCGGCAACGGTGCGGCGGGATCACGATCTTGTGGGGGAGTGTGAAACTTTTGTGCGGGGGGCTACGTATACCTTTTGTTATGGGATCGGGAGGGTTGAGATGCTGCGCGTGATCGTCATCTGTTTGGGGTTGTTCCTGGGCTCTGCGCCGGTGTTGGCGCAGGATCAGGCCAGCCAGGCGCCAATCCAGTCCACCATCGCCGCGCAGATCGAGGCGTTTCGGGCGGCGGATTTTGTCCGGGCGTTCACCTATGCCTCGCCCAATATCAAGCAGATGTTCGGAACCCCGTCCAATTTTGGCTCGATGGTCACGACCGGCTATCCGATGGTGATCAATCCGGCCGAGGTCGAGATGCAGGAGTTGCGGACCGTGGGCGGTGCCCTGTGGCAGCGTGTGCGGATCACTGATCAAGGCGGGCAGGGCTATCTGCTGGACTATCAGATGATCGAAGGGCCGGATGGCTGGTTGATCAATGCGGTGCAGTTGCAAAAAGCGCCGGATGTCGGGGCCTGAAGACTGATCGACCTGGTTCCGTTGCGTTGAACGGCCCTGCACCGCACGCCCGCCTTTCCAACCGTTAAGAAAGCCTTGTTACCCCTGAGCCTCGCACGGGCAAAGCGCCGCTTTGGCCGCATTGGATGAGGGATCGGGCATGAACAAGGCAATTACCGAAGGGCTGGTGCTGATGCCGCCGCCGTTTTCCGCAGGGCTGAACCTGTGGTCGCGCGAGGATGGGCTGACCGGGCAGGGCAGCTATCTGGGGCAGTCGAATGCGGCCTTTGTGCCGTCGGATCAGGATTTTGCGGGCTGTCTGGAACTGACCAAGACGCTGTCGACCATGAAGCTGCGGTGCTTTCAGTCGATCCCGTTCGAGCCGGGCTTGTATCTGCGCGTCACGGCCAGGGTCAAGGCGGTGTCGGGTCCGCTGCCTTCGGTGCGGATCGCGGGGTGGGCGGGAAACTCGGCGGGCAATAATGTCAACACGGCGGTGCAGACGGGGCCGTCGGTGACGCTGACCACCTATGGGCAGGTCGTGACGGTAACGGCGATCATCGGGTCGGGTAACCGGCAGGGCGTCGATATGGTCTGGGGGCTGGCACCGGTCAATGGGAAACTGGGGCTGGACCTGACCGGGGCGACGGGCGGTGTCGTGCGGATCGACGACATCACCATCGAGGATGCGTCGGACACCTTCCTGTCGACCCGGTTCAACTGGGTTGATGTGCGCGATTATGGTGCCATCGGCAACGGGATCGTCGATGATCTGGGTGCGTTCAACGCGGCGGATGATGCGGCGGCGGGCAAGATCGTGCTGGTGCCGCCGGGGGTATACAAACTATCCGCCTCGATGACGTTCGACAACCCCGTGCAGTTTGAGGGCACCGTCAGCATGGCGGCGGCGGACAGGCTGGTGCTGCGCCGCAACTTTGATCTGCCGACCTATGCGACAGCCTTTGGCGGCGAGTTGGCGGGATTCAAGCGGGCCTTGCAGGCGCTGTTCTTTTACACCGACCATGTCGAACTTGATCTGGCGGGCCGCCGGGTCGAGCTGGACGGGCCGATTGATGTGGCGGCCTTGTGCGGATTGACCACCTTTGCCGAGCGGCGTGCCATCCGGAACGGGCAGTTGCAGGCCATCACCTCGACCGCGTGGAACACGACCACGGTCACGTCGGTTGCGACCTATTCTACTGCCAATTCGGGGCGGCTGACGGCGGTGGCCAATGTCGCGAACATTCCGGTCGGCGCGCGGATCAGCGGCACCGGGGTGGGGCGTGAGGTCTATGTGACCTCGAAAAACGTCAGCGCCGGGACGGTGGAATTGAGCCATCCCTTGTGGGCGGCGGCGGGAACGCGGACATTCACCTTTGACCGCTATAAATACATGCTGGATTTTTCGGGCTTTGCCGCGTTGTCGAAATTCGAGGTCACCAACGTCGAGTTTCTGAACAGCGGCCTTGCCAGTACAATCCTGCTGGCCCCCGATGGCGAGTTGTTCCGGCTGTCGGATTCGGTGGTGAACCGGCCCCGCGATCGCGGCATCACCTCGATTGGCCGGGGCTGTCAGGATTTGCAGATCGACCACTGCCAGTTCATCTCGAACGAGGTGACGTTGGCCGCGCAGAACCGCACCACGATTGCCTTTAACGTCAATTACAACGATGCCAAGATCCGCAACAACCGGTCCAGCCGATTTGCGCATTTTGGCGTGTTGAACGGCACGGGGCATATCTTTCTGGGCAACCATTTCTTTGGCGGCGATAATGAGACGACGGGCGTCCGGCGGGCCGGACTGGTCTTTACCTTGCCGAATGTCAAAAGCTTTCTGACCGGCAATTACATCGACAACTGCTTTATCGAGATGTCGAATGAGCAGGATGATCGGCCGGAATACAGCAGCGAATATACCTTTGGCGGGCTGACCATCAGCGGCAACATCTTTACCGCCGCCGATGTGGCACCGTGGTTCCGCTGGCTGGTCATCACACCGCGCGGCGCCGGGCACAGTCTGAACGGCTATATCGTCGCCAACAACGCCTTCCGGGTCATCGATTCCAACATTGACCGGATCGAGATGGTGGACACGACCCATGCAACGCTGGAGTTTGACAGCTTTCGCAACGTCGTGTTCGAGAACAACACCTTCAACGGCGTCAGCCAGCCCTCGTTCAGCCCGGTGCTGGTGCAGCACACCCAGAACACCGCTGCCGACACCTGGTCGGTCGATGCGGCGGGCTATCTGCCGTTTCAGTCCTGGGCGCGCAATGTGACCGCCATGGTGCCCGAAGGGGCAATCACCAACGCCGCAAACGCGCCCCAATACGTGCTGCCCTATACGCAGGTGCAGCAGGGGGCCGGGCGCAATCTGGCCAATCTGAAATGGCCGACGCCGGTCAAGGGCATCATGCAGGTCACGCTGCGCTGCGACAACCCGCTGTGATACGGTGAAAAGGGCGGTCCGGTTGGGCCGCCCTTTTGGCTATGGCAGGGGTCTGCCAAACGGTTCAGAATGCGGCACGGGATGGAGGGTGCGATGAGGCTGACCGAAGACCGGCATATCGCCGCCAAGCCAGCCGCCGTCTGGGCCGCATTGTTCGATCTGGGCGTCTTGCAACGCAGCATTCCTGGGTGCCAGAGAGTGACCGGCAATCCCCTGGACGGTTACGACATGGTGGTCGTGCAGGGTGTCGGGCCAGTATCAGCGCGGTTTGCGGGGCGGATCGCGGTGTCGCAGATTGTCGACGGCATCTCGCTGCGCATCGACAGCGAGGGGCAGGGCGGCGTCGCGGGCTTTGCCAAAGGCGGGGCAAATGTGGCGCTGGCACCCCATCAGGCGGGGACCATGCTGACCTATCAGGTGGATGCGGCGGTCGGCGGCAAGATCGGGCAGTTGGGCGGGCGAATCATCGACGGTTTTGCAAGGTCGCTGGCCGCCCAGTTCTTTGACCGGTTCAAGGCCGAGGTCGAAGGGACGGGGCCACCGCCGAAAAAAGGCTGGTTCAAGCGGTTCACCGGCTGACGGGTCCAAGGAAAGCCACTCGCCTTTTGGCGGGTGTTTTGCTTTGTCTGGGGGGATGATTCGTAAAAGGGCTTTCAGATGACCAAACCGCATGTGCTGCAAATGGGGCCATATCCCGACTGGGACATTCCGCCGCTGGAGGCGCGGTTCGTGCTGCACCGCCTGTATGAGGCGACGGACAAGGCCGCGTTTCTGGCCGAGGTCGGCCCGCAGGTGCAGGCGATTGCGACGCGGGGCGACATGGGCGCAAGTGCCGCAATCATTGCCGCCTGCCCAAGGCTGGAAATCATTGCGATCAACGGCGTGGGCTATGACGCCATCGACTTTCCCTCGGTCCGGGCGCGGGGGATCACGGTCACGAACACGCCGGGCGTGCTGGACGGCGAATGTGCGGATATTGCCGTGGGGATGATGCTGGCGCTGGCGCGGGGCATGATCGGCGGCGAGGCTTGGGCGCGGTCTGGCGACTGGGCCGCCAAGGGGGCCTATCCCTTGCAGCGCCGCGTCTGGGGGCAAAGGGCGGGCATTCTGGGCCTGGGCCGGATCGGCATGGAACTGGGCCGCCGGTTGCAGGGCTTTGGCATGAAGATCAGCTATCTGGCGCGCAGCCCCAAGGACGTGCCCGAGGGTTGGGACTTTATCGCGGACCCGGTCGATCTGGCCCGCGCGTCCGACTTTCTGTTTGTGACGGCGCTGGCGGATGCCTCGACCCGGCATATCGTGAGTGCGGCTGTGCTGGCGGCTTTGGGGCCGCGCGGCATGCTGTTCAACATATCCCGCGCGCAGAACATCGACGAAAGCGCCTTGCTGGATGCGTTGGAGGCGGGCAGCATCGCCGGTGCGGGTCTGGATGTGTTCGAGGGGGAACCGGCACTGAACCCGCGCTTTACCAGATTGAACAATGTGGTGTTGCAGCCGCATGTGGGCAGCGCCACGTTCGAAACGCGGATCGAGATGGGCAAGCTGGTCTTGGACAATCTGGTGGCCCATTTTGCGGGCCAGCCGGTTTTGACCCCAGTTCTGACCGAGGTCAAGTAACGCTTTTCGACCTTGGTATGCCATTGTATGGTGACGACAGCCGTTGAGGAGTTGGTATCATGACTGCGCATATCGGGTTGATCGGGCTGGGGACGATGGGGGCGGCGCTGGCGCTGAACATCGCCGAAAAGGGCTTTCAGATTGCGGTCTGGAACCGCACCACCGCCGTCACGCACAGGTTCAAGGCCGATGCGGGGGTGCTGGCCGACATGATCACCGCCACGGACAGTCTGGCCGACTTTGTGGCCGCCATCGCACCACCGCGCGCCATCATCCTGATGGTGCCGGCGGGACCGGTGGTCGATGACCAGATTGCCGCGTTGGCACCGCTGCTGGGGCCGGATGACCTGATCATCGACGCGGGCAATGCCGATTTCCATGACACCAACCGGCGGTCGGCGGCAGCCCAGGGTTACCGTTTCCTCGGCATGGGGGTGTCGGGCGGCGAAGAGGGCGCACGGCATGGGCCGTCGATCATGGGCGGCGGCGACAAGGCCGATTGGGACCGCGTCGCCCCGGTGATGCAGGCGATCTCGGCCAAGTATCAGGGCACGCCCTGCGCCACATGGATGGGGCCTGCGGGGGCGGGGCATTTCGTCAAGGCGGTGCATAACGGCATCGAATATGCCGATATGCAGATGATCGCAGAAATCTATGGCGTGATGCGCGATGGGCTTGCGATGCGTGCGGCCGAGATTGGCGCAGTGTTTGAAGGTTGGAACAAAGGCCCGCTGCAAAGCTATCTGATCGAGATTTCGGCCGCCGTCGCCAAGGCCACAGACCCCAAAGCAGGTGGCGGCCAGCCAATGCTGGATGTGATCCTGGACAAGGCCGGCCAAAAAGGCACCGGCCGCTGGACGGCGATCGAGGCGCAGCAACTGTCCGCCCCCATCCCGGTGATCGAAGCGGCGGTGATGGCGCGCAACGTCTCCGCCAAGCTGGCCGAGCGCAAGGCGGGGGAGGCGGTGTTCGGCCCGGCCCCCATGGCATTGCCCAAGGGCGCTGTGACGGTCGCTACGTTGGAACAGGCGATGATTGCGGGCAAGATCCTGTGCTATGCCCAAGGCTTTGGTCTGATCGTGGCGGCGGCCAAGGACTTTGGCTGGGACCTGCCCTTGCCAGCGATTGCGCGGGTCTGGCGTGAGGGGTGCATCATCCGGTCGTCTATGCTGAACGACATGGCGACGGCGCTGGAGGCGGACCCCACGCGCGGTCTGATGCTCGCGCCGTTCTTTGCGGACCATCTCAAGGCCGCGGGTCCGGGGTTGCGGTCGGTGGTGGCGGCGGGGGCGTCTCATGGCTTGCCGTTGCCGGCGTTGTCGGCGGGGCTTGCGTGGTTTGACATGATGCGCACCGGGCGCAGCACGGCGAACATGATCCAGGGCCTGCGCGATTTCTTTGGCGCGCATGGGTTCGAGCGGCTGGATCAGCCGGGGACCGGCCTGCACGGGCCCTGGGGCGGGCATATGGTCTGATGCGCATCGTTTGTATTGGGGAATGCATGGTCGAACTGGCCCCGGCGGGCGACGGCTTGCTGCGACAGGGGTTTGCGGGGGATACGTTCAACACCGCATGGTATCTGCGGCAACTGCGGCCTGACTGGGCGGTGGACTATGTCAGCCGGGTTGGAACGGATGCGATTTCGGGTGCCATGCTGGGCTTTATGGACGGTGCCGGGATCGGTACGGCGCATGTGGCGCGGGTCGCGGACCAGACGGTGGGGCTGTATCTGATCTCGCTGGACAAGGGTGAGCGGAGTTTCAGCTATTGGCGCGGGCAATCGGCGGCGCGGGGCTTGGCGGATGATCCGGGCGCGTTGGCCGCTGCGCTGGCGGGGGCTGATCTGGTGGTGTTTTCCGGGATCACGCTGGCAATCTTGACGCCCGAGCGGCGGGTGGTCTTGCTGGCTTCGTTGCGCGATTGTGCGGGAACGGTGACGTTTGATCCGAATATGCGGCCAAGGCTGTGGCCGGACAGGGCCCAGATGGCGGCAGCGGTCGCCGAGGCGGCTGGCGTCGCGGATATCGTTCTGCCATCGTTTGACGAGGAGGAGGCGCTGCATGGCGACGCGTCGCCCGAGGTGACCTTGGCGCGGTATCACGCGATGGGGCCGTCAACGGTGGTGGTCAAGAATGGCGGCGGGCGGGTTTGGGCGACGGGTGGGGTTTGGTATGACCCGGCACCGGTCGAGCCTGTGGATACCACAGCAGCAGGTGACAGCTTCAACGCGGGGTTTCTGGTGGCGCGGTTGACGGGCTTGGGGCTGACCGAGGCGATGGCAGCAGGGGCCGCCTTGGCCGCAGGGGTGATCCGGCAACCGGGTGCGCTGGTTCCAGCGGTGATCTAAAGGAGCGGCCAAGGGGCCGCGTCGTTTATCCTCGCCTCTGGCTGACGCCAACCGGCTCAGGCGTTGGCAGCGGCGCGCAGGTGGCGGATATTGGCGCCATAGGGCGCGGGGTTGCCGGGCGAGCCGCCTGCGAAGATCGAGGAGCCTGCGACGAGCACATCGGCCCCGGCCTGGGTCAGGGCGGCGGCATTGTCGGCGGTCACGCCTCCGTCGATCTGAATATGGATGGGCCGGTCGGCGACCATGGCGCGCAAGGCACGGATCTTGTCCAACATGGCCGGGATCAGTTTCTGGCCGCCAAAGCCGGGATTGACCGTCATCACCACCAACAGATCGATATCGTCCAAAAGATAGGGCACGGCATCAAGGCCGGTGCCGGGGTTGATGGCCAGGCCCGCCTTGCAGCCCAGAGCGCGGATGGTTTGCAGCGTTTTGTGGATATGCGGGCCGCTTTCCAGATGCGCCGTCAGGTGATCGGCCCCGGCCTTTGCAAAAGCCTGAAGGAAGGGCTCGACCGGCGCGATCATCAGATGGACATCCATCACGCCCTGGATATGCGGGCGCAGCGCCGCACACATCGCAGGGCCAAAGGTCAGGTTGGGCACGAAATGGCCGTCCATCACGTCGACATGGACCCAATCGGCGCCCTGCTGTTCGACCGCGCGACATTCGGCCCCGAAATTGGCGAAATCGGCAGCGAGGATCGAGGGGGCGATTTTGACGCTGCGGGAAAAGGGCATCTGGGTCTCCTGTACTGACGGATGTGCCCTGTGGGGGGGCTTGGGTCAAGGGGTGGGTTGCAGTCGGGCTGGCCGCGTGATGTGAAGCGGCGGGGCATGGGGGGCGTGGGCATGAAGCTGTTCATCAATGGATTCGGGCGGATCGGGCGGTCGGTGCTGCGCGCGTGGTTGGGCACGCCGGACCAGTGGCCGGGGGTTCAGGTCGTGGGGATCAACGACATCGCGGCGGCCGATATGTGCGCCTATCTGTTCCAGTATGACAGCGTTTTCGGGCCGTGGCGCGGGTCAGTGGCGTTGCAGGGGGACTGTCTGGTGGTGAACGGGCGGGCGCTGCCGCTGCGCCGGGTGGCGGATTTATCCGGGCTGGACCTGAAGGGTGTCGACGTGGTGCTGGAATGCACGGGCCGGGCAGATCCAAGGGCGGTGGCGCTGCGCGGCGTGCAGGCCGGGGCCCGGCGGGTGTTGGTGTCGGGGCCGTCGGCGGGGGCGGATGTGACGGTGGTGTTGGGCGCGAATGAGGGCGCGTTGGCGGGGCAGGTCGTGGTGTCGAATGCGTCATGCACGACGAATGCTTTGGCGCCATTGGTCAAGGTGTTGGACGAGGGCTGGGGGGTGGTGACGGGGTCGATGACGACGATCCACTGCTATACCGGGTCGCAGCCGACGGTGGACGCTCCCGCGGCCGATTTTGCACGCAGCCGGGCGGCGGCACTGTCGATGGTGCCGACCACGACCTCGGCGCAACGGTTGCTGGACGTGGTGCTGCCGCATCTGGCTGGGCGGATCGAGGGCTCTGCGGTCAGGGTGCCGACGGCATCTGTGTCCGCCGTCGATCTGGCGGTGATGCTCGCGCGGCCGGTCACTGTGGCGGCGGTGAATGCGGCCCTGCGGTCGGTCGGTGGGGTGATCGGGGCGACGGATCAGGCGCTGGTATCCAGCGACCTGCGCGCGCGGAGCGAGAGCATCGTGATGGCCTGCCCGCAGACGCGGGTGACGGCGGGCGGCATGCTGCGGGTGTTCGGCTGGTACGACAACGAATGGGGCTTTTCCAACCGGATGCTGGATGTGGCGCGTTTGATGGCAGGGTGACACGGATCGCCGCCGCTGTGGTGCCTGTCCACCAAAGTCGGGTGCGGCAGCAGGTCCGAGGATTTGCGTGGACCCTGTTCGATACCCCATGCAGCGCGTCAATCGCCGGCTGGGGCGGTCCAGTGTGTGCCTTTGGCCCAAGGCTCGGCTCGGTCATGATCAGGTCAAAGACGGGGATGTCGTAAAAGGCTTCGACCTCGTTCGGGAAACGGGCGACGAGGTGGTGTTCGACGGTGGCATGGGCGGTGGCGGTCAAGGGGTGGGCGCGCAGTTAATCTTGGCACAGCAGCTTGTAGCGTTGGTTAAGCGGCCCTGTGCGCGGATGTGGATGTTGGCGGCGGGGTAACTGACGTCACCACGCCGGACGTTACTGCAAGGGGTTGGAGAAGGGCAGGGCGGCGGAATAGCCTCCTCGCCCCCAACGCATAAATCCTGCCCGCAGAAGCAGCGGCGGCGTGGAATGCAAACCTCAGCACCTTGGTCAGATCCAAGCTCTGCGTGCTTTCCCGAAGACCGACCTCGAAGACCAACAGTTCTTTCTTGCCCTCCGGCGCGTGGGCGGGTCAGTCCGATCCGGCGCAGGGCTTTGGCTTGAGGCGGGGGCAGGTCGAGATGCCGGTGGGGCTGGTCTGGCGCGGACAGTCTGCTATGGAGGGGAAAAATGGGA
>JBBQGU010000108.1:0-10873 GCA_038323315.1 Rhodobacterales bacterium | reverse complement strand
AGTCCATCGGCTCTTTGGCGCAATCCTCGGCAAAGTCCAGGATCAGGTCGATGGCGGGTTGCATATGGGCGTGGCCAAACTTGACGGCCCCCAGCATCTCGTCCTCGGTCAGCTCATAGGCCTCGGATTCCACCATCATCACGGCGTCTTTGGTGCCGGCGATGACGAGGTCCAGCCGCTGCTCGGGGTTGCCGCGCAGGTGCGTCATGTCGTCCATCGGCGGGTTCAGGGTGTAGGCACCCTTGCTGAAACCGACGCGGGCGGCACCGATCGGGCCCATGAAGGGGACGCCGGAAATGGTCAGCGCGGCAGAGACGGCGATCATGGCGACGATATCGGGGTCATTGACCAGATCGCAGGACAGCACGGTGGCCATCACGAGGACTTCGTTCTTGAAGCCTTCGACGAACAGCGGGCGGCACGGGCGGTCGATCAGGCGCGAGGTCAGCGTTTCCTTTTCGGACGGGCGGGCTTCACGCTTGAAGAAACCGCCGGGGATCTTGCCCGCCGAGTAGTATTTTTCCTGGTAATGCACGGTCAGCGGGAAAAAGTCCTGCCCCGGCTTGGCGGATTTGGCGAAGGTCACGTTGGCCATGACTTGCGTTTCGCCATAGGTGGCGATGACCGAGCCATCGGCCTGACGGGCAACCTTGCCCGATTCCAGTGTGAGCGTGTCGTGGCCCCACTGGATGGATTTTCTGGTAACATTGAACATTGATCGTTCCCTATATGGAAGCATCCACGGCCCCATGGCCCGCGTCTTCCTTTTGCATGGCGGCCCCATTGCCGCCGCCCCCCAATCCTAAAGCATGTGGCCGGGGGCATGGCCGCACATCGCAGATGGCGCGGCCTTACAGCAAAATGAGGGGGTTGGAAAGGGGGTGACCTGTACCGGATCTGCCGTCAGGTAAAGGGGAAATGCAAATGCCCACCCCAATGGCTGCGGGCATTTGCCGACACATCGGTTCGTGCCTGGTCAGAACGTGATCGTCCCCTTGGTGCCAACATCGGGGTCATTGCCGGTCAGGTTGGCCTTGGCAATCTGATACAGGAACTTGGCCCCGCTGGTCGTGGTGATCGCGATTTCTGCATTGGCCGGAGCGAAGTGCATCAGGCAGACATCGGGATCTTCCATCCCCTTTTCGAACCAGGCCGACGCGACGTAGGTCCAGATTTCGTCCAGTTCCGCCTTGTCTTCCGAAAGCGACAGGGTCCCGTCGATATCGGCATAAAGTCCGGCAGCGTCATCTGACAGCACCAGTTGCGCCGATTGGTCGCCTGAGGCGACACTTTGGCCAAGTTCGGTATCTTTGGCAGTGACGAACCAGATCGCACCGGGCAAGTCCTTGTCGACATAGGGCGACATGGCGACGAGACGGCCGTGGCCCTTGATCCCCAGCATGCCGGAGCGGACATCCTTGATACGGTCCCAGAACTCTGCTTTCAAATCGGTCATTATCGTTTCCCTGATGAGTAATCCTCACAGGAACAATGCCCGGTATGCCGATCCGTTCCGCGAAAAGCCACGCTTGGTCGTGATAATGCAAAACGCCCGCATTTGAGGTGCGGGCGTCAGTATTCAAAGCGTCGCAGGTTCAGCGGCGCAGGCTGAGGCGGCCGATCAGCGTGGTATAGCGAGCCTCGTCCTTGGATTTCAGGTAGTCCAGCAATTTGCGGCGCTGGGCGACCATCATCAACAGACCACGACGCGAGTGGTTGTCTTTTTTGTGACCCTTGAAATGCTCGGTCAGGGTCGCAATCCGCGACGAAAGAATGGCAACCTGAACTTCGGGCGAACCGGTGTCGCCTTCCTTGGTTGCATAGTCCTTGATCAATTGGGTTTTCAGTTCGACAGTAATCGACATCGGCTACTCCTTAGCGTTGGTGTGACGGCGCAAGCCGGGATGTCGTCCAGCAGGGCCCTTGAGTCCGCTGTGTGATGCGGATGGGGGCGTATAGGCGAGGCTGTGGCCAAAGAAAAGCCCGGAAATTGCGGAGGGCGTTTAAGGTTGTGTTGACAGTGATGTGACAGGGTGCTGGATCGAGTTGGGTGCGGTGTGCTAGAGTATCGGTGGAAACATAAGTATTAACAGTGGGTTGACGTTAACAAAAGTTAACGCCACCCGCCCTTGATCGGAGGATGGCATGTTCGGGCTTCTGGGACTGCTGGGCGCTGTCATGGCGGGATACTTGGTCGATGCGATGACGTCGCAGGGCCATGATGCAGCACACGACGATGATCCGCCGGACGGTCCGGTCGAAACCGGAACTGGAGATTTGCTGGACGATCCGGCGTATGCGAACGATCCTGCGGCGGGGATGCCCGTGTCGGATGATATGCCCGACGTGCCGGACTCGGATCAGGCGCTGCACGGCTCTGTTGGAAATGACATTCTGGCCAGCCATGACGGCGACGATACTTTGGTGGGTGCAGACGGTGACGACCAGTTGGGTGGTTACGCCGGGGCGGATGATCTGGCTGGCGGCGCGGGCACGGACTGGCTGTACGGTGCCGAGGGCGCTGATACGCTGGCGGGCGAGGCTGAGGCAGATGACTTGCACGGCGGTGCGGGGGCAGATGATCTGACAGGCGGCGCGGGGAATGACAGCCTGAGCGGTGATGCCGGCAGGGACCTCTTGGCGGGCGGTGCGGGGGATGACTCGATCATCGGCGGCGAGGGGGATGACAGCCTGCTGGGTCAGGCCGGTGATGATGCCTTGCAGGGCGGAACTGGTGCCGATTACCTGGTGGGTGGTTCGGGCGCAGACACTTTGGACGGCAATGACGGCAATGACACGATATGGGGCGATATTCTGGGGCCGCAGGTGGCGCGCGGCGGGACAATACAGGCAGGTGCTTGGACCACGGGTCACGACGTCCCTGACGTCGATTTCTTGAATGGTGGGGCGGGGGATGATGTGCTGCATACCGGCGTGGGCAGTTATGCCAGCGGTGGGACGGGGGAGGATGTCTTTGCCGTGCTGGACATCGGTCCGGGCGACGCCGTGGCGCAGATCATGGATTTCAACAAGGATGAGGATTCGCTGGTGCTGCTTTACGATGCCAGCCACCACGCCGCGCCAGAAATTACCATTTCGTCCAACCCCGGCTCGCCCGATGCCATGGTCATGCTGGATGGAGTGCCCGTCGCGCAGGTGATGGGTGGTGCCGGGTTGCAGGCCGGGGATGTGGTGTTGCAGGCGGCGTAAAAGAGCATTTGGGCCAGTATGAACGGATCAGGACCAGGCTTGTGGCTGTTGGGTGTAGGCGATGTACAGGGGGTGTTTGGGTTGGGAGGTTTGAGTCAGACCCAGATGCAGCAGCTCTCGACCGGTGGCGCGCAGCAGGGTTACCACCGATGCACCCCGGTTCAGATAAAGTCCGTGGGTGCCCCAGCCACAGATGATCTGGTCGGCTTGTGGGATCAGGGACAGGATTGTTGCGTCATTTTGCGGGCCGACCGGGTCAGCCTCGGCGCGCATCATCCGGGGGTCCGTGGCGCGAAAGGCAAAGATGTTGGCCACGGCAAAGCTGCCAAACCCAAGGGCGCGGGCGCGTCGTTCGCAGCGTTCGACGGTGGGGTCGTTCTGCACCTCGGTCGCGGTCGAGGGGTTGAGCATCACAAACAGCACACGGGGGCCGGCAGACCAGATGCGGGTCAGAGCGTAGCGGTAGTGGTGGTCGGGGGAGTAGAGCGCCGTGCTGGCCGCGTCGCCCTTTTGGTGATGGCGGGTGATCATGTGGGGTCAACGAACACGCGGGTCGGGTGCAATTCGCCGCCCCGGTAGATGCCGACGGCCACGGCGCGGCCCTGGTAGGACGCCCAAGCCTCGGTGCCGTAGGGCAGGGCGGGGCCCACGACCTGACCGGGGTTGCCGTGTTTCAATCTGGTGGCACCTTCGATAGTGGCGGCCATTTCGGGCAGGTCCGTCAGGCCAAGTTCCAACGGTTTCAGCCAGGCGTCGAGTTCGTCGGACCGGGCGAGGCGGTCGATCTCGGCCATTGTGATGCCCTCGACGGCGGTGAACGGCCCCGACCATGCGCGGCGCAGCCAAGCGACGTGGCCAAGGCATCCCAAGGCTTGGCCCAGATCTCGGGCGATGGCGCGGACATAGCCGCCTTTGCCGCAGACCATCTCAAGTTCGACATGGTCAGGGTCAGGACGGGCCAGCAGGGTGAGGCTTTCGACCCATAGCGGGCGGGCGGCAAGCTCCATCGCTTCGCCTTGGCGGGCGAGGTCGTAGGCACGCTCGCCGTCCACCTTGACCGCCGAGAACTGGGGAGGGACTTGCTGAATATCTCCGCGAAAGGGGCCGAGGGCGGCTTCTATCTCGGCGTCCGTGGGGCGCAGGGGCGAGGTGGCGATGACCGTGCCTTCGGCGTCATCGGTGGTGGTGGCGGCCCCGAGGGTCACCATGAAGCGGTAGCATTTCAGGGCATCGGTGATCAGAGAAACGGTCTTGGTCGCTTCACCCAAGGCCACGGCCAACACGCCGGTTGCTGCGGGGTCCAGCGTGCCTGCGTGGCCGGCCTTTTGGGCCTGAAACGCCCATTTCACCTTGTTCACAACATCGGTCGAGGTCAACCCGGCGGGTTTGTCCACCACCAGCCAGCCCGACACCACCCGACCCTTGCGCGTGCGCCCCATCATTCACCGCCTTTGGGCAGAACCAGCCCGACAATCGGCCCGATCGCAAAACCCGCCCCCGAACGCCCCAGTTCCGGTGCCAGCAGCCGCGAAACCGAGCCGTCGAAGTACAGCGCATTCGGCGTGCCAAGTTGGTCACGAAACAGGCGGGCAAAGGCGGCGAAGTTTACTGCCCGGTTCGAGATGGCAAAGAACGCGGTTTTACCATCCGCGGTGACGCCCACACCGTTGCGGATGTTCAGGGAATCCGAGGCGGGTTTAAACAGGGGGTGCAATTTTCCGCCGATCACGAGCATGGGGCCGGATTGTGTTGCATAGCGGCAGTTGGGTGGTTGTTTCCGAAACGCGCGGCTTTCCACAACCGAAAATCGGGTTTTCCCGATGCAGAACACGCCATTCGGCAGCAAGCCAAAATTGCCCGGTCCGTCCGAAGTGATAATCGGTGTCACTTGACGGCCTTCCTCGATATAAAGGCCGACGGGGGAGAGATCGGGCTGGTACATCCCGGCATTCATTGCAAAACCAAGGGTTTGACCCTTGGACGCGAGATCGGACTGCACAGCGCCAAATCCAGCATAAGCACCGTCCGGGCCGTTCAGGAACAGCCGCAGGTCACGGCCGAAGGGAATCTGGCAGACCGTGTAGGGCAAGTCCTCGAAACGAAGGTCGCGGCAGGTTGTGGCGGTGGCAGCTGTGGCGAACGACAGGGCGAGCAAGATCAGGATCAGCAGTCTCATGCGTCGTCGGACCCGTCGGCGGCATTCTCCTCTGGCGCATCCTTGGCCGCGATATCGCGCTGCACCTGCGGGTTGGCGAACATGCGGCGGGCGGCGTCCATGCGGTCAAAGGTTTCGTCGGCGCGGAAACGCAGTTCGGGGGCAGACCGCAGGGTCAATTCGCCCGCGACGCGCTTGCGCAAGTCCCACGCGTTGCGCGACAGGGCGGCGACCGCCTCCTGGACCGAGGCGCCACCCAGCAGCGGCATCACATAGACGGTGGCAACCTTGAGGTCGGGCGACAAGGCAACCTCGCCAATGGTGATCGACATGGCGTTCAAGCTGGGGTCGTGAATTTCGCCCTGCATCAGCAATTCGGACAGGATCCGGCGGATCATCTCGCCAACACGAAGTTGGCGCTGATGCGGTCCTTGGGGGGAGGAGTGTTTGGCCATGCTGCGTCATAAGCCTAAAGCGGGTCGCCTGCAACGCCGGGGTTTCGCGGGCAGCACGAAGACGCTAAACGCGGGTGAAAAGGGAGGATACAATGGCTGATTTGCCGGGGATCGTGGTCACGGGCGCATCGGGCGCGATGGGGCAGATGTTGGTGCGGCTGATCACGTCGTCGGCAAAGGCGCGGCTGGTCGCCTGTGTCGAGCGTGAAGGGCATTCTTGGATCGGCCAAGACATCGGTGCGGCGATGGGCGGCGGCGATGTGGGCGTGCTGGTCACCGATGATCCGCTGGAGGCTTTTGCCAAGGCGCAGGCCGTGGTGGATTTTACCGCACCGCTGGCCTCGGTCGGCTTTGCCGCCTTGGCCGCGCAGGCGCGGGCGGTGCATGTCGTGGGCACGACCGGGCTGGACGCCGAGCATCACCGGCGGTTGGATCTGGCAGCACATCACGCGGTGATCGTGCAGGCGGGAAACATGTCGCTGGGGGTCAATCTGCTGACCCGGCTGACGCAGCGGGTAGCGGCGGCACTGGATGAGGATTGGGACATCGAGGTGGTCGAGGCGCATCATCGCCGCAAGGTCGACGCGCCTTCGGGCACCGCGCTGATGTTGGGGCAGGCGGCGGCGGCAGGGCGCGGGGTGGCGTTGGACGATGCGCGGGTTTCGGGGCGGGACGGGATCACCGGCGCGCGCGCGCGGGGGACCATCGGGTTTTCGGCGATACGGGGCGGCGATATCGTGGGCGAGCATGACGTGATCTTTGCAGCCGATGGCGAGCGGGTGGTTTTGCGCCACATCGCGACCGACCGTGCGGTGTTTGCGCGGGGGGCGCTGCGGGCGGCATTATGGGGGCAGGGGCAGAAGCCCGGGCGTTATGACATGATGGACGTGCTGGGGCTGTAGCCCTGCTTTGACCCGGGGGTTTTGCACCCCCGCGCTGCTTTGCGAAGGGCAAAGCAGCCCCCCGCAGGATATTTGGACCAGTGTGAATGGGGAAGTGCGCAGGCTGATGGGTTTTTAGCGGCTTGGTGAACCAGTTGGGCGGTTGCAGCGTATCTTTGTCGGGTGGATCTTGGAGGGTGCGATGTACCGGTCTGTTTTTGTCTTGATGCTGCTTGTGCTGCCCGCTCAAGCCGAGGACTATCAGCCTGTCGGCGAAGAAACCGCGTTTCTGTCGCTGGTCACCGGCAAGGAACTGCGGTTGGGGCTGTTCGGGATATCGCTGGTCATTGGCAACGATGGCACGATCAGCGGCGAGGCGATGGGGTCGCAAGTGACCGGGAATTGGGCCTGGCGCGACGGGTACTTTTGCCGGGACATGCATTGGGGCGGCACAGACCTTGCCTATAACTGCCAGTTGGTCGAGGTTCTGGGGGGCCGAAACGTAAGGTTTACCGCCGATAAGGGGGCCGGGCGGTCTGCCGATTTCGAGTTGCGCTAGGGGCAGCACGTCGGCCGGTCAGAAATCTATGGCGATGCCCTTCTTCTCCCAATCACCATAACGCACGGGATCGGGGCCTTTGCGTCCGCCAAGTTCGGGTTGCGGAGGGTGTTCGGCTGTGGCAGCGCGTCGGGCCACGGCTTCATCCAGGGCGCGTCGGGCGGCGGGGGGGAGGGGTGGGGCGGGCAGAGGTTCTGGCAGAGGTTCTGGCAGAGGTTCTGGCATCGGTTCTGGCATCGGTTCTGGCATCGGGCGTTCCTTGGCAATCCTTGTGGTGTCATATAGGACGCGGTGTTTGGGCAACAAGGGTTTCGGTCATGGCAGAGGGATTGGCCGCAAGGCAGGCGGCATTGGCGCTGCTGTCGGGGGTGTTGGGCGACCGTTCGACCCTTGCCGAGTTGAGTGAGGGTTCCGCGCTGGCACGGTTGCCGGCATCGGAGCGGGCGCGGGCGCAGCGGCTGGCTTTGGAGGTGTTGCGGCAGGTCGAGCCGATTGACCGGTTGTTGCAGAGGTTCTTGAAGCGTGAGCCGAAGCTGGAGGTGTTGAACATCCTGCGGCTGGCAGTGGTGGAGCTGGCGGGTGGGGCTGCGGCGCATGGGGTCGTGAACTCGGCTGTCGAGCTGGCGCGGGGCGGTAAACAGAGTGCGGCGGCGGCGGGCATGGTGAATGCGGTGTTGCGGCAGGTGCCGGTCGGGGTGGACCTGACAGGGGCGGTGCAGAAGATGCCGCGGTGGTTGCGGCAGCCTGCCGTGCATGCCTTTGGGCGCGACGCGGTGGCGGCGATCGAGGCTGTGCAGGCGCGCGTGCCGCCCTTGGACCTGACGCTGAACGGCGGGGCGCATCCTGAGGGTGAGGTGCTGCCGACCGGGTCGTTGCGGCTGCATGAGGGGGCCCAGGTGTCTGCGCTGCCCGGGTTTGCCGAGGGCTGCTGGTGGGTGCAGGATGCGGCGGCGGCACTGGCTGTGCCGATGCTGGGTGCTGTGGCGGGGCTTGCGGTGCTGGACCTGTGTGCCGCACCGGGGGGCAAGACCATGCAACTGGCTGCCGCCGGGGCGCGGGTGACGGCACTGGACATGTCGGGGCCGAGGATGGCGCGGCTGCGGGACAATCTGGCGCGGACGGGGCTGGTCGCCGATCTGGTGGTTGCCGACGCGCTGCAGTGGACGCCGGAGGTGCTGTTCGATGCCGTGCTGCTGGATGCGCCGTGTTCGGCGACGGGCACGATCCGGCGGCATCCTGATCTGCAGTACGTCAAGGACGGCTCGGAACTGCCGGGGCTGGTGGCGTTGCAGGCGCAGTTGCTGGACCGGGCTTTGGGGTTTTTAAAGGCTGGCGGGCGGTTGGTCTATTGCACCTGCTCGCTGCTGCCGGACGAGGGCGAGGCGCAGTTGGCGGCGGCTTTGGCGCGGCATCCGGGGCTGTCGGTGGTGCGGCAGGAGTTGGCGGGGGTTCCGGCAGAGTGGTTCGGCGCGACGGGCGGATTGCGGCTGCGGCCGGATTATTGGGCGGAACGCGGTGGGATGGACGGGTTTTTCATGGTTTGCGTGACGAAATAGGCGCGAAGAGGCGGTAATAAGCCCAGTCTGGCAGGAATTGTGACAGGCGGAACACCCAGGAAAACACGGTTGGGAAGCTGACCTTGAAACGGTCGCTGTTCATATGGGCGAACATCGCGGTGGCGGCCTGATCCGGCTCCATCAGGAAGGGCATCGAAAAGTCGTTCTTGGCGGTCAGGCGGGTGCGGATGAAGCCGGGATTGGCCAGTTGCACCTTGATGCCCGTGCCGCGCAGATCGGCGTACAGGCATTCGGCCAATGACATCGTGCCGGCTTTCGAGGCGCTGTAACCGACCGATCCAGGCAGGCCACGAAAGCCGGACAGCGAGCCTGTGATCACCACATGGCCCTGACCGCGCGTCACCATGGCGGGCAGGACGGCGGCCACGACACGGGCGCAGCCGGTGAAATTGATGTTGCACATGGCGATAAGGTTATCGGCGTCAATTTCCGTGGCGTTCATCGGCCAATAGACCCCGGCCAGAAACACCACGCCATCCACCGGGCCGATCTGGGCGGCGGCGGCACGGACCGAGGCATCGTCACCGACATCCACCGGCACCACAGAGACGCCTTCCAACCCTTGCGCGGCGGTGGCGAGCGAGGATTCCGACCGGGCCGACAGGATCAGCTTGGCCCCGGCGGCGTGCATCTGTTTGGCCAGAGCCAGACCCAGGCCCTCGGACGCGCCAACCAGCCAATAGCGTTTGCCTTGCCAGTCGGTCATGCTGCCACCGGGCGCATTGTGGCAACAAGCTCGGCCACTTTGACCCCGTATTTGCGGAATTGGCTGCGGTTCATGATGGTGCCATTCTCGGTCAGGTACATCCAGTCGTTGACCGACAATACATGGCCGCCACCTTTTTGCGGTAAACGCAGGTTATAGGCCATCTGCACTGTCGGGCCGCTGATCGTGCCGGTCCCTGTGCCCACCACGTCATCCGCCTCGGCCTTCATGGTGCCGTCATTGCCAAGGCTCAGCCGCCATTCGCGGTGCTGCACATCGCCGCTGTCATAGCGGAAATGTTCAGTCAGGGTGCCACGATTGCCGTCCCAACGCCCCTCCATCTGCGCGACGAATCGCGCGGTGACGCGGCCCAGCGGACCGTAGATGACGCCTTCGCACAGGATGGGGCCGTTCAGGTGGTGTCGCGGGTCAAAGGTCGGGCCAAGGCTGGCATATTGCGCCGGACGTTGGCTGGAAAAGCCTGCGAAGCGGTACAGCAGGGCCGTTACGGTCAGGACAAGGGCGATCCACATGGGTCAGGACCTTTCGGTAGGAACAGAGACGGCTTGGGTGGGCGGCGTCGGGCGGTGGCGGAACAAGGCGCCCTTCCACCACAGTTTCAGGGCTTGCCAGTGGATCAGGGTCAGCACGCGGCGTGATCCGAAAGGGCGGCGCAGGCAGGTCATCACGATGGCGCGGTTGGTCAAAGCGGTCAGGGGGCCGGTCAGGGTGGCGATCAGGCCGCCTGCGCCTGCGGTATAGTCGATCCAGATGCCGATGCGGTCGGTGCGGATGTCGAACCGAAAGACATAGCCGCCCTCGACCGGTTGAAAGGGTGAGACATGCAGGATTTTCTGCGCCGTCAGGTGGTCCTGAGCCTGAATCGGCCCGTGATCGGCGTGGTGGCACAGATAGCTGTGACGGTCGCCAAAGGTATTGGTCACTTCGGCCACCACCACACGCAGGGCGCCGGCATCATCCCAGACCAGCCAGAATGATACCGGGTTGAAAACATGGCCCAGCACGCGGGGTTGGGCCAACAGGGCGATGCGGGTTTGGGGCAGGCCATGTTCGGTCAAAACCGCCCGCAGCCATGCGATGCCGCTGCCCTGACCCGGCGCGCCGCCGTGGTCGGTGTCGAAAAGCGCCGTCAGGTTGCGTTTGTTGCGTGAGAACAAGGTGGGGCCGGTGGCATCGTCGGGGTCAAGCAGGACGTAATCCACGCCATAGGTGAAGCGGTTCGCCACCTGACCCTTGCGGCCATGGAAGGTTTGGCCCTGAAGATGCTGTACTGCTGTCATGCGGCCTCTGACTGAAGGGCGCGGGCCTT
>JBBQGU010000107.1:0-10878 GCA_038323315.1 Rhodobacterales bacterium | reverse complement strand
CCTGATCCTCGAAGGTTTGCGGATCGGTGATGGTGGTATCGGCCTGCGCGGTCAGAAACTCTTTCGCCTCTGCCGGGCCCATGGTGGTGTTGAAGAACTGGTTGATGGTGTGCAGGTTGACCGGCAGCGAGTAGACCCGCCCGCCTGAGGTGGTTTTGACCTGGTTCTTGTAGGGTTTGAACGTCTCATACCGGTTCACATAATCCCACACCTCGGCATCGTCGGTGTGAAAGATGTGGGGGCCATAGATGTGGACCATGACACCGGTGTCGGCATCGCGCTCGGTATAGCAATTGCCCGCGATGTGGCTGCGCGCATCGACGATGGTCACCTGATGCCCCGCCTCGGCCAGATGGCGGCCAATCACCGCGCCTGACAATCCGGCCCCCACCATCAAAAACTTGCCCGCCATTATCTGCCCTTTCCAACAATCAGTTAGGGCAGTGCTTAACAGATCACGCGCGACAGGAAAACCGGCCCGGTTCAGAAAACTTGTCGGGTGCGGATAAGGGCATGCCTTGTAGTCTGGCTTTGCCATGCCCAATTGACTTGATGTAGAAAAGGCATATTCCGTTAGCCGAAATGACAAGGAGTGCGGTTATGAATGAAATGACAGAAGCTGGCGCAAAGGCCAAGGGCGGCAAAGGCAAGGGCAAAGCTGCCAAAGAGGGTGGCGAGGGTACTGAACCTTCGGTTGAAGGTGAAGTTGGCCGGATGCTGGTGCGCGCGATCTGGGCGCAGGAATGGGTCGCTGCCAATCCCGACCACAAACCCGAAGATCGCAAGGCCGCCTGGAAAGAACAGCGCACCGCTGCGATGGATAAGAACCTGAAGTCCTATCGCCGCGCCTTGGGGTCGCTGAAGCGGTCTGGGGTCGTGATGTCGATCACCCCGGCCCCCGAAGCTGCTGGCGACGATGAGGATGCCGACGACGCCTGATCCAGTCAGGCAAGGCGGACGAGGCCCTTGAGGCCTCGCCCGCCATTCAGTCCGACCTGTCAGTGCCCAAAATGTCCCGCACCATCGGGATGACGTGTTCGCCGTACAGCCCGATGCAATCGACCAAAGCTTCATGCGGCATCGGCCCGGTCGAATATTTCATGTCAAACCGGTGCAAGCCCAGATCCCTGACTGTCGCCGCTATCTTGCGTGCCACCGTCTCGACCGAGCCTATATACAGCGATCCGTGTTTCACCTCGGCCAGATAGCGGTCTTTGGTCGGGGCGGGCCAACCCCGCTCGCGCCCGATTCGCCCGAACATGTCATTATAATGCGGCCACACTGCCTCGATCGCTTCGGCGTCCGTCGCCGCAACAAACCCCGGTGAATGTACCCCGACGGGCCGCACCGGGCGTTCCATCTGGGCGCAGGCGCGTTGGTACAGGTCGATATAGGGTACAAACCGCTTCGGATCGCCGCCAATGATCGCCAACATCAGTTGCAGATCCTGCCGCACCACCCGCACCACCGATTCCGGGCTGCCACCGACGCCGACCCAGACCACCATGCCGTCCGGCCCCAGCGGAGGCTGCACGCGCGCCCTGGTCAGCGGGCTGCGCGTCTCGCCCGTCCATGTGACCTCCTGCCCGCGCACCAGTTGCGCAAACAGGTCCAGCCTTTCCTCGAACAACTGGTCATAGTCGTTCATGTCAAAGCCAAACAGAGGATAGCTTTCGGTAAAACTGCCGCGCCCGACAATCGCCTCGGCCCGCCCATCCGACACCGCATTCAGGGTCGAGAACCGTTGAAACGCCCTGACAGGATCATCGGTTGACAGCACCGTCACCGCCGTGCCCAGTCGGATGCGGCGGGTCCGCCCGGCGATGGTCGCCAGCACCACCTCGGGCGAGGATATGGCGAAATCCGGCCGGTGATGTTCGCCCAAGCCGATGAAATCGACCCCGGCCTGATCAGCCACGACCGCCTCCTCGACGACATCGCGCAACACCTCATCGGCGCGCTTTACGGTGCCGTCAGCGCGTTGGGTGGTGTCGCCAAAGGTATCCAGACCCAACTGTACCGGCATCACACATCTCCTGTATATGTGCCCGAAATAGGCGATCCGGCCCCGCCGCAAAAGGCGCAATCCGGCAGGAGTCTTGCGCGCTGATGCACCGATCTAGGCCCCATCCGTGACGCCCGAGATCAGATTGGCCCTCATCAACCGCTCGTCCAGCGTGGCACGCGGTTGTGCGACCTCGGCCAGATAGGCGCCCAACTGCACATGGGCCTGACGCGCAGCCGCGACCGCCTCGGCAGGGGTCACCGCGACAAACCGCACCGCATCACCGCTGCGCCGTTGCACGAACCGGTCCAGATCCGGCCCGATGACGGTGGCGAGCTTTGGATATCCTCCGGTCGTACCATGATCCGCCAGCATCACTGTGGCCACACCATCGCCGGCCACCTGCACGGCCCCGCGCAAGATCGGCTCGGACGGCATGTCGAGTGCGGCATCTAACGGCAGCGCGGGCCCCTGCAGCCGCACACCCATGCGGTCATAGGATTGCGACATGTGGAAGGGCTGGCCCAAGAAGGTCGCCAGCACCGCGGCATCAAAGAAACGTTCTTGCGGGCCGATGGTCACACTTGTGCGCGGGCCGGGACGCGCCCAGTCGGGGATCGGCAGATCGCCTTCCCGCGCAGTCCGCACCTCGGCGGCGTTGATGACCAGGGCCTGACCCGCAATGACCGCACCGCCCCCCAGCCCCGATTGCGAATGGGTCGACAGGCTGCCAAGCCAATTCTGCCCCTGTACCCGGCCCGCAAAGCCCAGCATGGCCCAAGACCCCCAGGCCCCCGCGCGGATCGTCAGCTTTTGCCCTGCGCGCAGGGTCGCGACCGACCACGGGGCCAGAACCCGGTCCGCCAGCCGCAGACCAAAGCCACCACCTGCCACAGCAAAGCTGACCTCGCCCGCGATACAGTCCAGAGTCAACCCGCCGAGAGAAACCTCGACCCCCACTTGCCCCGCCGGGTTGCCCAACGCTGCATTCACCACGGCCAAAGCCGCGCGGTCCATCGGCCCCGACCCCGGCACACCAAACCGCAGGAACCCCGTCCGCCCGGCATCTTGCAGGCTGCAAAGCGGCCCTGCAAAGCTGACACGCAGGTCACAGCGCATCATGCACCGCCCGTGTGATCCGGTGAAAGCGCACCGTGTCACCCACGGCGAACAAGAACGGCTGCGGACCCTCGCGCAGTATCTTTGCCGGTGACGAGCCGATGATCCACCACCCGGTCGGCATTTTCAATGTTGTCACGATGCATTGCGGCCCCGCGATGATCACACGGCCCGCCGGAATATCCCGCACCGCCGCCGGTTTGCGCGGCAGATGCAGGGCGTCAGGCGTACCCGCCAGGTAAGCATAGCCGGGCGCAAAGCCGTACAGATAAACCCGGTACGCAGCGTCCAGATGTGCGGCGATGACCGCCTCGGGCGACATGCCTTTCAACTGCGCGACCTGCACCAGATCAGTGCCCAGATCTGCGTCATAACAGACGGGAATGTCATGCAGGCGGGGCGGGGCCAATGTGGGTTCCGGCCCTGACAGCACGCCTAGAACTGCGGCGATCATTGCGTCATGGTCTGTCACCAGAGGGTCAAAGCTGATCATCAGATTGGCATAGGCCGGTGTCACCTCGATCAGCCCCAAGGGCGGCGCAACCGTCAACAACCGGTCCAGTCGGACGACCTGCGCATGAACCTCGGGCGCGATCACCGATCCGAATTCGACCAGCACGGCGCGGTCGGCGACGGGGCGGAATGCGGGAAAGCTCACGCCAAAAACGACTTGATGCCAAGTCCTGCCGCACGCAACGCCAAGGCCACGTCCCGCGCCATCGCTGTTGCCCCCGGACTGTCGCCATGCACGCAGATCGACTGGCCTTGCAACGGGATGGCAGCACCGTCCAGCACAGGCATCAACCCCGTCTGAGCAAACCCCAGCAGCCGCGCTGACGCCGCCGCCGGGTCATGGATCATCGCCGCAGGGTGGCTGCGCGGCACCAGACGGCCGTTGGGCAGATAGGCGCGGTCGGCAAACACCTCGGAAAACGTCTGCAAGCCGGCCCTTAGTCCGGCATCCTGCTGACAGGTGCCAGATATCGCCAGATAGGCGAGGTCGCGCGACACCGCACGAACCGCCCGAACCACGGCATCCGCCACATCACCATTGTCGGCTGCCAGATTGGCCAAAGCACCATGCGCCTTGACGTAACCGACCCGCACCCCTGCCAGGGCTGCGACGCCCATCAGGCTGCCAATTTGTGCGGCAACCATCCGCTCGATCTCTGGGACAGACATGGGGATAACGCGCCGCCCAAAGCCCAGAGGATCAGCATAGCCCGGATGCGCCCCCACCATGACGCCCCGCGTCTTGGCCAGAACCAGCGTGGCGAACATGACCTCCGGGTCGCCGGCATGGCCGCCGCAGGCGACATTGGCGCTGCTGACGACCTGCAACATCGCAGCGTCATCGCCCATGGTCCAGGGGCCATACCCCTCACCCAGATCCGCATTCAGGTCGATCTGCATCATGTTTCCCCAGTGGCCATTCGGGATGCTAGTCAACCTGCACTCTTGCCGCAATGCTGCTTGGCATTGGCCGGTGTCATTCAGCGCCGTACCAAACCAAAGGGCCCGGACATTGCTGCCCGAGCCCTTGGAGGAGTTGGTGAGCCGGTCGGGATCCGAACCCGAGACCTACTGATTAAAAGTCAGTTGCTCTACCGGCTGAGCTACCGGCCCACTGCGCGGCTAGGTACGTAAAGCGTGGCGGCGCGTCAACCCCGCTTTGGCATTTTTCTGAATGGTCCTGCCTGGGGCGGGCTTTGGCAAAGGACTGGCAAAATCGGGAAAGGCGGCGTATGGGTGCGGCATGGAACAGTTGGGCGGCCAGATGGGCCTTGGCTTCATGAAGATGCATGGGGCGGGCAATGATTTCGTGGTTATCGATTCGCGTGGGCGCGAAGCGGTCGCAACGGCTGCGTTGGCGCAGGCTTTGGGCGACCGCAACCGGGGCATAGGGTTTGACCAACTGGCCGAGATACGGTCGTCGTCTAGCGCCGATTTCGCGCTGGATTTCTGGAACAACGACGGCACGCGGGCCGAGGCTTGTGGCAATGCCACGCGCTGTGTGTGCGATTTCATCCTGCGGGAAACCGGCCGTGATGCGGTGTCTGTGACAACTGTGCGCGGGCAGTTGCGGGCGGTTCGGCGGGCGGATGGCCTGGTGTCTGTCAACATGGGCGCCCCGCAGCTGGATTGGGATCAGGTGCCGCTGTCGCATCGGGTTGACCCGCTGCACCTGCCTTTGCCGGGTGATCCGGTGGCAGTGGGCATGGGCAACCCGCATTGCGTTATCTTTGTCGCCGATGCCGAGGCGGTCGATCTGGCCGAACAGGGTGCGCGCTATGAACATGACCCCCTGTACCCCAACCGCACCAATGTGGAATTCGCCTCATTGACAGCGCCTGACCATCTGCGGATGCGCGTGTGGGAGCGCGGGGCCGGTGTGACGCTTGCCTGTGGGTCAGGTGCCTGTGCGACGGCTGTTGCCGCACATTTGCGCGGGCTGACGGGGCGGCAGGTCACGCTGCAACTGGATGGTGGTGTGCTGGAGGTGGATTGGCGCGACGATGGCGTCTGGATGACCGGCCCCGTGGCGCGGGTTTTTGACGGCTGGCTCAGCCCGGCATTCCTGGCCGAAAACGCATGAATACGCCCGTGTTTGCCACCCTTGGCTGCCGCCTGAACGCCTATGAGACCGAGGCGATGAAGGAATTGTCCGCCGCCGCGGGCCTGCAAAACGCGGTGATCGTCAACACCTGCGCCGTGACGGCCGAGGCTGTGCGCAAGGCCAAGCAGGACATTCGCCGCCTGTCCCGCGAAAACCCCGGTGCTGCGATCATCGTGACGGGATGCGCCGCGCAGACCGAGCCGGAAACCTTTGCCGAGATGGCCGAGGTGACGCTGGTGATTGGCAACCATGAAAAGATGCAGGCAGCGACCTGGGCCGCGATCGCTGCGCCCGACCTGATCGGCATCACCGAAAAGGTCCAGGTCGACGATATCATGTCAGTCCGCGAAACCGCCGGCCACCTGATCGACGGCTTTGGCCGCCACAGGGCCTATGTTCAGGTGCAAAACGGCTGCGACCACCGCTGCACATTTTGCATCATCCCGTTCGGTCGCGGGAACTCGCGCTCTGTCCCGGCAGGCGTGGTGGTGGATCAGATCAAACGGCTGGTGGACAACGGGTTCAACGAGGTGGTGCTGACGGGCGTCGACCTCACCTCCTGGGGCGCTGACCTGCCGGCGCAGCCCCGGCTTGGGGATCTGGTGAATCGCATCCTGCGGCTGGTGCCCGACCTGTCGCGCCTGCGGATCAGCTCGATTGACAGCATCGAGGCGGATGACGCGCTGATGCAGGCCATTGCCACCGAACCCCGACTGATGCCGCATCTGCACTTGTCGCTGCAAGCGGGCGACAACCTGATTCTGAAACGCATGAAGCGCCGTCACACGCGCGAAGACGCGATCGCCTTCTGCGAGGAGGCGCGCCGTCTGCGTCCTGACATGGTGTTTGGTGCCGATTTGATCGCAGGCTTTCCGACCGAAACCGAAGCGATGTTTCGGCAAAGCCTGAACCTGATCGCCGACTGCAACCTGACCTTCCTGCACGTCTTCCCCTATAGCGCGCGCAAAGGAACCCCCGCTGCACGCATGCCGCCGGTACGTGGCCCCGACGTCAAGAATCGCGCCGCCCGCCTGCGCGCTGCCGGTGATTTGGCCCTGACCGGCCATTTGCAGGCCCAGATCGGCCAAACGCATCAGGTTCTGGTCGAAGGTCCGCGACTGGGCCGCACGCAGCAATTCACCGAAGTCGCCTTTCAGTCCGATCAACCTGAAGGCCAAATTCAAACCACAAAAATCACTGGCGCATCCCAAACCCGCCTGCTCGGCTGACAAGCCTCCTCTTCCAGTTCTTGCTGGAACCAGGAAGCTGCGGCCCGAGTTGTGCTTTGCGTGAGCATTGGCGGGGCATGGCTTCCGGAATCAGTCGAAGTTTGAGGATGAGGAGCTTAGTTTTTGAAAACCCCAACCATCTGTGTCATTCTTAACATCGGATCGGGTAAACCAGATGCCAAATCGCGACCTGAGAATATTCGGGCCGCGTTTGCAGCGCACGGAGCCGAAGTCGCGCTGAAAGTCATCAAAAAGGGCGCGCTTTTGATGGCTGAAACCGAAAAAGCGCTGCAAGAAGGGTATCAGACGATTGTAGCCGCTGGTGGTGATGGAACCATCTGTTCGGTTGCACAAAGTCTTTCGGGAAGCACGACCTTGATGGGCATTCTGCCATTGGGCACCTTCAATTACTTCGCCCGCTCGCTTGACGTTCCCATGGAGATCGAGGCAGCGGCCAAAGTGATCGTGGATGGTCATTCAATGCCATTGAGGGTGGCGACGGTGAATGATCGCATGTTTCTGAACAATGCCAGTCTGGGCGTCTATCCAGCCATTCTGGAGAACCGGGAAGAAATCTATCGTCGTTGGGGCCGCAGTCAGATCGCTGCCTATTGGGCTGTCATAAAGACTTTGTTCACATTGGCACGCCCTCTGCGGCTGAAGCTGACATTGGATGGCACGAGCCGCAACATTCGCAGCCCTCTCGTGTTCATCGTGAACAATGCCTATCAGCTGCGCCAGATGTCGCTGGAGGGCACGGACAAGATCGAGGCCGGCGAGATGGCCGTGTTCATCGCGCCGGACACCAACCGGCTTGGCATGATCCGCCTTGCATTTGCGGTCGTTCTGGGCCGCACGGTATCCCCTGGGAATTTCGAGTTGGTGGGTGGCAAGGACATCGTCATTGAAAGCAGTGGTCGGTCGACCCGCAAAGCACGCACCATCGCCAAAGACGGTGAACGAGAAAGGATACCGGGGCCGTTTCACTTCCGGGTCGTGCAAAACGCCTTGCGCGTGCTGGTGCCCGCCGAACGTATGACGGGAGTGCGATGAGGCGGCTAGTGCACCTTTCTGATTTGCATTTTGGACGCGACCGGCCCGAAGTCCTCGGGCCCCTGCTGTCGTCCGTCAACGCCATGGCTCCGGATCTGGTCATAATATCGGGTGATCTGACCCAGCGGGCGACGCATGAACAGTTTGCGGCGGCGGCTGATTTCATCAAGGGTTTGCAGGCTGCTACCCTTTGCGTTCCGGGCAACCACGACGTGCCCTTGCACAATCTGTTCCTGCGCCTGTTCATGCCATGGCGTCGGTATCGGCGATGGATCACGTCCGATATGCATCCGACATTCCAAGATGACGAGATTGTGGTGATCGGCGTCAACACGGTCAATCCCTTTGCCTGGCAGCGCGGCTGGTTCCGATCAAAGGCCATGCGGCGCGTTTGCGCAATCTTTGGCAACTCGAATGACGGCCGCCGACATTTCGTCGTCGCACATCACCCGCTGGAACATCTGCCTGGTGAGGCCAAAAGCCTGATGCGCGGGGCTTCAACCGGTCTTCGCCGCCTTGCGGAATGCGGTGTCGATGCGATTTTATCGGGTCATCTGCACAGTTGGCGCGCCGAACCCTACGCCCATGTGGAAGGACGTTCAGCGGCGTTGCAAATTCATGCCGGCACCAGCCTTTCAAACCGCCTGCGCGGTGAAGTCAACGATTTTAATGTGCTGGAGATCGATAAAGATCAGATGACCGTGACTCGACACGCCTTCACTGACAATTCTGCCTGTTTTGCGGCGATAAGTTCGGTGACCTTCACGTCAACCGCCCAAGGCTGGCGCTAGCGCAGGCGTTTCAAGGCGCCGCGCTGGGAATGGGAAGAATAACCAAATTATCCCGATAATTCATCGCCAACAACGACACGACCAACACGCCGACCACAATGATGGCAAGCTCGGCAGCCCGGGATCGGTCGGGCAAAGATGGCGCAATTGGATCAGGCGAGCGTCCGCGTTCGACCAACCATGCGCCTGACACAGCCCAAACGGCGCCCACCAAATAGCCGCTCAGCACGTCACTCAGATAATGCTCGTCAAGTATCAGCCGGCTCAGCCCGATCAGCAGAATAGCCAGCACACCGACCGTCATCGCGGTCCATACAGCCATGATCCGTTCTCGGATGGCCAGATACATCAAAAACCCGAAAAATGCCGCGCTGACTGCACTGTGGCCGCTTGGAAAGGCATAACTGCTTTCTTGGTAATACGCCAATTGGGGCCGAACCCGCGCAAAAATTGCCTTAAGCAGGTTCACTGAAATCTGATTCCCCGCCAGCGCCACCCATAAGCCGATGAGATAAAGTGATTTCCGGCTTAGCCACAGCAGGATCGACAATGTTGTGGCCATGGCGACCACGACACCCCAATATCCGAACGCCGTGACGATGCTGAAAACGCGAACGACCGCAGGTGTGCGAAAATCCGCCAAGAAAAATGCAAGTGCCTGGTCAACCCGAGCCATGACGCCATTTCCGGCTTGATCCAGACTGCCGCTGAAGTAGAGGAACGCCAAACAGGTTAACGAAGTGATGAATAGCGCCAAAGGCAGGCCAATTGAATAACCCCCTGACCCGCGTTTTTTAAAGAACTGCATTGCACTCCGGAGATCTGCCGATGAAAAACCGGCCAGCATCAGAACCATCCGCCGACAGAAAATCGGGACGTAGATATTGACGGTTCACTTTGCCATAGTTTGGTGGCCCCTGACAGGCCGAAGCAATGTCATTCGGGTCAAATCGTCCTGACCATGTCAGCTTTTACCCTTCGCAAAGGAATCGAAGATTCGATCGATGCGACACCCGGAACCTTGGTCAGACGGCCGACCAGAAAGCTCTCGAACTCGGCCAGATCGGCGGTGGCAACACGCAGCAGGTAGTCGCGGTTTCCCGTCATCAGCCAACAATCCACCACCTCGGGCAACGTGCGGATCGCGGCTTCGAACCTTGCAAGAGCGCCATCTATCTGGCGATCAAGCCTGACCGAAACGAAAACCGACACGCCAAAGCCCAAAGCCACTTCGTCGATCATGGCACGGTAACCTGTGATCACACCGCTTTGCTCCAGCGCGCGAAGGCGGCGGGCGACGGGTGTGGCGCTAAGGCCGACCGCGTCAGCAATCTCGGCCAATGTCGCGCGGCCATCGGCCTGCAACCGGCGCAGGATGCGCCTGTCGATGTCATCGATCTTGGCCATAGTCACTATAAACGTCACCAAATTAAGTGATATCTACTAATAATTGTCATAATTGCAGACCAAACGCAACCTTTCGCTCTGTGTGCGGTGATACAATTTCCTTCGAAAATCAAGGATTTGCCGCTGTGCCGCAACCCCACCTGAATACAATCGAACAGCGCTTGCTGTGGCTGTCGCATTGGATGATCCACAATGCCAACCACATTCGCCCAAAGTCTGACGGCATCAAGGTCGGCGGGCATCAGGCGTCGTCGGCGTCGATGGTTTCGATCATGACGGCGCTGTATTTCAGCGCCCTGCGCCCCGAAGACCGCGTGGCGGTCAAGCCGCATGCAGCGCCGGTGTTTCATGCGATGCAATATCTGATGGGCAACCAGAGCCGGGAGAAGATGCAGAATTTTCGCGGCTTTGGCGGGGTGCAAAGCTATCCGTCGCGCACCAAGGATGACGACGACGTGGATTTTTCCACCGGTTCGGTTGGTCTGGGTGTCGCAGTCACCTCGTTTGCCTCGATCGTGCAGGACTATATCGCCGCGAAATCATGGAGCACGGATCGGCCCATGGGCCGGATGGTTGCGCTGGTCGGTGACGCCGAACTGGACGAGGGGAACGTTTACGAATGCCTGCAGGAGGGTTGGAAAAATGGCCTGCGCAACA
>JBBQGU010000106.1:0-10884 GCA_038323315.1 Rhodobacterales bacterium | reverse complement strand
GCGTGGAAGGCGGCGGTGCCGGGGGCGGTTTGGTGGCCCAGCAGCCCGTCGCCGGGGCCGATGGATTTCGTCGATGCCTGGCACGACGACAGCAAGGGCGACATGCACTTTTGGTCGGTCTGGCATGAGGGGCGGGATTTTGATCACTACCGGGACGTGTCGCCCCGGTTCTGTTCAGAATTCGGATTTCAAAGCTATCCGTCGATGGATGTGATCCGAAAATTTGCGGACCCTAAGGATTTCAACATTGCTGCCCCCGTGATGGAAAGCCATCAAAAGAACGCCGGGGGCAATGCGCGGATTGCCGAGACGATGTTCCGGTATTTCCGCTTTCCGGTGGATTTCGAGAATTTCGTCTATCTGTCGCAGGTCCAGCAGGGGTTGGCGATCAAGACGGCGGTCACGCATTGGCGCGGGTTGAAACCGCATTGCATGGGCACGCTGATCTGGCAGTTGAATGATACATGGCCGGTGTGTTCCTGGGCGTCGCTGGATCATGGCGGCGGGTGGAAGTTGTTGCACCATATGACGAAAGAGTTCTATGCGCCCGTCACCGTCGTGGCCGTGCCGGGTGCCGAGGCGTTCGATCTTCGGGTGGTGAATGACACGCAGGACGTGGTGGCGCTGGAACTGGACGTCTATGCGGCGGCGATGGATGGATCGGTGCGGTTGCTGGGCAATTATCCCGTGACGGCGGACCCGGACAAGGCGGTCAGTGTGACGCATGTTCTGCGCGATGCGGTGAACGACGGCGAAGTGTTGGCGACCGTCTGGCACAGCAAGGGCGGACGGCATTCGGGTGATGTGTTTGCGCCCAAGCCATGGAAAACCTATGACCTTTTGCCGCCCAAACTGAAGCAGGATATCGCCGCCGAGGGGGATGGCTGGAAAATCACCATTACGGCCGGGGCGTTGGCGCTGTATGTCGCGGTGGAAGCCGATCAGCCGGGTCGCTTTTCGATGAACGCGTTTACGATCTTTCCGGACTATCCCGCCGAGGTGGTCTTTACCCCCGCGGTGCCGGGACCGGTGCCGAAGTTCACCCTGCGTGATCTGCATTCCGCGACCTATGGGTCGCACTGAAAGGACGATATGATGTTCAGCTATCAACTCTACTCTTCGCGCAACTTTCCGCCGCTGTCGGACACGCTGAAGATGCTGGCCGAGGTCGGGTACAAGGATACCGAAGGGTTCGGGGGCCTGTATTCCGATGACGCCACGTTGGCGGTGTTGGTCGAGGGTTTGCGGGCCAATGGGTTGACCATGTCGACCGGGCATTTCGGGTTGCCGATGATCGAAAGCAACCCGGATTTCGTGATCAAGGTCGCCAAGACCGTGGGCATGACAAAGGTGTATTGCCCGCATGTCATGCCTGCGGACCGGCCATCGGACGGCGCGGGTTGGAAGGCGTTTGGCGCCAGGTTGCAAAAGGCGGGGGCGCCACTTGTCGCTGCGGGTCTGGGCTTTGGCTGGCACAACCATGACTTTGAATTTGCCGGCTGTGCCGATGGTACGGTGCCGATGTTCCAGATATTGACCGGCGGCCCGGCGCTGGAATGGGAGATGGATGTGGCTTGGGTGCTGCGCGGCGGGTCTGATCCCCTTGCATGGATCGAGGCGTTCAAAGGGCGGATCACATCGGCGCATGTCAAGGATCTTGCAAAAAAGGGCGAAGCCTTGGACGAGGACGGCTGGGCGGATGTAGGGCATGGGACGGTAGACTGGGCGGCAATCTCGGCAGCGTTGAAGGCGGCGGGCGTTCGGTATCATGTGATGGAGCATGACAATCCGGCCGATGACCGGCGTTTTGCGACGCGGTCGCTGGCGGCTGGCGCGACGTTTTAAGGATTATGGGGGAAAACATGACGGATCTGGGCATCGGCATCATTGGATGCGGCAATATCTCATCGGCCTATCTGCGGCTGGCACCTTTGTTCAAGGGGCTGGAAGTGCGGGCGGTCGCGGATATAAACATGGAAGCGGCCACGGCGCGGGCGGCGGAGTTTGGTGTCAGGGCGCAGTCGGTGGACGATCTGCTGGGCAGTGACGATCTGGACATCATCATCAACCTGACGATCCCGGATGCGCATTATGGGATCAGCAAGCGGATACTGGAGGCGGGCAAGCATGCCTATTCCGAAAAGCCGCTGGTTCTGACGCTGGAGCAGGGGGTGACGTTGCGCGATCTGGCGGCGGCCAAGGGGCTGTCGGTGGGCTGTGCGCCAGACACGTTCCTGGGCGGCGCGCATCAGATGGCGCGCGCGATCCTGGATGCGGGCACGGTGGGCGAGATCACCACGGGCAATGCCGCCATTCAGGCGCATGGGCCGGAAAGCTGGCATCCGTCGCCTGAATTCTTCTATCAGCCCGGTGCCGGGCCTGTGATGGACATGGGGCCGTATTATATTGCCACGCTGATCAACCTGCTGGGGCCGGTCAAGCGGGTGGCGGCGTTGACATCCAGCGCCGAACCCGAGCGGACCATCGGGTCGGGCCCGCGCAAGGGTGAGCAGATCAAGGTCAACACGCCGTCGAACATTCAAGCGCTGCTGGAGTTTCATTCGGGGGCGACGATCAGTTTCTCGGCCTCGTGGGATGTCTGGCACCACAAGCGCAGTCACTTCGAACTGTATGGCACCCAGGGCACGCTGTATGTGCCCGACCCGAACTTTTTCGGCGGCACGGTCGAGGTGGCGCTGCCGGGCGGGCAGCCTGAGGTGCAGGAGCCATGGGATCACCCGTTCTACAAGACCAATCAGGACAGCCCGCGCGGACCATTGGCCAACTATCGCGCGGCGGGACTTGCCGATATGGCGCAAGCGCATTTGGCAGGGCGCGAGCATCGGTGTTCGCTGGAGCGGACGTTGCACGGGGTGGATGTGATGACGTCGATCCTGAAATCGGGCGAGACGGGGGCGTTTGTGACGCTGACCACGACCTGCACGCGGCCCGAGGCGTTGGGCATCGAGGACGCGCGGGCTTTGCTGCGCTGAGGGCGGAACCGGGGGAGTTTCACACTCCCCCTGACCCCCTTGTGGAGTATTTTTATCGGAATGAAGGGGGGAAGTCAGGGATATTGACCCCAGACGACGGCCTGCCACGCCAGTTCTATCTTACGCTTATGCAGGATATGGGCCGTTGACCTGACAGGCGGGGGTGGAGCGGGGATTTCCGCAGGTTGACGCATTGGCGCGCTTGAATGCCGCGGAAAAGCCGTCATAACCCATTTGATCAAACTGGGACCGTGATGAACGCCGAGGACCGCAAGATACCGACTCATGAGGTTACATATACGCGTCTGCGCGACAGGATCCTGTATGGGATTCTGGCGCCGGGGCAGCCGGTGACCATTCAGGGGCTGATCGCGGATATGGGCGTCGGGATGACCCCGGTGCGGGAGGCGATACGGCGGTTGACGGCCGAGGGGGCGTTGATGCCGCAGGGCAACCGGCGGGTGACGGTGCCGCGGTTGACGGCGGGCCTGCTGGACCAGATCGCGTTTGCGCGGGCGACGATCGAGCCGAAGCTGGCCGAACTGGCCTGTGCGCATGTCTCGGATGCGTTGCTGGCGCGGTTGCAGGAGTTGGACCGGCCGATCTATGCCGCGATCGAGGCGCATGATGTGCAGGCCTATCTGCAGCACAACCATGCGTTCCACTTTGCGCTGTATGAGGCGTCGGGGGCCGAGGTTCTGGTGGATATGGCACGATCCTTGTGGCTGCGGTTTGGGCCGAGCCTGCGGGTGGTTGTGGCGCGCGAGGGGGCGCTGGCATTGCCGGACCTGCATGTGGAGGCTTTGGCCGCGATGGCGCGGGGCGATGCTGCTGGTCTGGCCGCCGCAATGGGGCGGGATATCGAGCAGGGGGTGGGTCAGGTCAGGCTGGCTTTGGCGCGTGGTGAAATTTGATCAAATTTCTTGAAATGATCTGCATTTGATCATATTACGGTGAAAGGTTGCCCGCTGGGAATCGGGCGCATCTTCACCTTGCCGCGAGGGCCACTATGAACAAGATCACCAACCACATGCCGACGGCCGAACTGCAGGCGCTGGACGCGGCGCATCACATGCACCCGTTTACCGAAAATGCCGCTTTGGCCCGCAAGGGGGCGCGGATCATGAAATCGGCCAAGGGAGTCTGGCTGACGGATACCGAGGGCAACAGGATCATCGACGGCATGGCCGGGCTTTGGTGTGTGAATATCGGTTATGGTCGGCCGGAATTGGGGGTTGCAGCGGCGCGGCAGATGGATGAGTTGTCCTATTACAACACGTTTTTCCAGACCAGCCATATCCCCGCCATCGCCTTGGCCGCCAAGCTGGCGGAGTTGGCGCCGGGGGATTTGAACCATGTGTTCTTCGCCTCGTCCGGGTCCGAGGCGAATGACACCAATATCCGGATGGTGCGGCGCTATTGGGATATCAAGGGGCATCCTGACAAGCGGGTGATCATCGGGCGCAAGAACGGCTATCACGGCTCGACCATGGGCGGCGGGTCTTTGGGCGGCATGAAGTCGATCCATGACCATGGCGGGATGATCGACGGGATCGTGCATATCGGCGAGCCGAACTGGTGGGCGCAGGGCGGGGATATGACGCCAGAGGCGTTCGGACTGATGCGGGCGCAGGAGTTGGAGGCGAAGATCCTGGAGTTGGGTGTCGAGAGCGTTGGCGCGTTCATTGGTGAGCCGGTGCAGGGGGCCGGTGGGGTGATCATTCCTCCGGCCACCTATTGGCCCGAGATTCAGCGGATCGTCGACAAATATGGCATCCTGTTGATCGCGGATGAGGTGATCACGGGGTTTGGGCGGACGGGGAATTGGTTCGGGTCGCAGACCTACGGGATCAAGCCCCATATCATGACCATCGCCAAGGGGTTGTCGTCGGGGTATCAGCCGATTGGCGGGTCGATCGTTTGTGACGAGGTGGCCGAGGTCATGGGCGGGGCCGGAGATTTCAACCACGGCTATACCTATTCCGGCCATCCGGTGGCGGCGGCTGTGGCGTCGGAGAACCTGCGGATCATTCAGGAAGAGCATATCGTTGACCATGTCCGCGATGTGGCCAACCCTTACCTTTGGAAGTTGTGGTCGGGGTTGACCGATCATCCGCTGGTGGGCGAGGCCAAGCTGGTCGGGCTGATGGGCTCGATTGCGCTGACGCCGGACAAGGCCAGCCGGGCAAAATTTGCCAGCGAGACGGGGACTGTGGGCTATCGGTGCCGCGAGCGGTGCTTTGCCAACAATCTGATCATGCGGCATGTGGGGGACCGGATGATCATCTCGCCGCCCCTGGTGATCACGCCGGAGGAGATTGATATCCTGATCGCACGGGCAAGGACCAGCCTGGACGAATGCTATGCCGGATTGAAGGCGGATGGGTTGCTGGTGTCGGCCTGAACCGCCAAGGAATCGGAGGATCGAAAGGGGGCTGATGCCCCCTTTGTCTTGCGATGTCGTCGGAAATGACATCTTTTTTTATACTGCATTCATAATGACTTACCTTTTTCTGTTAACCAGGTGGAAAGGTTTCCACCCCACCCCGCCGTCGACCTTGCCTTGACGGGTGACACCACTGCAAACGCGCGAGGCGAGACCGGTTTGCATCCTTTGGCGGGATGGTGGAGGTCGCGGTTGAAATATCGCCCCGAGGTTGCGGGACTGTGCGCGGTGGCGGTTGTGCCGGTCATCCTGTTTCACGCCAACCCAAGCCTTTTGTCGGCTGGCCAGCTTGGGGCCAACATCTTTTCGTCATCTCGGGTTTCAAACATGCCTGACGAGATGATCCTGTTGCCCGAGCTTTTGTGCCGGGGACAGGCGTGCCGTGCCTATGTCGGGACCATGCCCCTTGCCCATGATTACGGCCATCTGACCCATGCGGGGGCGGCGCTGGTGGCGGGCGAACTTGTGGCGCATCAACCACGGGTCTGGCGCGGCGTCATGCCGTGACGGGTCGCCCCCCCATTGAGTTTGGGGGCGGAGCGTCTTACACCTTGGGCAGTGACCCAAAGGATCAGGCCCATGCGCATTCACCAAGACCTAGCCGAGACGATCGGGAACACGCCGTTGTTGCGGCTGAAGCGGGCATCCGAGATGACAGGCTGCACGATCCTTGGCAAATGCGAGTTCTTGAACCCCGGCCAGTCGGTCAAGGATCGGGCGGCGCTGTACATCATCAAGGATGCGGTGGCGAAGGGGCATCTGCGGCCGGGCGGTACGATTGTCGAGGGAACGGCGGGCAATACCGGGATCGGTCTGGCGCTGGTTGGTGCCAGCATGGGGTTTCGGACCGTGATCGTGATCCCGGAAACCCAAAGCCAGGAAAAGAAGGACATGATCCGGCTGGCGGGGGCCGAATTGGTGCAGGTTCCGGCGGCACCCTACAAGAACCCCAACAATTATGTGCGTTATTCGGGTCGTCTGGCCGAGGCTTTGGCGCGGACCGAGCCGAATGGGGCGATCTGGGCCAATCAGTTTGACAACATAGCCAACCGGCAGGCCCATATCGAGATGACCGGCCCCGAGATCTGGGAGCAGACCGAGGGCCGGGTTGACGGGTTCATCTGCGCGGTCGGTTCGGGCGGCACTTTGGCGGGCGTTGGCATGGCGTTGCAACCGAGGGGCGTCAAGATGGGGCTGGCGGACCCGGAGGGGGCGGGCTTGTATTCATTCTATACGACAGGGAAGTTTGACAGTCCCGGCACATCCATCACCGAAGGCATCGGGCAGGGCCGGATCACCGCCAATCTGGAAGGGTTCACGCCCGACTACAGCTACCGTATCCCGGACGCCGAAGCGCTGCCTTTGGTGTTCGAGATGCTGGAGGATGAGGGGATTTGTCTGGGCGGATCGAGCGGCATCAACATCGCGGGCGCCATTCGGATGGCGCGGGATATGGGGCCGGGGCATACCATCGTCACCATCCTGTGCGACTATGGCAACCGCTATCAATCCAAGATTTTCAACCCGGCTTTCCTGAAGGAAAAGGGTTTGCCGGTGCCCAAATGGCTGGACCGTGCGCCGCAAGCCATTCCCACGGTGTACGAGGACGCATGACGACGGGCCGGCAGGGCAGCATCGCAAGGCTTTGCGCCGGGTCGGTGCTGGCCTTGTCTGTGTGCGTGCTGGTCCTGGGGGCGCAGGCGGGGCGCGCGCAGGAGGCAGGGGGCGGGGCACCTGCAAAGGTCGAAGCTCCAGCCACGGTCGAAGCTCCAGCCACGGTCGACGCGCCAGCCACGGTCGACGCGCCAGATGCCGTTCGTGCCGATCCTTCTGGCACGCTGGTCAGGCCGCCGGGTCAGACCGAGGTCATCGCCCCACAGGTCGACGACACCGAGGACGATCAGCCGATCTCGGGTGGGTTTGCGCCGCAAAGTGGCGGGCAGGCTGGCGGCAGTGCCGGGGCCAATGCGGGGGGCGGCAATTCGGGCGCGCTGGACTATGCCGGGTGGGAGCGCATGGCAGTGCGGGCCGAAAACGCCACGCAAAGCCGCAGCGCCACCAACATCGAACTGGAACGCATGCGGTCGCAACTGGCCGACTGGCGCGAGGCGCTGCTGGGGGCGCAAAGCGCCAATGCCGCGCGGATCGTGACACTGCGCGAGCAGATCGACGCGCTGGGCCCCGCCCCCGTAGATGGCGCTACCGAGGCCGAGGAGATTGCCCGGCGCAGGCAGGCGCTGTCGGACCAGTTGATCAGGCTGCAAGCCCCGGGCATTGCGGCGGATGAAGCGTACCGCCGCGCCGATGGGCTGATCGGCGAGATTGACCGGGCCATGCGCGAACGGCAGGCCGACGAATTGCTGAAGCTGTGGCCGAACCCGCTCTATCCCGGCAACTGGCCAGAGGCTTGGGGCGCGTTGACCTTGACCGCCACCACGCTGGGCAACGAGACGTTGCGGAAAACCGCAGACCCGATGTCGCGCAGTGCCTTGGCCGATAATCTGCTGCTGATCCTGCCGCTGCTGATATTCTCGTTTGTCATTCTGTGGCGCGGGCGGCTGTGGATGCACCGGCTGATCGAGATGCTGCGGGGGCCATCCACGCAACGCGGACGGCGCCTGTGGGATTTTGTCGCCTCGCTGGGGTTGATCATCGTGCCGGCGTTGGGGGTCATCGCGTTGTCGCAGGCGCTGACACTGAGCCAGATGCTGGGCAGGGTCGGCACGGGGATCGCGGGGGATCTGGGGCAGATCGGGTTGGCGCTGTTTGCCGCCGTCTGGCTGGGCAACCGCGCCTTTCCGCCGGGCGAGAGCGAGGCCGCGATCCTGCCATTGTCGCAGGAAAAGCGGGCGCAGGGGCGATTTCTCGCCTCGGCCTTTGGTGTGTTGCTGGCGATTGCACGGCTGCGGCGGGTGGCGATGGACCCGCTGGGCATTTCGGATGCGGCAACCTCGGTTCTGAGCCTGCCGATCATTCTGGTGGGGGCGGTGATCCTGCTGCGGATGGGCCAGTTGATCCAAAGTGCCGCGGGCGCGCCGGGCGGCGACAATGGCGGCATCTATCGCCAGAGGCTGATCAGCTGGACCGGCAAGGCGGCGGTGGCGATCGGAGTGCTGGGGCCGGTTCTGGCGGCGATCGGCTATATCTCGGCCGCGTCGGCGCTGGTGTTTCCGGCGGCGTTGTCGCTGGGGCTGGTGGCGCTGTTGCTGTTGATCCAGCGGCTGGCGACCGATCTTTATGCGCTGATCACCCGCAGCGATGGCGCCGAGCACGACGCGCTGACCCCGGTGCTGATCAGCTTTGCCCTGACGCTGGCCACTTTGCCGGTGTTCGCGCTGATCTGGGGTGCACGGGTATCTGACCTGACCGAAGTGTGGACCCGGTTTCAGGAAGGCTTTGCGCTGGGCGGCACCAAAATCTCGCCCACGGATTTTCTGCTGTTCGCCGTAGTCTTTGCCATCGGCCTGACTGCGACGCGGCTGTTGCAAGGTGCCATGAAAACCCAGGTTCTGCCGCGCACCGGCATGGATCAGGGCGCGCAGAATGCCATGGTGTCGGGCCTGGGCTATGTCGGCATATTCATCGCCGCGCTGGCCGCAATCCGGGCCACCGGGATCGACTTGTCCGGCCTTGCCATTGTCGCAGGCGCGCTGTCGGTCGGCATCGGTTTTGGCCTGCAGACCGTGGTGTCGAACTTTGTCTCCGGCATCATTCTGCTGATCGAACGCCCGGTGTCCGAGGGCGACTGGATCGAGGTGGGCACGGTGCAGGGCATCGTCGCCTCGATCTCGGTCCGGTCGACCCGCATCCAGACCTTTGACCGGTCGGACGTGATCGTGCCCAATTCTGACCTGATCTCGGGCCGCGTCACCAACTGGACCCGTTTCAGCCTGACGGGGCGGCTGATCATGATGGTGCCGGTGCCCTATACGGCGGACAGCCGCAAGGTGGAAAAGATCCTGCGCGAGATTGCCGAGGCGCAGCCGCTGGTCTTGCTGTCGCCGCCGCCCGTCGTGGCGCTGATGACCTTTGGCGCCGAAGCGATGACATTCGAGATGCGGATGATCCTGCGCGACGTGAATTTCCTGGTGGAGACCCGCAGCGAGATCAACCACCAGATCGCCCGCCGCTTTGCCGACGAAGGCGTGGTGTTTTCGAATGCCCACCGCGATTACCTGAAGGCACGCGCGGATGAGGCTGCGGTCCTGGCGTTGAACGACGCCGAATGGGTGCAGAACCAACAAGCTGTGGCTGCCTTGTGGGCCGAGCGATCTGACAGGAAGGTTACAGGATGACAGAACTCTTGTTCCGCGACGACGCTTATCTGACCGACTGCATCGGGCGCGTGACGGGTTATACGCCCGAGGGCGGGATCATCACCGACCGGACGGTGTTTTATCCGACCGGCGGCGGGCAGCCGGGCGATAGCGGGCGGATCACATGGCAGGGCGGCGACATGGTCATCGCCACGGCGGTCAAGGTCGAGGGTGGCGACGTCGCGCTGGTCGCCGCCGAGCCACGCCCGATGCCGCCGGTTGGCGCTGATGTGCACATGGTCCTGGACTGGAGCCGCCGCCACCGCCACATGAGGGTGCATACGGCGCTGCATCTGCTGTCGGTGGTGATCCCCTTGGCCGTGACCGGCGGCCAGATCGGCGCAGAGCGGGGCCGTCTGGATTTCGACATGCCCGACCCGCCGGGCGACATGTCGGTGATCGAGGCGGCCGTGAACCGCCTGATCGACCGCGACCTGCCGGTGACCGAGGACTGGATCACCGACGCCGAATTGCTGGCCAATCCCGGCCTGATCAAGACCATGTCGGTCAGCCCGCCGGTGGGTCAGGGCCGGGTGCGCCTGGTGCGCATCGGCCAGATCGACCTGCAGCCCTGCGGCGGCACCCATGTGGCCCGCACCAGCGAAATAGGCCGCATCGAGATCGGCCGCATCGAGAAAAAGGGCCGCATCAACCGCCGCGTCACGCTATCCTTGGCCTGAGGCATTGGCGACCCTCTCCGCCCGCCAACAATTTTCCCCACCCCCCTTGCGCCCCGCGCCCCGCGCCCTGTAAACACCCCATCACGGACAGGTGGCCGAGTGGTCGAAGGCGCACGCCTGGAAAGTGTGTAGGCGGGGAACCGTCTCGAGGGTTCGAATCCCTCTCTGTCCGCCACTTGCCTTTGTGAAACGTTTCTCCCGACCCTGCTTCGGCCAGAATTTCCCGTTGTTTTCGAGGGTTATGCGGGTTGGGCTGTTAACCGGCGTCGGTGCCGCAGTAGCCGGAAGTGTTCTCTCCAGGCTGATATTCTCCGGACCTGTTAACCGCGCCCATTCCAGTCGTGCGCTCGATGGGAATGGTTTTGCAAACGCCAAAATACCGGACAAGGATGATTTTCTTTGTTTTCCAGTGTGTTGTCGCTCTGAACCGGAATGGGCGCGGTTAACAG
>JBBQGU010000105.1:0-11030 GCA_038323315.1 Rhodobacterales bacterium | reverse complement strand
CGGTCAAACTTCGTCCACATGGACTGCGGACCGGTCCGTACCTGGCAAGGTTGACGATTCGCTCTCCCGTGTGAATAGAAAAAACGCCAAATTGGCGCTTTTTTCAGCAGTGGCATCGGCGGATTATTGCCGATTTTGGATCAATCCCAAGCGACAAGAGCACTGCCTGCACGCTCATCATCCACGTGCGGTCATTCTTCGGGTTCGCCCGCATCTTCAACCAGATCCTGCCGCCCGCGAAATCCCTGTGCCACGACGAACTTTTCGGACGAATCCGCCCGGCTCGCGGCGGGCTTCACATTGGCCACCTTGCGGAAGTTGCGCTTCAACGTCGCCTGCAGCTGCACTTCGGCGCCGCCCGCCAATACCTTGGCGACAAAACAGCCGCCCTCCTCCAGCACGTCAAAGGCAAACTCGGCCGCAGCCTCGCACAATGCTATGATGCGCAAGTGATCCGTACCCTTATGCCCCGAGGATGCCGCCGCCATGTCCGACATCACCACGTCAGCCTTGCCGCCCAGCCATGCCTTGACCTGAGCCTCGGCCCCGTCGGCCAGAAAATCCAATTGGTGAATCTGCGCGCCCGCAATCGGCTCGACCTCTTGCAAATCCACGCCCAGCACAAAACCTGTGGGTTTGCGGGCATTCTCGCCCAAGGCGTTGACGCGACCGACGGCGATCTGACACCAGCCACCCGGCGCGCAACCCAGATCGACGACCCGGATACCGGGCTTCAGAAACTCGAACTTCTCATCCAGTTCGGCAATCTTGTAGGCCGCCCGCCCGCGATAGCCGTCCTTCTTGGCCCGGATCACGTAAGGGTCGTTCAACTGCCGCTCCAGCCAAAGCGTCGAAGACAGCTTGCGCCCCTTGGCGGTTTTCACCCGGACGCGCAATTCACGTTGACCGCGACCAGACGATTTGGGGCCAGGGGTGTTGTTGTCCGTCATTCGAAAGGCCCATCCTCAAGCATGCCATCGGCGCTCATCTGTGCATAAAGCAGCCCTTCGCGCAAACCACGGTCCGCGACAGACAACTGATCGGTCGGCCATACGCGCATCAGCGCCTGAAGGATAGCCGCACCGGACATGATCAGCGTATGTCTGTCACGCCCTATGCGCGGATCGGTCCGCCGACCTTCAGGCCCCAGTGACAGATATTCGCGGATGACAAAGTCGATCTGATCCGATGTCATGACCAACCCATCCACCTTGGCCCGGTCGTACCGCCGGAGGCCCAGGAACGACGCCGCAACTGTTGTGACCGTGCCACTGGTGCCAATGATCTGGAACCCGGCCCGGGGTTGCGCCGCGTTATAGGGTGAGAAGGCCGCCAGATGCTCCTCGAAAAACCACGACATCAGGGCAAACCTTGCCGCATCATCATCGACATCGGCAAACTGGTCCTTCAGCGTCGCGACACCCAACGGCACCGAAATCCAGTCGACGACCCGGGCGTCGCCCTCGCCTTGGGCATGGAACCCCGAATGCAGTCGCATGATCGCATGCGGCCGGTCTGCAGGGACTACGGCGGACAAGTCGATCCAGACCAGTTCCGTCGAACCGCCACCGATATCCACGACCAGCAACTGCTCCGCCTCGGGCTGGACCAACGGCGCGCAAGAGATCACCGCCAGCCGCGCCTCTTCCTCGGCCGCAATGATCTCGACCACCAGCCCGGTTTCGCGCTTGATCTGCCGCATGAAGTCACGCCCGTTGCGGGCACGGCGACACGCCTCGGTTGCGACCAGCCGAAGGTGCCGCACGCCATGTTTCTCGATTTTTTTCTGACAGATGCGCAAAGCCTGCAAGGTCCGCCCCATAGAGGCGCGGCTGAGGCGCCCCGAAGCCTCCAGCCCGGCGCCAAGCTGCACCGTTTTGGAGAAACTGTCCAACACCTGAAACTGACTGCCCCTTGGCTGGGCAATCAGCATCCGGCAGGAATTCGTGCCCAGATCCAAAGCAGCGTAAAGCTGCCCTGGCCCGGTCATTTCGGGGGCAAACGGTTCTGTCTGACGCGCGCCGCTGCAAAGTGGCTCGACCGGCAGTTGGATCGCGTCCGCCCCCAGGGGACGCTCGGGCGTCATAATCGCCCTCCATTCATGGTTGCACACAGGCTAACCCTGTTGTCCTGACTTCACAAGGTCCGTCACGCCCCGCGAAACATGGTCGCATCAGGGTGCAATCCTGTCGAAATCCGACATCGCTTGTCGGAAAGTCACGCTATACGAGGCAAACATCATCCGGGGAATCATACATGGCCGAAGTCACCATCGTCTACTGGCGCGACATTCCCGCCCAGATCATCGTCGGCAAGGGTCGGTCGGGGTCAAAGGTAAAACTGACGGAACGGTTCGAGCAGGCCATCGACCGTTGCGCCATGAAGATCGGTGCCAAGGATGCCGACGCCTACCTCGCCGAATGGCGCAAAGCCGTGCCCTATACGGTTGATGGCGACCCGGCCGAGGTTGCCGCGTCCGAGGCCGCAAAACTGGAGGCCGCCTACGACACTGACCGCCTCAAATCCCTGATCAACGCCGAAGGGCGCGAAACCGCCTGACATAAGGAGGCCGAGATGGCCCTGTTCAACTTCCGCCGCGACGCAGCGCCGATCGATTTGTCCCCCGCGGTCGAAGCCTTTCTGCAAGACTATTCCATCGAGGTGATGCCCCGTACCGCCGAAAAGATCGAGGATTTCCGCGCTCTGCTGCCGCGCGGCACCCGCGTCTACATCGCCCATCTCGAGGGCACGCCGATCGAGGATATGGTCGCCACCGCCCGCCGCATCGCAGGCGAAGGCTTTGACGTCATGCCCCACTTCCCCGCCCGGATCATCCATGACAAGGCCACGCTGATAGACTGGGTCGCCCGGTACAGGGGTGAGGCGGGTGTCAATCAGGCGCTGTTGCTGGGTGGCGGCGTGAACACGCCGGCCGGGGATTTCGACAATTCCATGCAACTGATCGAAACAGGCGCGTTTGACGGCTTTGACCGCTTGCACGTTGCGGGCCACCCCGAGGGCAACAAGGACATCGACCGCGACGGCGGTGACAGGATCATCCTGCAAGCCCTGAAATGGAAACAGGATTTCGCCAACCGCAGCGATGCCGCGATGGCCATCACCACCCAGTTCTGCTTTGAATCCGCCCCCGTCATCGCCTGGGCCAACCGCCTCGCCGCCGAGGGCATTTCCCTGCCCATCCATATCGGCGTCGCGGGCCCCGCCAAACTGCAAACCCTGATCAAATTCGCCATCTCCTGCGGGGTCGGCGCGTCCTTGCGCGTCTTGCAAAAACGCGCCATGGACGTGACAAAGTTGCTGCTGCCCTATGAGCCGACCGAGTTTGTCACCGACCTCGCGACGCACAAGGCCGCGACCCCGAATTTCGGCATCGAACAGGTGCATTTCTTCCCCTTGGGCGGCATCAAGACCAATGCCACCTGGGTCACCGAAAACGGCGGCGCTGCAGGCGTCCCGGCCAACGTATAAGGACGCTACATGACCCGCACCGTCATCGAATCGAAAACCAAGACCGTGATCATCGGCTTTGACGAGCCGTTCTGCGTCATCGGCGAACGGATCAACCCTACGGGCCGCAAGAAATTGGCCGCAGAGTTGGAAATGGACAATTTCGACACCGTCATCCGCGACGCGATCGAACAGGTTGCCTGCGGGGCCACCGTGCTGGACGTGAATTCGGGGGCCGTGTTCACCAACAAGATGGCCACCGACCCGCGCTATGCCGACAACAACTTTGTCGAGCCTCCGCTGATGAAGAAACTGATCGAGATCATTCAACAGACCGTGGACGTGCCTTTGTGCATCGACAGTTCCGTGCCGGGCGCGCTGGAGGCCGGGTTGTTGGCCTGCGAAGGCCGCCCCCTCTTGAATTCCGTCACGGGTGAGGAAGAGCGGCTGGAGCGTATCCTGCCCCTTGTCAAGAAATACAACGTGCCTGTCGTGGCGATCTCCAACGATGACACCGGCATTTCGCAGGACCCTGACGTCCGTTTTGCTGTCGCCAAGAAGATAGTCGAACGTGCCGCCGACTTCGGCATCCCCGCGCATGATATTGTGGTCGATCCGTTGGTGATGCCGGTCGGTGCGCTTGGTTCGGCGGCGCGTCAGGTCTACACCCTCGTTCGCCGTTTGCGTGAGGAGTTGGGCGTGAACACGACCTGCGGTGCCTCGAACATTTCGTTTGGGCTGCCGCTGCGGCATGGTATCAACGCGGCTTTTCTGCCGATGGCAATTGGGGCGGGAATGACGTCGGCGATCATGAACCCGGTGCGTCAGGTCGAGATGGAGGCGATCCGGGCCGCCAATTTCCTGATGGATCACGATGCCAATGGCGGCGAGTGGATCAGGTTTGCCAAGGTGATCGAGGCGGTCGAGGCGGGGGCAACCTTTGCCGAGGCGTCGGCGGCAGCGTCGGCCGCGACCTCGGGTCGCAGGGGTGGCCGTCGCGCGCGGGGTTAATGCCTTAAACTCTGGTTAACCAGGACGCGCTAGACTGCCCCTATGGAACAGATCCGGCATACCAATCCCGATGCCTGGCTGGAGCAGATATTTTCTGCCAAGGCCGCGTCGACCAAGGGCGTTGTGCGCCGAAACAGGACTTGGGTTGCGACCGAGATCGGACTTGCTCGGTTTGAGGCGGAGGTGCGCGCGCGAGGATTTCATCTGATCGAAGCGGGGCAGCAACTGGTGGTGATTTGCCATGCGGGCCCAATTTACATGAAGTTCTGACGACAATTTTTCTGCGAAAAATCCCCGAATTTTCGCAGAAAATTCGCCCTCACTTCGCCGCCGCCGCTTTCGCCAAGGCAGGCCGAATTTCCCTTACCAAGACATCTTCCGTGATCGGCCCCCATGCTCGGTACAGCACAACCCCCTTGCCGTCGATTACAAAGGTTTCCGGCACCGCGACCACGCCCCAATCCACTGCCATGCGCCCGGTATCGGCGCCGATCTTGCGATAGGGATCACCCATTTCATTCAAAAACTTCTCAGCATTCTGCGGCTCATCCTTGAAATTGATGCCATAGATCGGGATGCCTTCATCCGCTAGCGTCGTCAGCATCGGGTGCTCGGCACGGCAAGGCGCGCACCAGGACGCCCAAAAGTTTACCAATTTCACTCCCGGCGCCATAATGTCGGCATCGGAAGGCATCGTCAGGGGTACCATTTCTGTCACCACGACGGCCGGCGCTATCCTTCCGATCAGCGGTGAGGGCAAAGAGTCATCACCGCTCCACATTCCTTTGTTAAATGCCAGCAGCAGGCCTGCAAATACAACGACAGGTAGCAATACCAGTGGTTTAACCATCGATCTTCACCCTTGCTTCCACAGCCTCCAATGCCCGTTTCATCCGCCGCCCCTGCCACAGCGTCACCAGCACCAACAGCACCAACAGGGCCAGGGCCGCCCCATAAGCCCCCAGCACCGTGGCGCCATATTTCCCCAGATCTGGCATCATGCCACCCTCTCGCGCGCCAGCAGCGCCTTCATCCGCCGACCGCGTATCTCGGTCCGGGTGCGCAGCAGCACCAGCATGACGAACAACAGAACGAACCCCGCAATGCAGGTCCATAACGGAAAGGCGTAAACATCAGACACATGCTCTTTGGCGTCCACGCTCAGCGACGCACCCTGATGCAGCCCCTGATTCCAGAACATGACGGCATAGCGCGACAGAAAGGCAAACACCGACCCCACGATGCACAGCACGCTTGTCAGGTCGGCGGCGGTGTCGGGATCCTCGATCGCCTCCCACAGGGCGATATAGCCAAGATAGAACAGCCCCAGGATCAGGAACGAGGTCAACCGCGGGTCCCAAGCCCACCAGGTGCCCCACATCGGCTGGCCCCAGATCGCGCCTGTCACCAGGCCGATGACCGTGAAGGTCAGCCCGACCGGTGCCGCCGCCTTGGCCGCCAGCGCCGAGACATGGTGCCGTCGGATCAGCCAGATCAGCGACCCCGCCAGCATCATGAACCAGGCCGAGATGGCCATCATGGCGCTTGGCACATGCAGATAGATGATCTTGACCGTTGATCCCTGTTTGTAGTCGTCGGGCGTCAGGAAAAACCCCCAGATCAGCCCGCCCCCCAGCAAAAGCAGGGCCAACCCCGAAACCCATGGCAAGGCCCAGGCCGAGGTCTGCATGAACTTCTTTGGATTGGCATATTCCCAGATCGACATGGCGGTTGGCTAACCCTTTTGCCCCACAGGTTTCAAGTCACAGTCGCGTCAAACAGCTACCGCAAATTGGCACGAATTGCCGCAGCCGACGCGAATGGCAACAGCGCCGCTGCCCCTAACGTGATCCCCGCCAGCAGCATCAAGGGCGTGGCGACCGGGTCGCCCATCGCACCGCGTTTCACCACCTCGACCCCGAAGATCAGGCTTGGCGTGTACATCGGCACCACCAGCAGGCTCAACAGCAACCCCCCCCGCTTCAACCCCACCGTCAGCGCCGCGCCAAACCCACCGATCACCGACAGTGCAGGCGTCCCCACGGCCAATGCCACCACCAGCCACAGATAGCCGCCCGACCCCAAATTCATCAACACCCCCAACACAGGCGCCACCAGCGTCAGGGGCAACCCCGTCACCAGCCAATGCGCCAATGCCTTGACCGCAACCACGCCCTCCATCGGGATCGGCGCGGTCGCCAGCAACTCCAGCGAACCATCCTCGTAATCCAGCGCAAACATCCGGTCCAGCGTCAGCAGACAGGCCAGCAACGCGCCCACCCACAGGATCCCCGGCGCAATGCGTTGCAACACCTGCACGTCCGGCCCCACGCCCAAGGGCACCAGCACCGTGACCATCAGGAAAAACGTCAGGCCCAACCCGAACCCGCCGCCCGCCCGGATCGCCAGCCTGATATCCCGGACCAGCAAGGCAATCACAAAAACGCCTCGTCGAACTCGCCAACCGCCCGCTGCTCTGCCCGGAACGGTGTCAGATCCAGCATCACCGCCTCGATCCCCAGATCAATATGCGTCGCAATCACCGCTGACCCGCCCTGCCCCAGATGAGCCCGCAGCATCGCGCCAAACAACTGAACCGAGGCCGCATCCAGACTGACCGTAGGCTCATCCAGCAGCCAGACCTTGCGCCCCGTCACCATCATCCGCGCCAGCCCCAGACGCCGCTTTTGCCCCGCCGACAGGTCTGCCGCGCGCCGGTCCGCCAGCGCCTCCAGGTTCATCGCCTGCACCGCCCCCGCAACTCCGCCGCCATAAACAGCGGCCCAGAAGGCCAGATTCTCCGACACCGTCAGCATGGCCTTCAACCCATCGGCATGTGCGCCATAGGACACATCCTCGGCCCCGTACATTTCCCCCGCCGCAGCCGGTTGCAACCCCGCCAGCGTTCGCAGCAGCGTCGTCTTGCCCACGCCGTTCGCCCCGCGCAGCACCAGCACCTGGCCCGGTGCCAGCCGAAAGCTGACATGCTCCAGCACGGCCATTCCGCCCCGCGCCACACTCAGATTGTCCACGACCAGATCCATGTCGCCCCCTTTACCCCAACCCGCCCAACCCGAACAGCCCCCCTTGCCCCTCCGCCTGCACCCGCTACAACGCCCTGAACTCAACTGGAGCCTGTCATGCCGCTTTCAACCCGCCCCTTCGGCCGCACGGGCCAAACCCCCACCGCCATCGGCTTTGGCGCCTGGGCCATCGGCGGTACATGGGGCGAGGTGACCGACACCCAAGCCAAAGACGCCCTGAACGCCGCCCTGGATGCCGGCATGACCTTTATCGACACGGCCGATGTTTACGGCGACGGCCTGTCCGAACGCCGCATTGCGCAGGTCTTGCACGACCGCTCCGGCCCTCGCCCCTATATCGCGACCAAGGCCGGCCGCCGCCTGAACCCGCATCTGGCCACCGGCTATACCGAGGCCAGTCTTGCCGCCTTCATCGACCGCAGCCGCACCAACCTGCAGATGGACACCCTCGACCTCGTGCAACTGCACTGCCCGCCGACCGAGGTTTACGGCGACCAACGCGTCCACGACGCCCTGATGTCCCTGCAAGCCAAGGGCATGATCGCCAACTACGGCGTCTCGGTCGAGAAAATTGACGAGGCGATGACGGCGATCCGGTTCCCCGGTGTCGCCTCGGTCCAGATCATCTACAACCTGTTCCGCCAACGGCCCGCCGATCAGTTCTTTGCCGCAGCCAAAGCTGCGAATGTCGCCGTAATCGCCCGCGTCCCCCTCGCCTCGGGGCTGCTGACCGGCAAGATGTCTGCAACCAGCACCTTTGCCGCCGACGATCACCGCAGCTTCAACCGCAACGGCGAGGCGTTCGACAAGGGCGAGACCTTCTCGGGTGTCCCCTTTGACATCGCCCTGCAAGCGGTCGAGGAATTGCGCCCCCTGATCCCCGCCGGTGCCACAATGGCGGCCTTTTCGCTGCGCTGGATCTTGATGGCCGATGCCATCAGCGTCGTCATTCCCGGCTCCAAGACTGCCGCGCAGTCGCAGGCCAATGCCGCTGCCGACGCGGTGCCGCCTCTGGACGCTGCCACGATGGCCAAGGCGCAAGACATCTACCAGCGCCTGATCGCGCCTCACGTCGCGCATCTTTGGTAACAAACGACCAACTTGCCGAATTTCACCCCAAGCCCGACGCATTCAGACCTTGCAGACCCGATCTTGCGTCCTAAAAAGACGCATTGACTGGAGACGCCGATGCCCAAAGACCTGCCCCCTCAAGACCCCCTTGTGATTTTCACCCCCTCGGGCAAACGCGGGCGGTTTGCGCATGGCACGCCGGTTCTGACGGCGGCACGGCAGTTGGGTGTCGATCTCGACTCGGTTTGCGGCGGGCGCGGTATCTGCTCGAAATGCCAGATCACTCCGGGTTATGGCGAGTTTGCCAAACATGGGCTGACCGTCGAAGACGGCGCTTTATCGGACTGGAACGAGGTCGAGGCGCGTTACAAACGCATCCGTGGCCTTGTCGATGGCCGTCGTCTGGGGTGTCAGGCGAAAATCGAAGGCGATGTCGTGATCGACGTGCCGCCGGAATCCCAAGTCCACAAACAGGTCATCCGCAAATCCGCCACCGTCCGCGATATCGTGATGGACCCCGCCACACGGCTTTTGTACGTCGAGGTGGACGAGCCTGACATGCACGAACCCACAGGCGATTTCGAACGCCTGACCCGCGCGTTGCATCAGCAATGGCAGGTCGAGGGTGTCGCCGCCGAACTGTCCCTGATGCGCCGCCTGCAACCGGCGTTGCGCAAAGGCGCATGGAAAGTCACTGTCGCCCTGCACAAAGGCAACCACGACGCCCGCTACCGTATCCTCGACATCTGGCCGGGCTATCACGAAGGAAAACTTCTCGGCCTCGCCATCGACCTCGGTTCCACCACCATCGCGGCCCATCTGTGCAACCTGCATGACGGCGCGGTCCTCGCCTCGGCCGGGGTGATGAACCCGCAGATCCGCTTTGGTGAAGACCTGATGTCGCGCGTTTCCTACGCCATGATGAACCCCGGTGGCGACCGCGAGATGACCTCGGCCGTCCGCACCGCGCTGAACGGCCTGATCCAGTCGATCAGCACCGAGGCCAAGGTCGACCCCAAGTCGATTTATGAGCTGGTCTTCGTCTGCAACCCGGTCATGCATCACCTGCTGTTGGGCATCGACCCTGTGGAACTGGGTCAGGCCCCCTTTGCCCTCGCCACTTCGGGCTCACTGTCGCTGGACGCCCGCGACCTCGACCTCATCGCCGTCAATCCTGCGGCGCGGGTCTATATCCTGCCTTGCATCGCAGGTCATGTCGGGGCCGATTGCGCCGCCGTCGCGCTGAGTGAAGAACCCGGCAAATCCAAGGACATGGTCCTGATCGTTGATGTCGGCACCAATGCCGAACTGCTGCTGGGCAATGAAACCAAGGTCCTCGCCTGCTCCTCCCCCACCGGCCCCGCGTTCGAGGGCGCGCAAATCTCCTCGGGTCAACGCGCGGCACCCGGTGCCATTGAACGCGTCGAAATCGACCCGGTCACGAAAGAACCACGTTTCCGCGTCATAGGCTCTGAAATCTGGTCCGACGACCCCGCCTTCGACCGCAATACCCTGGTCACCGGCATCTGCGGGTCCGGCATCATCGAGGCTGTGGCCGAAATGCGCATGACCGGCATCGTGGATCAACAGGGCCTGATCGGTTCCCCCGACCAAACCGGCACAGCCCGCGCCGTGTCCGAAGGCCGCACCCATTCCTATCTGCTGCACGACGGTACCGCGACCGGCGGCCCGCGCATCATGGTTACCCAAGGCGATATCCGCGCCATCCAGCTTGCCAAGGCCGCCCTTTATGCCGGTGCCCGCCTGCTGATGGACGAGATGGGCGTGGACAAGGTCGACCGCGTGACGCTGGCGGGCGCGTTCGGTGCCCATATCTCGCCCAAACACGCCATGGTTCTGGGCATGATCCCCGACGCGGCCCTGGACAAGGTGACCTCGGCCGGCAATGCCGCAGGCACCGGCGCGCGAATTGCCTTGTGCAATGTCGCCGCCCGCAACCAGATCGAGGATACGGTCCACCACATCCACAAGGTCGAAACCGCCATCGAGCCGCGCTTTCAGGAACACTTCGTCAACGCCACAGCCATCCCGCACGCCACCGACGCCTTCCCGCACCTGATCGGCGTGGCCACCCTGCCAACCGACAACTTCAACACCGCCGGTGCCGGTCGCGAGGGTCGCCGCCGCCGCTGATCGCCAAGCGGTGTCAGCGCGCTATACCCCCCGTCGCCTGCGCCCGACCCAAGGCCGCAGCGCCGATCAGCCCGGCATTGTCCAGCAACGCGGCCCTGACAAACGGGATATCGCGGTAGGGTGACATGGCCCGCCGCGCATATTCCGCCGCAATCACGGGCCGCATCTGCTCCAGCCCCGCCGCAACGCCGCCGCCAAGGATCAGGATTTCGGGGGCATAGATATGCGCCAGATTGGCCAGCCCGATTGCCAGCCAGCGGGCCTGCGCATTCACCACCTGCA
>JBBQGU010000104.1:0-11056 GCA_038323315.1 Rhodobacterales bacterium | reverse complement strand
GGTTTTTTATTAGAGAGGCCAGCGACTTGACAAAGAGGGTTTCATTGGTCATACTTGCTCTGTCTAATATCATCCATTGACATTTAAACACATTAAACAACACTGAAACGGCAGGAGTGTAAGCATGTTTTCTCATTTTATGAATATTTCGTATAGTGTGATATTAAGGAAGTTTGTGTCTCTTTTAATTTGCACAACGTTTATTCTCACCAGTGTTGTGCCAGCTAGTTATGCGCAGACGGTCTTTGGTTTGCCTCAAGCGGGCCAGATGGTGGGTTTATCAGGGGCCTTTGCGCCGGTTGTGCTTAAAGGTATTTCGATCCATCCCGAAGATCCTCTTCTTTTTGATTTCGTTGTTGATAATGGTCAAAGTGGGCTTGAGGGTCAGGCTTTGACGGATGAGACGACCAAGCTTGTGAAATATTTTCTGGCTGGCCTTGCTGTGCCTGAAAAAGATCTGTGGGTTAACCTTTCTCCGATCGAGAAAGACCGCATTATGGCTGATGATCTGAGCCGGGATTGTTCCGCGTCAGGCAAGGGGCGGCTGTCCAAAAGTCCTGCGGCGCGCAGTTCTTTCAGGCCGGGCAGGTCGCGGGTCGTCTCCAGTCCGAAATGGTCAAGGAAATGGTCGGTCACCACAAAAGTCACCGGGCGGCCCGGGGTCATGCGGCGGCGGCCAAAGCGGATCCAGTCCAACTCGATCAACTGGTCGACCGTACCACGGGATACGGCAACGCCGCGGATTTCCTCAATCTCGGCGCGGGTTACGGGTTGATGATAGGCTACGATGGCCAGGGTCTCGATGGCGGCGCGGGACAGTTTGCGTGTCTCGACACTTTCCTTGTACATCAGGTGGCCCAGATCAGGGGCGGTGCGGAAGGCATAGGCGTTGCCGAGTTTTACCAGATGCACGCCACGCCCTTCGTAATGTTTGCGCAAATGGGCCAGCGCCTCGGCGGGGTCGCAGCCTTCGGGCAGGCGTTGGGTCAGTTCTGCAAGGGTCACAGGCTGGGTGGAGGCGAAAAGTATGGCCTCGACCATGCGTTCCTGCTCGCCGATCGGCGGGGCTGCGAACAGAGAGGGTTCGTTCAGGTCAATATCACTCATGGGGCACAGTCACGGATCACGGCGGCGGATTTCGATGGCGCTGAAGGTGTCGGATTGGCGCAGGTAAACCTGACCGCGCTTGGCCAGTTCCAGCATGGCTGCAAAATGGGCGGCCGTAGCCGAGCGGCGGCGCGCGGGCGTCAGGTGCCAATCCTCGGGCAGGAACGAGGTCAGGTCGGCCCAGTTGCCGGCAAAACCAATCAACCCGCGCAGGCGATCCAGGGCCTGTTCCATCGTGTAGACATTCTTGCGGTCCAAGGCATAGGGCCTGAAATCATCGCGGGTGCGGATGCGGGCATAAGCGCGCATCAGGTCCAGAAGGTTGACGTCGTAGGTCAGGTTGCGGGACAGCGTAACCGCCTCGGGCTGACCACGGGCGAAAACGTCGCGGCCAAGCTGGTCCAGCGCCATCAGGCGGGCAGCGGCCTCACGCATCGCCGCAAGGCGTTCCAACTGGAACGACAAGTGGGCGGCAAGCTCCTCGGCAGAGGGGCCAGCCTCGCCGGGTTCAGGCGGCAGGATCAGGCGGGATTTCAGGTAAGCCAGCCAGGCGGCCATCACAAGGTAATCGGCGGCAAGCTCGATGCGCAGTTGGTAGGCTTGGGCCACGAACAGCAGGTACTGCTCGGCCAGTTGCAGGACCGAGATTTTGCGCAGATCGACTTTTTGGCTGCGAGAGAGTGTCAGCAGCAGGTCGAGAGGGCCTTCGTACCCGTCGACATCGACGATCAGCGCCTCGGCTTCCATGCGTTCGGCGGGGCTTACGCGGTCCGTCTGGTCCCAGGTGTCGGTGTCAGCCATGGATCTTTCCCGCCATCAGGGCGGAAAGCTCGGCCTTAAGGTCGGCGATGTCAACCGGGTCGGGGGTCTGGCGGGCCTGCAGCGCGTTTGTTGCGCGCAGGCGGGTGGCTGGCGTCATGCCGCCTGCGGCCAAGGCCACCTTCTGCATCTCGGCCAAGTCGCCCTTGCAATGTAACGCAAGGTCGCAACCGGCGGCAAGGGACAGGGCGGTCCGTTGGGCAAGATCACCCGACAGGGCCTGCATGTTCAGGTCGTCGGTCATCAACAGGCCCTTGAAACCAATGTCCTCGCGGATCACGCGGATCATGGCGGGGGATTGGGTGGCGGGGTGCTGATCGTCACAGGCGGTGAAGATGAGGTGGCCAGTCATGGCCATGGGCAGGTCACGCATCGCACGGAATGGCACAAAGTCGCGGGCGGACAACTGGTCGCGCGGGGCGGTGACGGTGGGCAGGTCGTGGTGGGCGTCGACGGTTGTGCGGCCATGGCCGGGCATGTGTTTGACGACCGGCAATACACCCTCGGCTAAATGGCCGCGCGCGACAGCGTCGCAGATCGCCGAAACCCGTGCAGGATCCGAACCATAGCAGCGGTTCATCAAGAAAGGATGCGTGCTGTCGGTGATGATATCGCCAACCGGAGCGCAGTTGGCGTCGATGCCGACGGCGCGGAGTTCGCGGGCGATCAGGCGCGAGCGCAATTCCATGGCACGTGGCGCATTGGCACCGGCGGTCTGGACAAAGTCCAGCGGCGCGGTCCATTCGGTCCAATGGGGTGCGCGCAGGCGTTGGACTCGGCCGCCCTCTTGATCGACCAGGATCGGCGCGTCGCGGCCCACGGCGTCGCGCAGGTCATGGGTCAGGCGGCGCAACTGGTCGGGGGTTTCCACGTTGCGGGCGAACAAGATAAAGCCGAAGGGCTGAAAATCGGCGTAGAATGCGCGTTCTTCCGGCAGCAAGACAGGCCCGGCGCAGCCAAAGATGGCTGCACCCTGACCGATCGCGGTCATCTTTGCGCGACCGGGATACAGTCTACGTCATCAGCCTCAAGGACGGCGCAAAAGCGGCGGGCGTCGTCGTCACCGTCGAACCCTACCGCGCGCAGGCGATAAAAGGTACGGCCGCCCGATTGCGCATTGGTGATCACAATGGATTTACCTGCCATCAACTCGCCATACGACATCTGCAACTCGCCAAACCTGGTGCGGGCAAGGTCTGGCGTGTCAAAGGCGCCAAGCTGGGCAAGACGGGTGCCGATCTGCACCTTGGCCGGATCAAGTTCCGTTGCGGGACCGGGGGCCGAGACATTCTGTACATTGGCGGGTTTGCCAGACGTGCCAGCACCAGAAGGTTCGGTCAGGGCGACCGGACGCGCCATGGGACGCAGGCTGACCGAAACGGCTGCAACAGTGCCGTCGAAGGGATCGACGGCATCGTCAGGGGCCGCCTCGAGCGCGGCGCCGGAGTCTTCGTCCAGGGGCACGGGATCGGTGGTGGCAAGAATGGCAGGGGTGGCGGTGCTGGTGATTTGCAAGCTAGCCTCGATGACGTCAAGATCGGTTGCGGTAGAAGTGGCGTTTTGCAGGCCAGTGCCATCGTCGGGCTTCAGTTCAGTCGGGCGCGGGGCGAGGGTCAGTTGATCCGACATCGGCTGCGCCGTGCCGCTGGCCGCGATGGCATTGACCGACAGGCCCTGATTGCTGGCCTGATTGCCGCCCGGATCAGCCGGGGCGATCCGCATTGGCCCGGACAAGGCGCGCATCACCGGCACCCCTGCGACATCGCGCACGGCCAGCTGATAGCCCCAAATGCCAAGGCCCAGCACCAAAGCAACCGAGCACACCGCCCCAAACAGGTTGACCAGCCGTTTGGCACGGTCAATCCGACCGTCGGTCTGGCGATAGGGCACGCCATATTCGCCTTCGAATTCGTCGAATTCCAGATCCGCCATCATCGCCTCACTGCAGGGGCGATACATGCCGGCCCTGCTTCATTCACTGCTCAAGGGCCGGGCGGTTGGATGGATCGGCTGTTGATCAGCGCATTTCCTCGACCGGCATTACACCCAAGATACCCAATCCCGCCGAAATCACAACGCCTGTGGCGCGAGCGAGCGCAATTTTTGCCAAAGTTGTGGCGGCGTTGCCTTCTTGCAGAAAGCGCAACGAGGGATCGTCGTTGCCGCGGTTCCAAAGCCCGTGGAATTCCGAAGCCAGTTCGTACAAGTAAAAGGCGATGCGGTGAGGTTCGTTGCCCCGCGCGGCAATCTCGATTTCCCGTGGGAATTCAGCAATTTGTTGGGCCATTTCAATCTCGGCTGGGTGGTCCAGCCGGGTCAGGTCGGAGTTGGCCAAAGCGGTGTCGGACACGTCCAACCCCGCCTCGCGCGCCTTGCGCAAGACCGAATTGATGCGGGCATTGGCGTATTGGACGTAGAAGACCGGGTTGTCCTTGGACTGTTCCAACACCTTGGCGAAGTCGAAATCAAGGGGGACGTCGTTCTTGCGGGTCAGCATCATGAAGCGGGTGACATCGGCCCCGGCCTGTTCGACGACGTCCCGCAGGGTAACAAAGGTGCCCGCGCGTTTGGACATCTTGAACGGCTCGCCGTTCTTGTACAATTTGACCAGTTGAATCAGCTTGATATCCAACGGCACGCGGCCGCCGGACAGGGCCGAGACCGCGGCCTTCATGCGCTTGACATAGCCGCCGTGATCCGCGCCGAAAATGTCGATCCGCGCGTCGTAGCCGCGCAGCACCTTGTCATAGTGATAGGCGATGTCGGGGGCGAAATAAGTCCACGACCCATCCGATTTCATCACCGGGCGGTCCACGTCGTCGCCATGCGCGGTCGAACGGAACAGGGTCTGCACGCGCGGCTCCCAATCCTCGGGCGTTTTGCCTTTGGGGGGTTCCAGCGTGCCTTCGTAGATCAGGCCCTGATCGCGCAGGGTTTGAATGGCCGCTTCGATCTGGCCGGTGCCATACAGCGCCTTTTCCGAGGAATAGATGTCCATCTGGACGCCCAGCATGGCCAGATCGCCCCGGATTTCGGCCATCATCAGGTCGGATGCGAACAGACGCAGGTCGGTCAGCCAGACGGATTCGGGTTGATCCAGCAGGGTGGTGCCGTATTTGTCCTTCAGCGCCGCACCCACCGGGATCAGATAGTCGCCGGGATACAGGCCCTCGCGGATTTCAGGTTCCAGCCCGCAAGCCTCGCGGTAGCGTTCATAGGCCGAACGGGCCAGCACATCGACCTGCGCGCCTGCATCATTGATATAGTATTCGCGGGTGACGTTCCAGCCGGCAAAGTCCAGAAGGCGCGCGAGCGCGTCTCCGACGACTGCGCCACGCACGTGCCCGACATGCATGGGGCCGGTGGGATTGGCCGAGACAAACTCGACATTCACCTTGGCGCCCTGCCCCAAGGTCGAGCGACCAAAGTTCGGGCCATCGGTCAGGGCGGCCTTGACGACGCTCTGCCAGATCACGTTGGAGAGGGTCAGGTTCAGAAAACCGGGGCCCGCGACATCGGCGGACTTGATGCGAGGGTCCTGCGACAGACGCGCCGCCAAAGCCTCGGCGATGGCGCGCGGGGCCATGGCGGCGGGTTTTGCCAGCACCATGGCGGCATTGGTCGCCATATCGCCATGGGCGGCGTCGCGCGGCGGCTCGACCGTCACATTGGCAAAGTCGAGGCCGTGTGGCAGCGTGCCCGCAGCCATCATGGCCGTCAGTTCGGACACGACGAGGCTGCGGATATCGGCAAAGAGGTTCATCTGATCAAATCCTGTCTCATCGGCTCGGGGATGCCAGAGCGGCAGGGATTGGTCAAGGTCGGGGTGATGGGAGCGGCTCGCGTGCTGCGCATCAGCCCTCTCGGGATTCTTCGCTGGTTGCAATCCCAGAAGGCGGCGAGGGCTGATGAGGGGGGTGGCAAGGACGCGTCAGGGATTGGGTTGCGTGCCTGTGCGCAAATAATGGGTTTCACGTGCGCCGAAGAAGAAGGTGATGACGGCGCCGATGATCCACCACATCGGTTCGGGAATGACCGACAGGGCCTGCATCCGCGCCTCGAACCAGGTGGGATTGATGCCTGCCACGATAAAGAAGCCGAGCGACAAAAGCGCCATCAGGGGGCGCGGCAGCCGGTTCATGGCGTCGATCAGATAATCATAACCGATGTGGCCCTTGGGCGTGGTCGGCTGGAATTGTGGCAGGGGAGCGCCGTTCTCGGCCTCGATCTGTTGGACGGCGCTGCCGAGTTTGTCGATGATTTGGGTCATGTCCATGATGGGGTCCTATGTCCAGTTGGCGGTGCGGGTTTGGTGTTCGGTCGGGGTCAGCCAATGATCTTGCGGCAAAAAGGCCTCGGCGCGGGTAATCCAGCCACCTTTGCCGCCATCGCGGCGCCTGGCATATTTGCGGCTGGCCGGGCGCGCATCGGAGAGGGCGTAGTAATAGTCGCGGCGGGCGAGGCTGTAAGCGAGGCCCAGTTGCCCCGGCCGCAAGGTGGCCATGGTGGCGGCAGCGGCGATGGTGACGGGGCCGATCTGGCCGTCGGCTTTGCACGGATAGCCACGCGCCGTCAGCACGCGTTGCAGGATCTTGACCGCATTGGCACCCGCATTGACATACATGTCGAACAAGGACGGCTGGACCTCGGTCGGCAAGGCCGCAATACCGGGGCGCTGATAGTAGTGGCGGATGAAGATCTGCACCGCTTCGGCTTGGGTCAGGCCCTTGACATCGGCGACATCCACGGTGCCATCGCCATTGATATCCCGCCGCAGCGCCCGCATCGTGCCGATGGTAACGCCGTAATTGGTGGCCCCACCGGGGTCGGAGGGGTCGTTCACATAGCCGCCCTCGCGGGCGACAATCTCTTGGGCTATTTCGGTAACGGTTTGCATGACAGGCCTCGCGCTTGGGCAAGGCTTCAGGGTGCCGCGATTGGGTTAATGCCTTGGTAAGGCAGCGCGCGGCGTTGCGGTGGTACAGGGCACATTTGAACAGGACAGAAAGGTAAAACTCAGCTGCCGGGTTTGCCGATGTCGTCCTTGTAAACCCCTTGCGCTTTCAAGGCGTCAATCACCTCTTTGGGCATGTAGGTCTCGTCGTGTTTGGCCAGAATTTCGGTGGCAATAAAGCTGCCATCCTCCATCTGGCCCAAGGCGACCATCCCTGCGCCCTCGGCGAACAGGTCGGGCAGGATGCCGGTAAAGCGCACGGGGACCGAGGTTTTGGTGTCGGTGACCGCGAAGGTGATCGTCTCACCCTGATCTCGGTTCAGCGAGCCGGTTTCGACCAACCCGCCAATGCGGAACACCTCGCCCAAGCGCGGGGGTTCGGTGGTGACTTGTGTGGGCGATCGGAAATAGTTGATGCCGTCGCGCATGGCATAGCCTATCAGCGCGGTTGCCAGTGCCAACGACACGAAGGCCACCGCAATGATCTGGATGCGGCGGGTCTTTTTCAGGTTTTTCAGCCCGGCCATTGCTGCCTCACGGAAAGATCGGGGCGAGCATCAGCCCCGTGGTTTCGGACAGGCCCAGCATCAGGTTGGCGTTTTGTACAGCCTGACCAGAGGAGCCTTTGTTCAGGTTGTCCAGCACAGCCACGACCACGGCGCGGCCCGCGATGCGATCGGGGCTGACGCCGATATGGCAGAAGTTGGAACCCGCGATATCTCGGGTCGAGGGCAGGGTACCATAGGGCAGGACGTGCAGAAAGGGTTCTGCGGCATAGGCATCGGCGAGGGTCTGGTGGACCTGCACGGGGTCGCCCTGCACATAGACGGTGGCCAGGATGCCCCGGTTCATCGGCAACAGATGTGGGGTGAACTGCACCATCACGGGGCGGCCTGCGATCTTGGAGAACTCCTGATCGAACTCGCCCAGATGGCGATGTTTGCCGCCGGCGGAATAAGTGTGGGTGCCGCCGGACAATTCGGCATGCAGCAGGTTTTCCTTGGGCGCGCGGCCCGCACCCGATACGCCGGCCTTGAGGTCAATGATGATGCTGTCAAGGTCGATCACCCCGGCACTGATCAGCGGACGCAGGGCAAACTGGCCGGTCGCGGCATTGCAACCGGTGCCCGCGACCAGACGCGCGGCGGCACTGTCGGTACGGTAGAACTCGGTCAGGCCATACACGGCTTCGGTCTGCAGATGCGGATGAATGTGGGGCTCGCCGTACCATTTCAGGTAAGCCTCGGGGTCGCGCAGGCGGAACCCGGCGGACAGATCGACGATCTTCAGTGACCGCGGCAGAGCGTCGATCACCGTCTGACTGGTGCCATGCGGCAGGGCGCAAAAACACAGGTCGATGGTGGAAAAGTCGATTTCCTCGATCTTTTTCAAGGTCGGCAGGGTCATGTGACGCAGAAACGGGAAGGTGTCGGCCATGGTCATCCCGGCCTTGCGGTCTGCGCCCAACGCCGCCACCTGCATGTCGGGATGGGTGGCAATCAGCCGCACCAACTCGGCCCCGGTATAGCCCGAGGCGCCCAGAATGGCAATCTGACAGGTCATGGCACCCCCCTTTTGACGACCAACTCTCTATCCGCCCGCCGGGCCTGCGGATCAAGGGGAAATTATGCCGCAGGCATCGGCCTGCCTAGCCCATCAGGATGTCATCGGACAATGCAGCCAGCATAATGTTCAGGACTGTCAAACTATCTGGGCCAAAATCGAACACCACATCCGCGCCCGCCTGATAGGCATGGGACAGGGCGTCGGCAACGGTTGTTACGCCGTCTATATTGCGGAACTGGATCTGATCGGTTCCGCCGACGAAATCAGCGATCTGATCATGGCCGAAGCCGAATATGAAATTGTCTGCCCCTGCCCCGCCGATCAGACGGTCATCACCACCGAGGCCCAGCAGCGTGTCATCGCCATCCTGCCCCGACAAGGTATCGTCCCCTGCCCCGCCGGTGATCACATTGTTTTGCGCATTTCCCGACCCGCGAAAATTGCCCGTGCCGGAATAGCTGAGGTTTTCGATATTGGCGAACTCGGCGGCAAACATGGACAGCGAGCCTTGGGCGGTCACCACCCGGTCGACCCCGGCATTGTCATATTCCCGCAAGAACTCGCGCCCAGAGTTCAGGATATAGGTGTCGTCGCCTGCCCCGCCCGCCAGCCCATTCCTGCCGCTGCCACCGTTCATCGTATCGTTGCCCGCGCCGCCGAACAGATGGTCGATGCCGGTGCCGCCGTTCAGCCGGTCATCATCGCCCTGCCCGAACAGGAAATCGTCACCGCCGGTCGCGCGCAACAGGTCGTTGCCCGTCCCGCCATATAGAAAATCGTTGGACACCAACGTACCCTGCAATGTGTCATTGCCGCCATAGCCAAAGGCCGTGCCGAACTTGGTCAAGACGTCCGCCGTGCCCTCGCCTGCCGCAATCTCATAAGGCTCATTGCGCAGGCCCGCATCGGTCAGTGTCGTCACGATCCGCTCATTCCCGTCCCGCAAGGGTTGGCTTTCGCCCAGCGAGAAGGCGTCAAGGGCGTGGGCAAGCGAATGCTGGTGGCGCAGGATAAGGTCGCCATCGCCCTCGATAAAGATCAGGTGCGACGAGCCGGTCTGCACCCCCGGATACCAGCCAAGGCCGATACCGTTCTGGGCGAACCAGTCCATGCTGTCGGCAAACAGGTCGACATGATCCGGCGGCAGCGAAGGGTCGTCGACGGCGCCGTCGATATTGATCTCGGTGATCAGGATATCATCGTCCTTCAGGGCGGCAAAGATGAGCTCCAGCCGGGCGACAAGGGCCTTGGGGTCGCTGACCAGATTGGTGCCCATCCAGCCCGGATAAAGGTGCCCCGACCAGACCAGCCGGTCGCCGACCGCGTCCCGCAGAAAATCCAACACAGACCCCGTGCCCATCGTCGTGTTTGCCAGCGTCAGGAAATCACCGTTATAGCCCCATCCGCCGATCAGGATCCGCCCCTCGGCCCGCGCCTCGATCTGTGCTGCCAGTTCGGCATTGTGTACGGCATAAAGCTGCACGAAATCGGCAACGGCAAAGGTGGCATCCGCGCCGTTGGCCCGCACGGTGTGGCGATAGCTGGCAGCCTCGTTCATCAAATCCCAGCCGTAGACGGCGGCGGCGGTGCTGGCATGGCCGTCCATCCAATCCATCATCTGATCCCACGCGCCCGAAACATCCGCGAAATTGGCCTGCAAGGCCGCGTAGGCCTGTGTATTGGTCAGGTAAGGATGTGTTGCGTCACCTATGCCAGTATTCTGATTGTCGCCGCTGCCGTAGCAGAGCGTGATCTGATAGCCCTGCGCGGCCGCGGCCGCCAAAAACCGTTCGAACAGCGGGTTCATGCTGCCATCGGCGTTGAATGAATATTCGTTGAACAAAACCCGCAGATTGTTGACCAAAGGCAAACCGGCCTTGATGCCCGCAACGAAACTCTCTGGGTTGCCATACATTCCGGTCGGGATCATCTGCGTCGGGTCTTGCCAGACGCGTCCGGACCCATCTGCGGCCGTGACCGCGATGTTGATCATGTTGATATCTGCGGTTGTGGAACCCATGGGCATCGTCTGGTCCGTCCTGACTGGCAAAAGGACCTGATGGGTCCGTCAAAACGTGCAAAACCAAAGCTGATCCCCCCAGACCAGTTTCCTTGCACAACTATGGTCTACCAGTCAGACAGGGGCCAAAATCTGGCCGGACAACGGCGTGATTGCGACCAAGCGAGCGCTATTTACCGGATATCAGGTCAGGGACAGCTCACCCGCCCGGACCGCAAACGGCAAGATGTTCTGCCGGGGCGGCAACGGGCAGATGGCAAAGTCGGTGAAAGCGCAGGGTGGATTGTGCGCCTTGTTGAAATCGAGTGTGATGTGGCTGTCGGACATATCCTCACCCAGCAAAAAGCGCGAGGCAGCGTAGGTCTGCTGGCCCGAGGTCTGATCCCGAACAACGAACATCGGTTGGCCGGATTTCCAGTGCGTGGCGAGCAGGGTGATGTCATGGCCGTCATGGGTGAAATGGGCGCGGTGGGTCAGGTTGACGATGGTGGGGACGCCACCCTTCTGGTCGATGGATTGGGGTTGGGGGGCGGTCAGGGTTTCCCAATCCGCCCGGATAGTCCAAGCCGGGTCAGCGGGAAAATAGCGCA
>JBBQGU010000103.1:0-11083 GCA_038323315.1 Rhodobacterales bacterium | reverse complement strand
GGTGCGAAAAGCGGGGGGCCTGCGAAAAATCACGGGCACGGTCCTCTTGCAGGGCGGGCGGCAGGGACCCATATTCGATGGACCGGCGGGTGCCATCATGGGCCTGCTTTCTTTATGTCGCTTGCGCAAAGGACATGACATGACGAAACTGAGTTTTGGGGCGCATCCGTTTCTGCTGGGGTTCGAACAGCTGGAGCGTCTGGTCGAGCGGACCGCCAAAACCGCATCCGAGGGCTATCCCCCCTTCAATATCGAGGCGGCGTCCGAGAACTTTTACCGCATCACGCTGGCCGTCGCCGGTTTCCGCGAGGAAGATCTGGCCATCACCGTCGAGGACCGCCAGTTGGTGGTACGCGGACGGCAGACCGAGGAGACCTGTGAGCGGGTCTATCTGCATCGCGGCATCGCGGCGCGGGCGTTTCAGCGCAGTTTCGTGCTGGCCGACGGGGTCGAGGTGGCGGGGGCCGATCTGGAGCATGGGTTGCTGCATATCGACCTGCGCAGGCAGGCCCCGGAAACCGTCGTTCAAACCATCCGCATTGGGCGGAATTAACCAACGATCCGCGCCAAGCGGAGGATAGGAGCAGGATCATGGACGTCAAATACAACGAATTGCCAAGGGCTGACGGTGCCATCGTTTATGTGCGCCCGGTGGCCGTGGCCGACTTGCCGCAGGATCTGCAGGATCAGGCGGCAGGGTTTCAGACCATCTACGCGGTTCACCGCCCCAACGGCGAAAGGCTTGCATTGGTTGCCGACCGCAGCATGGCCTTTGCGCTGGCCCGTCATCACGACATGGCCCCGGTTTCGGTGCACTGATCGGGTCAAACGCCGCCCGATCGGGCGGCGTTTATCATTCGCTGCAGCGGTCTCAGGCCTTGACCAGGCTCATGCTTTCCAGTTTCAGGATCACCTGATGGGCGCAGTGGTCGACATCCAGCCCTTCGGTTTGCAGAACCAGTTCGGCGTTGGTGGGCGCTTCGTAGGGGTCCGAAATGCCGGTAAACTCTTTGATCTTGCCTTCGCGTGCCAGCTTGTACAGGCCCTTGCGGTCGCGCTTTTCGCAGTCCTCGACCGAGGTCGCGACATGGACCTCGATGAAGGCGCCATAGCTTTCGACCATCTCGCGCACCGCACGACGGGTCGCGGTATAGGGCGCGATGGGCGCGCAGATGGCGATGCCGCCGTTCTTGGTGATCTCGGATGCCACATAGCCGATACGGCGGATGTTGATGTCACGGTGTTCCTTGCTGAAACCCAGTTCCGACGACAGATGCTTGCGCACCACATCGCCGTCCAGGATGGTCACCGGGCGACCGCCCATTTCCATCAACTTGACCATCAGGGCATTGGCGATGGTGGATTTGCCGGAACCTGACAGGCCGGTGAAGAACACGGTAAAGCCCTGCTTGTCACGCGCAGGGCTGGTTTTGCGCAGTTGCGTCACGACCTCTGGGAAAGAGAACCATTCCGGGATGTCCAGACCTTCGCGCAGGCGCCGGCGCAGTTCGGTGCCGGAGATATCCAGGACGGTGGAGCCCTCGGGCACCTCGTTTGCGGGATAATAGCTGGCCTTTTCCTGCACATAGACCATATGCTTGAAATCGACCATCTTGATGCCAATCTCGGATTCGTATTGCGTGAACAGGGTCTGGGCGTCGTATGGGCCGTAGAAATCCTTGCCAGCCGAGTTTTTTCCCGGGCCCGCATGGTCACGACCGACGATAAAGTGGGTGCAGCCGTGGTTTTTGCGGATCAGGCCGTGCCACACAGCCTCACGCGGGCCGGCCATCCGCATGGCGAGGTTCAAGAGGCTCATCGAGGTGGTCGATTGCGGGTATTTGTCCAGCACCGCCTCATAGCAGCGGACGCGGGTAAAGTGGTCGACATCGCCCGGTTTGGTCATGCCGACGACGGGGTGGATCAGCAGGTTGGCCTGCGCCTCACGCGCGGCGCGAAAGGTCAGTTCCTGATGGGCGCGGTGCAGCGGATTGCGAGTCTGGAAGGCCACGATCTTTTCCCAGCCGACCTTGCGGAAATAGGTCCGCAGTTCGTTCGGCGTGTTGCGGCGGGCTTTGAAGTCGTAATGGATCGGCGCTTGCAAGCCTTCGATCGGGCCGCCGAGATAGACCGGCCCTGCGATGTTGTGCAGATAGTTGACGGCGGGGTGCGCCAGATCATCCGCACCAAAGACCTTTGCCGCCTCGTTCGCCTTGTCGGGCGTCCAGATGTCGGTGACGGTCATGACCGCCAGAATGACGCCTTCGACATCGCGCAGCGCGATCTTGCCGTCCTTGGCGACCGAGGCGGCGAATTTTTCGGACACGTCCAGTGTGATCGGGATTGGCCACAACGTGCCATCCGCCATACGCATGTTTTCGACGACGCCCTCATAATCGGCCTCGGTGTTGAAGCCCTGAAGCGGGTGAAAACCGCCATTCAGCAACAATTCCAGATCGCAAGCCTGACGCAAGGTCAGATCCCACGACGGCAGCGTGCCTGCTTCAATTTTCAGGGCAGCCGCAGCTTGGGGGGAAACAAACAGTTCGGGAATAGGGGCAAGATTGGAATTCGTCATCTGAGGCTCTCTTTGAAGGTCAAACCGCCGGGCGGCCATTGCCGCGCACAGGGGCGGCTTTAGACCCGATGATGGCCCGATATCAACCCGCTAAGGGACGGATGGGCGGAAAAAGGGCGAAAATACCGCAAATTCTGCGCAAAGGCGGGAGGTAATTTTGCCCTAAAACCCGGTTATGCGGCGCATGTCCCTAACGTCGTAAGGCAAAATCCAGGGTCCGGTCGGGTTTTCTGCAGCAGAACAGTTGAATTGGTCAGGGGCAATGAACCGGTTCATTGCCCGGCCAGCCAATGCTCGGCGTCAAGGGCCGCCATGCAACCCATGCCGGCGCTGGTCACCGCCTGACGATAGTGGTGATCGGTCAGGTCGCCTGCGGCAAATACGCCGGGGATGACAGTGCGGGTCGAGCCCAACTCGACCTGGACATAGCCGCCGTTGTGCAACGGCAGTTGGTCCTTGACCAATTCGCTGGCCGGCGCATGGCCGATGGCGACGAAGAAACCGGCGCAGGGGATATCGGTGGTCTGATTGGTCTGCACGTTGCGCGCGCGAACGCCTGTGACCCCCAGGGGAGCCTCGGTGCCCAGAACCTCGGTCACGTCATGGTTCCACAGGACGGTGATCTTGGGGTGCTTGAACAGGCGGTCTTGCATGATCTTTTCGGCACGCAGATGGTCGCGGCGGTGGATCAGAGTGACTTTGCTGGCGAAATTGGTCAGGAACAGCGCCTCTTCGACGGCCGTATTGCCACCGCCGATCACGACGATCTCTTTGCCACGGTAGAAAAAGCCGTCGCAGGTCGCACAGGCCGAAACTCCAAAGCCCTTGAACTTTTGCTCGGAGGGCAGGCCCAGCCATTTGGCCTGCGCCCCGGTGGCGAGGATGACGGCGTCGGCGGTATAGACCATGCCGCTGTCGGACTGTGCGGTGAACGGACGATTCTGCAGATCAAGGCCGGTGATATAGTCGCTGATCACCTCGGCCCCCATGGCCTTGGCGTGGTCCTCCATCCGCACCATCAGGTCGGGGCCCATGACATGGGTGTCACCGGGCCAATTCTCGACCTCGGTCGTGATGGTCAACTGGCCGCCGGGTTGCAGGCCCTGAACAAGCAACGGGTTCAGCATTGCCCGTGCGGCATAAACGGCGGCGGTATAGCCTGCCGGACCGGAGCCGATGATCATAACCTTGGTGTGCCGTGTCTCGCCCATCTCGCCCCCGTTTTGCCGTTGGATGTGTGATATATGGCGCGGCGCGCGGGGGGGCAAGGCGGCGTGCGCATGGCCGGTATGTGGCGTTTGTTGCGCGGTTGTGAAACATTATTGCGCGGGGCGTCGCAGCGCAGTATGGGATGGCAGGAAGGAGACCCGAACATGGCCGCGAAACTGGATGCGATTGACCGCAAGATACTGGCGGAACTGCAGGGCGACGGGCGCATGACCAATGTCGAATTGGCGTCCCGCGTCGGGATTTCTGCGCCGCCCTGTCTGCGGCGGGTCAGAGTGCTGGAACAGGCGGGCTATATTCGCGGCTATCACGCCGAGATCAACGCACAAGAATTGGGGTTCGAGGTGCAGGTCTTTGCCATGGTGCGCCTGACCTCGCAGGCGCAGGCCGACCTTGCGGCGTTCGAGGCGCGGTGCAAGGCTTGGCCCCTGGTCCGCGAATGCCACATGCTGAACGGCGAGATCGATTTCATCCTGAAATGCGTGGCACCGGACTTGTCCAGTTTTCAGCACTTTCTGACCGAAGAACTGCTGAAGGCGGATACCGTGGCCACGGTCAAAACCTCACTGGTGATCCGCTGCGCCAAGGACGCGCCGGGTCTGCCATTCGATGTGCTGGAATCCCGTATGTCGCGCGCGGGGTAAGGACGGCAGATTGAAGGAGCGGCGAAGTGCCGCAAGTTGTCTTTCTCGCCTCTGGCCGGGGGGCCAACCGGCTCGGAAGGGCCTCCGGCGGGGATATTTGGTCAAAGTGAAATCGAACATGTTTTCATTCTGACTAAAATATCCATCTTACCTATAGCGTCACCCGCACTTCGATCAGTCTGGGGCCGTCTGTGGATTGGGTCAGGGCCCAATGCAGCACTTCGGGGTCGTTTGGGACCCTTGTGAAGGGCAGGTCGCAGGCGGCCGCGAAGGGTTCCAGGCGCAGGGGGCTGGGGTGGCAGCCGATGATCTCGGTATTTGCGTCGCGCATGGCGGCGGCAATTTCGCCGAAGGCAGCGTTGTTCCAGACGAGAAATGTTATAGGCAGGTTTTCGTCGACGGCGGTACGCAACTCGCCGGGGCTGAATTGCAACCCGCCGTCGCCGATCAGGCAGACCACCTTGGTGCCGGGTGCTGCGAGTGACGCACCCACGGCGGCACCGGGGCCGAAGCCCAGCGCGCCAAAGCCTGTCGCAGCGTTGAAAAAGCCGCCGGGGCGGTCGTGGTTGTAGAACAGATTGGCGGCGTAGATCGGCTGCGTGCTGTCGCCCACAAGGATCGCGCGGGGCATGGCAGTGCGGATCGTCTCGACCATCGCCAGCATCGCGGGGTAGGCCGGGCTGAAGTCGGGCAGTTCGGCGCGGGCGGCTTGGGTTGTGGTCGCGGCCCGTTCGGCGCCTTGGGCGGCGTGTTGCGTCAGAAGGGGCGCAAGGGCGGTCATCGTCGGACCGGCTTCTCCCAGCAGGGTCAAAGCGGCACGGTGGCGGGCCAGTTGATCGGCGCTGATGTCGATGCGGATCTGATCTGACAGGTCAGGAAAGCCGCCATCGCCATACATGTCATATTCGGTCGGGCCTAATTCGGTGCCGATCGCAAGCACCTGATCGGCCGACCTGAGCAGAGCGCGCACGGCTTTCACACTGGGCGAAACTGCGACGCAGAGCGGATGGGCGTGCAGCATCCCGCGGGCATTCACCGTCTGAACAACGGGCGCATCCAGCTTTTCGGCGAGCGCTTGCAGCGCTGCCTCTTGCCCGCGACACCCGCCGCCGGACAGGATCACAACCTTGCGGGCCGCGTTCAGGCGGGCGGCGGCGGCGCTGAGGTCGGGCACCACAGGCGCCGCGCGCGGGGCTGGTTCCGGCAGCGCGTCACAGGGCAGGGGCATGACATCGGTCGGCACCTCGATATGAACGGGGCCGGGGCGGCCGGTCGTCAAGAGGTCGAAGGCCCAGTCGAGAACCTGCGCGACGTCCGAGGGTTGGGTGATCTGGCGGGTCGGGCACAGTGCGCGGACCAAGGCGGCCTGATCGGGCAATTCGTGCAGCAGGCCGAGGCCGCGCCCAAGACTGTCGCGGCGGTTGACGCCGGAGATGATCAGGACTGGCACGGAATCCTCACGCGACTGACCCATGGCGGTCAGGGCGTTGGTCAGGCCCGGTCCGGTGATCACGAAAGCGACGCCCGGTTGGCCAGACACGCGGGCATAGCCGTCGGCCATGAAGGCGCAGCCCTGTTCGTGGCGCGCGGTGACATGGCGGATCGGCGAGCCCGACAGGCCGCGATACAACTCGACCGTATGCACGCCGGGGATGCCGAACACCACGCGGACGCCGCGCGCTGCCAGCCCCTCGACCAGTCTTTCGCCAACGGTCCTCATGTCGTACGCTCCATCAGGCGCAGGGCGAAGGCGGCAATGCGGCGGCAAGCCTCGGCAATTTCGTCATCGGGGCGAGTCAGGCTGACCCGCAGCCAGCCGGCCAGACCTGCGCCAAAACTTTCGCCGGGCATGACTGCGACATGTTGTTGATCCAGCAACTGCCGGGCAAAATCCTCGCCCGACAGGCCGGTGGCGCGCACGTCCACCACCGTGAACATGCCAGCCTCGGGTTGGTGGACGCGCAACTGGTTGCCGTTCAGCATGCTGTGGATCAGTGCGGCACGGCGGGCAAAGCGGTCCGCCATTTCACGTGCCACGACCGAGGGTTTCGAGACGGCGAGCGCGGTCATGTCGGCGATGAAAGGCTGGTTGCCGAACAGCATTGTTTCGGCCACCGGCAGCAGGCGATCGATAAAGCATCCGGGGCCGACGCACCAGCCCGACCGAAAACCGGGCGCTGCATGGGATTTCGAGATCGAGGACACCGCAACTGTCCGTTCGGCCAAAGCTTCCTGATCGAGGGGCGAGGCAAATGGGGCCACCATTCCGCCCTTGGCAAAGATCAGCTCCTCATAAACTTCATCCGACACGATCCACAGGTCATGGGCGCGGGCGAAAGCGCCAATTGCCTGCACATCGGCCAAGGTCAGGACGGCGCCGGTCGGGTTGTGGGGGGTGTTCAGCAGGATCAGCCTTGTACGGCCGGTCACGCGGGCGGCCAGATCGGCGGCCTGCATGCGAAAGCCGTGTTCCGGCCGCAGCGGGACCGGGACCATGGTGGCACCTGTGGCGACGATGACACCTTCATAGGTGGCGTACATCGGGTCGCCAACCAGAACCTCATCCCCTTGACCCACAAGGGTCATCATCACGGCATAAAGGGCTGTCTGGGTGCCGGGCAGGCAAACGATCTGGTTGGAGCCAATCGGCCGGCCGCTGCGCCGTGTGTAGCGGGCGGCGAGGGCGGTCAGCAACCCCGGTTCACCCCGCCCGTTGGAATAGGCGGTGCGGCCAGACTCCATCGCCTCGCGGGCTTTGGTCAGTAATTCTGCGGGGGGCGGAACATCGGGTTCGCCGATGCTGAGCGACAGGACCGGCACTCCGGCAGCCGCCATGGCGCGGGCGCGCAGATGCACCTCCCATTTGGCACCACCGAGAGGAGCGAGGCGGTCAGTGATGGGGGCGTATTTCATAGCTGGGGTGGCTCCAACAAAAGCAGGTAATGGTGCAAGTCGCAGCCTAGCATGGCTGAGATAGAGCGAATGCCGATCTGAACCAGTTCATCCTTGGCAAAGGCGTCGGGCAGGGTGCCGCCTTCCAGCCAAAGCCCATCGATCACGGCATTGCAGGCAATGGCCAGCTGGCGCAGTTGGGCTTCACTGCGAGGTTCGGGCAGAGCGGCGATCAGACTTTGCAGATGGTCGCGAAAGCTGAGATAGGTCTGGCGGTGGATATCCAGCATCTCCGCGCTGCGGCGGGTTTCCTGGATGAAAAACGCCCAACGCGTCACGGATTCACGGTCGACCACGGGCGGGCGCAGGGTGGCTGCGATAAAGGCCACCAGCCGTGCATGGGGTTCGGCGGGGGCATAGGTCAGTGCGACAGCCGTGTCAGTGGTCATGCCGGTCATCAGTTGGCGATAGGCGGTGGCGATCAGTTGGTCCTTGCCCGCAAAGTAGTGGCGGATCAGGCCCGGCGACACGCCGGCCCGCTCGGCAATCGCACGCACCGTGGCCGAGGCAGAACCGCCTTCGGACACCAAAGCCAGCGCCGCCGCGATCAGGGCCTGCCTGCGCTTGTCTTCGGCCTCACGGTGATAAGGGCGGCGCTGTGCGACCATGTTTGTCTTGTTACCCAGATGAATAATTGATTCAGTATCTGGAACGCGAAGGGCTTGCAAGGCCGGTGGTCAGGGATAGGTCTCGTTTGGCATGACGCCCCACAGGACCGACTTTGGCAGCCAGCCCTTTTCACCCTCGACCGAGACCCGGCACCAATCTGGCAAGCATTGCAACAACTTGCCGACCACCCCCAGTTCAGACTGGTACACGATATCCGACTTTTCGTCGGGTTGGCTGTAGGCCTGCGCCATATCCTCGGACACCAGAACCGACCGCACACCCGACAGCAGCGAATAATGCACCCAGCCGCCCGCGCCATCGCCATCCTCGACCCGCCGCCAGTGTTCGTATTCGGCGGTAATCTTCAGCGGCATGCCCTCGCGGGTAAAAACCCAGTCGATGCGGTGGGTCAGACCGGGGCCGCGCCGGGCATTGCCCTCGACCCCCTTGAGTGTCACGTAACGTGGCAAAGGCAAGCGGGTGACCGAGCCGAGGTTGGGATCATTGGGCTGGGCTTTTGTTTCAGGGGTGGGGCCGTCCAGCACGGCGCCGCGACTGGATTGTTCCTGCGCTGCCGTGCCGTCCTGCGCCAGCACGGGCAGCGCCATCAGGCACAAGCCCAGACACGCGGTCACCACCCAGTTCCACCCCATCGCCGTCACCTGCCCGCATTGGCCCGAACTGGCCACAATTGCCCCGTTGCGCAGGTCTTTGCTGCGCTTGTCGGCATTTTGGCACCAAAGACCGCGGCTGGGAAGGGTGACAAAGCCGGGGGCCGCCAACTGGGTCAATCTTGCCACCGTCCTGAGCGCCCGCTCATCATTCCCGTGCGGTCATTCTTCGCTGTGTGCCGCAGCGAATGTTGAGCGGGCGTCAGAAGCGGTTGGGCCGGAAGGGCGTGATATCCCGCTCGGGCGCGCGCCCTGCGACCAGATCCGCCACGATGCGGGCCGTGATGGGGGCCAGGGTCAGGCCGATATGGCCATGGCCAAAGGCGTGGATCACATCCGGGCCGCCTTTGGAGGGGCCGATCACCGGCAGGCTGTCCGGCATCGATGGGCGAAAGCCCATCCAGGTGCGGTCGGGCTCACCCAAAAGCGGGAAGAACGCGCGCGCACCGTCGATGAGACGCTCGATCCTGTGCAGCGAGGGCGGGGCGGTCAGGCCGCCGAGTTCGACCGTGCCCGCCACCCTGAGACGGCCTTGCATCGGGCACAGGTAAAACCCGCGGGAGGTGGGGCAGCACGGCCGTGTCAGGCAAGGTTCCGGCATGTCCCATTCGACGTGATAGCCGCGCTCGGTCTCCAGCGGCACGATATCCCCCGCCATTGCGGCGAGATCGCGGCCATGCGCGCCGGTGGCGAGGATTACCTTGCGGGCATGCATCCGAAAGCCTGCACCCTCCAGAATGACGCCGTCGATCTGACGCGCCAGACGGTCGACCTGCGCCGACAAAAAGCCCGCATGTTGCATGGTCACCAGCCGCAACCGTTCGACCATGGCCCCCGGATCGGTCAGAAAGGCTGCGGCGGGAAAAAAAGCGGCACCGCCTGCAACGGGTGGCAATTCCGGTTCCAGAGTGGCAAGGGCGGTGGGCGAGATCAGGTCGACCTCGATCCCCAGATTGCGCCGCCCGGCCATATCGCCCTCGGCCGCGCGAAAAGCGGGGGCGGTTTCATAGACATAAAGGCAACCGCGTTCCTCAAACAGGTCCATCCCACCGACCATGCCAGCTAGGTCGCGCCACAAGGGCGTCGCGCCTTGCAGCAGCCCGGCAATCGCCCGACCGTTGCGTTCAGCGGCCCCGGGCAGCGACTGCCACGCAAACCGCGTCAGCCAAGGCAGCAGCGACGGCAGCGCACCGGGCCGGATTGCCAGGGGCGAGTCGCGGTTGAACAGCAGTGACGGCAGGCCACGCAGCACCGAGGGCGTGCCAACCGGCACGACGGCGTAATCGGCAATCGTTCCGGCATTGCCATAGCTGGCGCCCGATCCGGGTGGGTTGGCGTCGATCAGCACAACCTCGTGCCCCTCGGCGACCAACGCCTCGGCAATCGCGAGGCCGACCACGCCTGCGCCCACAACTGCGATTTCGGTGTTGACGTGGCGCATCATTGACCCCGGTCCCATTGCTCTTCGGTCCTTGCAGCCCTCATCGCGTATCCCGCACGCGCGGAGGGCTGTCAGGCCCGATGAGCATTACATGCACGCTTCGAACAATGCGCGGGTATTTTCGCGCGTCATCAATTTGGGATTGCCGCCGCAGGACGGGTCTTCCAGCGCCATGTCGGTCAGCATGTCCAGATCCGCCGCCTTGACCCCCATTGCGGTCAGGTTGGCGGGGATGTTCAGCATGGCGCGCAGTTTCATCACCTGATCGCGGAAGCCCGCAAAGCCGCCTTGGATTCCCAGATAGGCGGCGGCCGCAGTCAGCCGGGTTTCGATCTCGGCTTTGTTATAATCCAGAACCATCGGCATCACGACCGCATTGGTGGTGCCGTGATGGGTGCCATAAACCGCGCCCACCGGATGGCTCAGGCTGTGGATCGCGCCCAGACCTTTCTGAAACGCGGTCGCGCCCATCGCCGCCGCCGCCATCATATGAGCGCGAGCGTCGAGGTCGTTCGGATCGGCATAGACCTTTGGCAGGTTTTCAAAGACCAGCCGCATGCCCTCCAGCGCAATGCCTTGTGACATGGGGTGGTAGAAGGGCGAGCAATACGCCTCCAGGCAATGTGCCAAAGCGTCCATGCCGGTGCCTGCCGTGATGAAACGTGGCATGCCCACCGTCAAGGCGGGGTCGCAGATCGTGACGGCAGGCATCAGTTTGGGGTGAAAAATGATCTTCTTCTTATGGGTCGCCGAATTGGTCAGGACGCCTGCACGGCCCACCTCGGACCCCGTGCCTGCGGTGGTCGGTACGGCGATGATCGGGGCAATCTTGCTGGCATCGGCGCGGGTCCACCAGTCGCCGATATCCTCCAGATCCCAGACCGAGACGGTTTGGTCGTGCATCAGCGCGATCATCTTGCTCAGATCCAGCGCCGAGCCGCCGCCGAAGCAGATCACCCCG
>JBBQGU010000102.1:0-11091 GCA_038323315.1 Rhodobacterales bacterium | reverse complement strand
TGAAGGAACATGCCGAGGAGGGGTGGGAGATTGGTGGCGACGGTGTGCTGGAGGTGTTGCAGGACGGGTTCGGGTTCTTGCGCAGTCCTTCGGCCAACTATCTGTCGGGTCCGGATGATATTTATGTGAGCCCGGAGATTTTGCGGCTGTTCAGCCTGCGGACGGGTGACACGATTGAAGGGGTTATCGCGGCACCGAAGGAGGGTGAGCGGTATTTCTGCATGACGAAGGTCACCAAGATCAACTTTGATGATCCTGAGAAGGCCCGTCACAAGGTGCATTTCGACAACCTGACGCCGTTGTACCCCGATGAGCGGTTCAAGATGGAGGTGGAGGACCCGACGATCAAGGATCGGTCGGCCCGGATCATCGACCTGGTGGCGCCGATCGGGAAGGGGCAGCGGGGGTTGATTGTGGCACCGCCGCGGACCGGCAAGACGGTGTTGTTGCAGAATATTGCGCATTCGATCGCGACGAATCATCCGGAATGCTATCTGATCGTGTTGTTGATCGATGAGCGGCCGGAGGAAGTGACCGACATGCAGCGGTCGGTGAAGGGTGAGGTAGTCTCCTCGACCTTTGACGAGCCGGCGACGCGACATGTGGCGGTGGCGGAGATGGTGATCGAGAAAGCCAAGCGGTTGGTGGAGCATAAGCGAGATGTTGTGATCTTGCTCGACTCGATCACCAGGCTAGGTAGGGCGTTCAATACGGTGGTGCCTTCGAGCGGGAAGGTTTTGACCGGGGGTGTCGATGCGAATGCGTTGCAGCGGCCGAAGCGGTTCTTTGGGGCGGCGCGGAATATCGAGGAAGGTGGGTCGCTGACAATCATTGCGACGGCGTTGATTGATACCGGCAGTCGGATGGATGAAGTGATCTTTGAGGAATTCAAGGGGACCGGCAACAGCGAGATCGTGCTGGACCGCAAGGTTGCGGATAAGCGGGTGTTTCCGGCGATTGATATTCTGAAATCGGGAACGCGGAAGGAAGATTTGCTGATAGAGAAGATGGATCTGCAGAAGACCTATGTTCTGCGGCGAATCTTGAACCCGATGGGGACCACGGATGCCATCGAATTCCTGATCTCGAAGTTGAAGCAGACCAAGTCGAATGGCGAGTTCTTCGATTCGATGAACGCCTGACGCTGCGCTGTGGACACGATCTTTGCTTTGGCCTCGTCGCGCGGAAAGTCGGGCGTGGCGGTGTTTCGGATTTCGGGTCCGTTGGCGTTTGAGGCGGTGGGGCAGTTGTGTGCGGTGCTGCCGGAGCCTCGGAGAGCGGCACTGAGGCAGCTGTCCTGGGGTGGCGAAGTGCTGGATGAGGCGCTGGTGCTGCTGTTTGCGGAGGGGCACAGTTTTACCGGGGAAGCGGTGGCAGAACTGCAGGTGCATGGCAGTTTGGCGGTGACGCAATCGATTGCGGCGGCTTTGTCGGCGGTTGGGTTGCGGATGGCGGAACCGGGGGAGTTTTCGCGGCGAGCGTTGGAAAATGGACGGCTGGATCTGGCGCAGGTTGAGGGGCTGGCCGATCTGATCGAAGCGGAGACCGAGATGCAACGGCGGCAGGCGATGCGAGTGCTGTCAGGGGCGATTGGCAAGCGGGCCGAAGGGTGGCGGCGGAAGTTGATCCGGGCTGCCGCCTTGATCGAGGCAGTGATTGATTTTGCCGATGAAGATGTGCCGGTGGATGTAGCGCCGGAGGTTCGCGGCTTGGTGTTGGCGGTCGTTGAAGAGTTGCGGATTGAGGTGGCAGGGTGCCATGTGGCCGAGCGGGTACGGGATGGGTTTGAAGTCGCGATTGTCGGTGCGCCTAATGTAGGCAAGTCGACCTTGTTGAACGCGCTGGCGGGGCGGGAAGCGGCAATCACTTCGGAGATTGCCGGGACGACGCGGGATGTGATTGAGGTGCGGATGAACCTGGCGGGGCTGCCTGTCACCGTATTGGACACGGCCGGATTGCGGCAGGGTCTTGATCCGATTGAGGAAATCGGTATTGCGCGTGCGATTGCGCGTGCTAAAGCCGCAGACATGCGCGTGTTTTTGCGAGATGAGCCTGGTGAGGAATTGCTGATGGTGCCAGTGGCCGGTGACATCGAGATACTGGGTAAGGGTGATTTGCGGGGCGAGGGAGTGTCGGGTTCGACAGGGTTCGGTATGGATGTATTGATCGCTCGTATTATTGCCGAATTGGAAGCCCGGGTTTCTGGTACCGGTGTTATGACGCGGGAGAGGCACAGAGTTGCGATGGTGCATGCAATCGGTGCTATGGAATCGGCGCTGGATGAGCTAGAACGTCCGGAAACCCGGGGTGAGTTGGTGGCAGTGGAATTGCGCAGGGGCTTGCGATTTCTGGATCAGTTGGTTGGGCGCATTGACGTTGAAAACCTGCTGGATGAAATATTTGCAAGCTTCTGCATCGGCAAATGAGGATTGTTTCACGTGAAACACTATGATGTCATTGTGATTGGTGGTGGACACGCGGGGGCGGAGGCTGCCGCGGCGTCGGCACGGATGGGGGCGGCGACGGCCTTGATTTCGATGAGCAAAGCAAGCATTGGCACGATGTCTTGCAATCCGGCAATTGGCGGCTTGGGCAAGGGGCATCTGGTGCGCGAAATTGGCGCGTTGGACGGAATTATGGGTGTGGCAGCGGATCGGGCGGGGATACAGTTTCGGCTGTTGAACCGAAGCAAGGGGCCGGCAGTGCAGGGACCACGCACACAAGCAGACCGGCGGCTCTACAAAGCTGCGGTGCAGAGCCTGTTGGCTGGTCAATCAGGCTTGGACGTAGTGGAAGGCGAAGTTGCCGAGCTGACCATGTTGTCAGAGGGTGTGGTTGGAGGCGTTGTTCTGGCAGACGGGGCCATACTGACGGCGGCGGCAGTCGTACTGACGGCTGGGACATTTCTGAACGGGATAATCCATATCGGTGACGTTCGGCGATCTGGTGGCCGGGAGGGGGATGCGGCGTGCACCCGGTTGGCGGCGCAACTGGCTGAATTGGTGTTGAAGCGTGGGCGGTTGAAGACGGGGACGCCGCCGAGACTGGACGGGCGGACGATCGACTGGGCGGGCCTGGAGCGGCAGCCGAGTGATGATGTGCCGGTGATGATGTCTTTTCTGCATAGCAAGCCGATTGCGCCACAAATTACATGTGGGATCACGCATACGAATGAGCAAACTCATGAAATAGTCCGGCGGAACCTCGACAAATCAGCGATGTATGGCGGGTTTATTGAGGGGGTTGGGCCGCGCTATTGCCCGTCGATCGAGGATAAGGTTGTCCGTTTTGCCGACAAGGCATCGCATCAAATTTTTCTGGAACCGGAAGGTCTGCAAGATCATACAGTTTATCCCAATGGCATCTCCACATCTCTACCCGCTGATGTCCAGTTGGACTACGTCCGAAGTATAAAGGGATTGGAGACAGTTACGATCCTTCAGCCGGGCTATGCTATAGAATATGACTATTTTGACCCATATGAATTGACGAGCACTATGGAGTCAAAGATTTCGAGGCTGTATTTCGCTGGCCAGATCAATGGGACGACGGGCTATGAGGAAGCGGCCGCTCAGGGATTGGTGGCTGGCGCCAACGCAGCGGCAGCGGCGCTGGGCCGAAATGCACTGCATTTTGGTCGGGCGGACAGTTATATTGGCGTAATGATTGACGATCTGACACATTTGGGGGTGACGGAACCCTATAGAATGTTCACGTCGCGAGCGGAATTTCGGCTGGCACTACGGGCCGATAATGCAGATCAACGACTGACAGGTATGGGGATTGCGGCAGGACTGATATCTGAAAGTCGTCGTGAGGGTTACGTTTTAAAGTTAACGCAGTTGCAGGAGGCTCGCGAACTATTACACGCACAGACTGCGACGCCACAAGTGTTGCGGGACGTTGGCATAGCAGTTAGCTCCGACGGGCCGCGGCGTAGTCTTTGGCACGTTCTTTCAATGCCGGAGGTGACAGAGGGGCACATTGCCGCACTGTTGCCGGATTTCATTACATTTCCTGCTCACATTCGCAGGCAATGTGCGACTGATGCGCTTTATACTCCGTATTTGGAACGGCAGAATGCTGAAGTTGCGGCACTGCGGCGGGATGAGGCGGTCGAAATTCCGGCTGACCTAAATTATAGTGACCTGAGAGGGATGTCGACGGAGCTTAAGTGCAAGTTGCAGCGAAAGCGGCCGCGTAATCTTGCTGAGGCGGCGCGGATCGAGGGGGTTACGCCAGCAGCGTTGACTTTGATCCTTGCCCATGTGAGAAGTGCAGCCCGCAACAATGTTGCGATCTGATCAATTGGAAGAAATTCGGCATCACCCCGATTGGCTGAATGTTTCACGTGAAACCTTCGTCAAGCTAGAGAGATTTCTGGATTTAGTCACCAAGTGGAACTCAACGATCAACCTGGTTTCGGTCGGATCTGTTGGTCAAGCTTGGACTCGCCACTTGTTGGACTCTGCGCAACTGTGGTCACTGGCACCGCTGAGAGGCGGGATTTGGTTGGATATCGGCAGTGGCGGCGGATTTCCGGGCATGGTGATCAGCATTTTGGCGCAAGAAGCTGCGCCGGATTTGGGTGTAGTTCTCGTCGAATCAGATCGCCGGAAGTCTGTTTTTCTGAGAGAAGCTGTCCGGCAGTTGCAAGTTTCGGCAGAGGTGCATTGTAAAAGAATCGAAGATTTGCCGCCGATGGGCGCTAACGTTGTTACTGCAAGGGCGTTGGCACCCCTGTGTGTCTTGCTGTCAATGGTGACACCACATTTGGCACCGGACGGCGTCGTGTTGTTCCCAAAAGGGCAAAACCATGCTGCCGAGTTGGAGCATTGTCGGGCACTGTGGACAATGAAGTCAGATGTCGTTTCGAGCAAAACCGATCCCGACGGTGTGATTCTTAGAATCCGGGCTCTACAGCATGCCTGATTTTCGAAGGACGACTGATCCTCGTATCATCGCCGTGGCGAACCAAAAGGGGGGAGTCGGAAAAACGACATCTGCGATCAATCTGGCGGCCAGTTTGGCGATCACTGGGTCACGCATCATGTTGGTAGATCTGGATCCCCAAGGGAATGCTTCGACGGGGTTAGGGGTGCCCGCGGAAAAACGCAGGCCGTCGACCTATGATCTTTTGATCGAGGACTCGACTGTTAATGAAATAGTTCAGCACACGGCGATTGACGGTTTGCTGATCTGTCCTGCAAATGTCGACCTCGCGTCCGCCGATATTGACCTTGTTTCGAACGAAAAGCGCAGTTTTCTATTGCACGACGCGTTGCGGCAACCGCAGCTCGACGAGCTGAACTTGGACTTTATCATTATCGATTGCCCTCCGTCGCTCAACCTGCTGACCGTAAATGCGATGATTGCCTGTCATGCTGTGCTGATCCCGTTGCAGGCCGAATTCTTTGCCTTGGAAGGCCTGTCGCAACTGATGTTGACGATTCGTGAAGTGCGACAATCAGCTAATCCGCATCTACGGATCGAGGGTGTGGTATTAACCATGTATGACGGTCGCAACCGTCTGTGCCAACAAGTGGAAGGGGACGTACGTGCGACTTTGGGCGATATTGTGTTCAAAACCGTGATCCCGCGGAACGTTCGCGTCAGTGAGGCGCCATCTTTTTCAATGCCGGTGGTAACATATGATCCAACGTCTAAGGGTAGTGAGGCATACCGTGCGTTAGCTGCGGAATTGCTCGCAAAACGGAAGCCATCAGGGGGCAAATATGACTGACAAGAAACTCGGACGGTCGGGGTTGGGGCGCGGGCTTTCGTCGTTGATGGCAGATGTTGCGCCCGCCGCATTGAAAGCATCACGCAATTTTTTGGCCATTGAGCTTATCGAGCCGAACCCCAATCAGCCGCGCCGCGATTTTCCACCCATCGCTTTGCAGCAATTGGCTGAGTCAATCCGTTTGAAGGGCATTGTCCAGCCGCTGATCGTTCGTCCTTCCTTGGACGGCAAGTATGAGATTGTTGCAGGCGAACGGCGATGGCGGGCGGCGCAGATGTCGGGTCTGCACGAGGTTCCGGTTCTGATCCGGGATTATGACGACGTAGAAGTTCTGGAGATTGCGATCATTGAAAATATTCAACGGGCTGACCTGAACGCTGTAGAAGAAGCTTTGGCCTACCGCCAGTTGATGGACCGATTCGGCCATACTCAAGAGCAACTTGCAGTATCACTGTCACGGAGTCGCAGTCATATCGCCAATACACTGCGTCTTTTGTCACTCTCTGAACCGATCCAGTCGATGTTGCGCGCGGGGACACTGACAGCCGGTCACGCACGCGCGCTGATCACTTCTCCTCGCGCAGAGGCTCTCGCTTTGGAAGTGGTGGGCCGCGGCCTTTCGGTGCGCGAAACCGAGCGGTTGGCAGGTAAGGTGGAGTTGCCAGGCGGAGCTCGGCGCAACCGACGCGAGGAAAAAGATGCCGATACCATAGCAATTGAAAACGATTTGTCGTCGAATCTGAGGATGCCTGTGCAGATCACTCACAACGGGCCTGATGATGGTGGAACGATTGTCATAAGATACCGGACATTGGATCAGCTTGACATGTTATGTGATGTACTATCCAAAATCCCAAGAGACGTCCGCGACAGTTAATTTCATTTGATTAATATATCTCGGATTATCGCGTTCAGCACCAGCATTCCTTTGTCTGTCGCACGCAAGCGATCTGATTTCAGAGAGATCAGGTCGAGAGAGATAAGATTATCTATCCTCCGGGTGTCCAGGTCGCGTCCGTTTAGCGCATTGTAACGCGACAGTGATACGCCTTCTTTGATGCGCAGGCCCATCATCAGATATTCGGCACTAGTGTCTTCGCAAGATAGCGTCTCCCGCGGCAACTCACCTGTGCCAATGTTTTCGACTGCGTTTAACCAAGCTGTCGGAAATTTTATCGTCTTGGTCGCCACTCTCGCATTGGCTAAGCTGAGACGACCGTGTGCACCTGGGCCAACACCAATGTAATCTCCCCCACGCCAATAAATCATATTGTGACGTGATTCTTCTCCAAGGCGGGCATGGTTCGACACTTCGTAAGCCGGTTTGCCATGAGTGCAACACAGGTCTTGGGTCATTTGAAACATGTCCGCTGCCAAGTCTTCACCGGGCAAGCCAGTTAAGAGGCCACGGGCGCTGCGCTGTTGGAAAACCGTTCCATCTTCAACCGTCAGTTGGTAAAGCGATAGGTGGCTGGTGCCTAAGCTCAGGGCAATCGTGAGTTCCTTTTGCCATGCAGGCAAGCTTTGATCCTGTCGCGCGTAAATAAGGTCAAAATTGCAGCGATCAAATACCAGATTGCCAATGTCGATCGCGCGAAAAGCCTCCTGAACGGTATGCATGCGACCTAGTCGGTGCAGATCTTCGTCAACCAAGGCTTGTACCCCGATAGAGACGCGATTCACGCCAGCATCGCGGTAGCCCGTAAACCGGCCGGTTTCCACCGAACTTGGGTTGGCTTCTAACGTAATTTCGATGTCGTTAGACTGACGCCAAGTTCTGCGGACTTTATCTAGAATTGCACCGATAAGCTCAGGGTCCATCAGGCTCGGCGTTCCGCCGCCGAAGTAGATTGTATTCAGAACACGCCCGGCCGTCTCTGCTCCCATTCGTTCGATTTCACTCAGGTAGGCGTGGCGCCACCGCCCTTGATCAATGCTCGAGGAAACATGGCTGTTGAAGTCGCAATAAGGACATTTCGATTGGCAAAATGGCCAATGAATGTACAGGCCGAAGCCAAGATTGGGGGTGGATGACATATGTTTCACGTGAAACAATGGGCGGTGAAGTCTCTTACCGCAACGGATCGGTGACTGATTTTGTTTTTTTCAATGGTATCGAGTTCGCCCATCGTTTGGTCGTAACCGTCTGGTTTAAAGATCGGATCGTATCCGTGGCCTAGAGAACCTCGCTTTGGCCAAATGATATGACCTGAAAGTCTACCAGAAAACACAAGATCCGCCCCATCAGGTAAAGATAAGACCAAGCAGCAGTGGAAAGTCGCTGTCAGTGGTGGTTCGGCACCCGTAGCGCGCAATAATCGCCACGTTTTGTCCATTGCGTAATCAAAATTCCGACCAGCGCCATATTCCGCCCAATCCGCCGTATAGATTCCGGGGGCGCCACCCAGTGCATCCACGGTCAGCCCTGAATCATCCGCCAAGGCCGGCAACCCAGAGGCAACCGTGGCTGCCCTGGCTTTCAACCGCGCATTGCCGACAAAAGAAAGTTCTGTCTCCTCGGGTTCAGCCAACCCCAAGTCCTTCAGCGATTGGACGCGGGTCCCATAGGGCGCTAGCAGGGCTGAAAACTCGGCCAATTTGCCTGCATTTCCACTAGCTATCAGCAAATCTTTGCCACGTAGGCTGCGCATCAGACTGTTGCCAGGGCAGCACGCTGCGCTGCCACCAAAGCAATAGTGCCGGCCTCTGCCAGATCGAGCAGCTTGCCCATCTCATCTCGCGAAAAAGTTGAGCCCTCTGCAGACATCTGCACTTCAATCAACTGGCCACGTCCGGTCAGCACAAAGTTGCTGTCGGTGCCAGCCGAACTGTCCTCGATGTAATCAAGATCCAAGACCTCTTGTCCGGCATAAATTCCGCAAGATACCGCCGCCACATGGTCCAACATCGGGTCGCTGACAATCAAGCCTGATTTCAGCAACTGGTTCATCGCCAACCGCAAAGCAACCCACCCCCCGGTAATCGAGGCGCAGCGGGTGCCGCCGTCGGCCTGAATCACATCGCAATCCACGACAATCTGCCGTTCGCCCATGGCCGAGCGGTCCACACCGGCCCGCAATGCCCGCCCGATCAGGCGCTGAATTTCTTGCGTCCGCCCCGATTGCTTGCCAGCCGCAGCCTCGCGCCGCATCCGGCTGTTGGTCGCGCGCGGCAACATACCGTATTCCGCCGTCACCCAGCCCAGCCCTGAGCCCTTCAGGAACGGCGGTGCCTTATCCTCGATCGTGGCGGAACACAGCACATGCGTTTCGCCCATCTTGATGAGGCATGAGCCTTCGGCATGCTTCATCACGCCGGTCTCGATCGAGACTGTGCGCATTTCGTTCAACTTCCGGCCTGACGGGCGCATATTTCACCTATACATTGCGATGCGTCAGATATGCGGTCCTGCGCCCCTGTTGCAAGCCTGATTGACGTCCCCGGTCGGTACCCCATACTGCCAGGCAGGAGAAACCCGATGACCGACCGCCCCAATCTGCTGTCAGAGATGAACGACCGGTCCCGCGAGGTGTTTCGCCGCGTGGTCGAGGGCTATCTGTCGTCGGGCGATCCCATCGGTTCGCGCACCTTGACCCGAAGCATGACGGAAAAGTTGTCCGCGGCGACGATTCGAAATGTCATGCAGGATCTGGAATACTTGGGCCTTCTGGACAGTCCGCATGTTTCGGCCGGGCGCATCCCCACGCATCGGGGGCTTCGCCTGTTCGTTGATGGCCTCATGGAGCTGGGTACCGTGGCGCAGGATGACCGTGCCAAGATCGAGGCGTCGTTGGGCGACAGCGACGCTGACGTCACCGCCCTACTGGATCAGGTCAGCGCCACCCTTTCCCTCATCACCCGCTCGGCCTCGGTCGTTTTGGCGCCCAAGACCGAATCGGCAGTAAGGCATATCGAGTTCGTCAGCCTCAGCCCTGAACGCGCCCTCGTCGTGCTGGTCTTTGCCGACGGTCATGTCGAAAATCGTATCTTCACCCCACCGCCGGGTCAAACACCGTCCTCGATGCGTGAGGCGGCAAACTTCCTGTCCTCCATCGCCGATGGCCGCCGTCTGTCCGATCTGTCCAAAAGCATCAGCGCCGAAATTGCCGAACGGCGGCAAGAGATTGACAGCCTGGCCCATGACCTCGTCGAAACCGGGGTCGCCTTCTGGGCCAATGCGGGCGAGCGCAGCGAACGGTTGATCGTGCGCGGTCAGTCCAACCTGATCGAGGGTGAAACCGACAACCTGGACCGCATCCGTAGCCTGTTCGACGATCTGGAACGCAAACGTGACATCTCGGACTTTTTGGAACTGGCCGAGGCTGGTGAGGGCGTGCGCATTTTTATTGGCTCCGAGAACAAGCTTTTCTCACTTTCGGGTTCCACTTTGGTCGTCTCTCCCTATATGAACACAGACCGTAAGATCATTGGCGCCATTGGCGTGATCGGGCCGACGCGGCTGAACTATGGCCGGATTGTTCCTATCGTGGACTATACCGCGCAACTGGTTGGGCGCATGGTCTCGGACCGCAGCAAGGGCTAAGACCCTTGCAACAAGACGAAGGCAAGGAACGTAACATGACGAATGACACCCCGATCCCGGAAGAGATCAATTTGACCGATCTCGACGACTTTATGGCGCAGGACGAACTTTCTGCCCTGCGGGTCGAGCGGGATGAGATGAAGGACCGCTTCATGCGGGCCTTGGCCGATGCCGAAAATGCCCGCAAACGCGGCGAACGTGACCGGCGCGAGGCGGAACAGTATGGCTCCACCCGCCTCGCACGCGATCTGCTGCCGGTCTACGACAATTTGCGCCGCGCGCTGAACTCGATTCCCGAGGATCTGCGCGAAAAGGCCGCGGCCCTGACCGAAGGCGTCGAACTGACCCTGCGCGAGTTGACCACCGTGATGACCAAACACGGCGTCAAGCCGATCTCGCCCGCCATCGGTGATCAGTTCGATCCCCAAGAGCATCAGGCCATGTTTGAGGCTGCCTTGCCCGGTACCAAAGCCGGTCAGATCATCCAGGTGATGACCGAGGGTTTTCTGCTGCATGACCGCCTGTTGCGGCCCGCGCAGGTTGGCGTGTCGTCCAACACGGCCAAAGACTGATCTGCAACGCGGTGCCTTGCAGGAACAGGATATCGTCAGCCCTGACGATGGCACCCAGCTGGAAGCGATCAGAACTGCAGCCGCATCACTGCTGCCGTTCTGATCAAATACAGCCGATGATCGTTCTGATCATAAAACATCCGCACATCGGCACCGCCCGCATGATCCGCGTTCGAGGATTGGAACTCGCCCACCCCAAGACCGCCCTCGGACAGGCTCGCGAAGTCTTGGCG
>JBBQGU010000101.1:0-11095 GCA_038323315.1 Rhodobacterales bacterium | reverse complement strand
GATGGCCTTGCCGAGGGCGGTGACCAGCATGACGTCGTCGGCGTCGGTGCAGATGGCGGCGTTGACCAGCGTCACACCCTCGGGCAGGTTCATCGCGATCTTGCCGTTGCGCTTGACGTTGGTGAAGTCGGACAGGTCGTTCTGGCGGACATCGCCGTCGGAGGTGGCGAAGATGATTTGCAGGTCGTTCCAGTGATCCTCAGGCGCATCGACGGGCATCAGGGCCGCGATGGAGATACCGTTCTGGATGGGCAGGATGTTGATGATGGCCTTGCCTTTGGCGGTGCGGCCCGCGAGGGGCAGCCGCCAGGTTTTCAGTTTGTAGACCATGCCGTCGGTGGTGAAGAACAGGAGGGGGGTGTGGGTGTTGGCCACGAAAAGCGTGGTGACGACGTCATCCGTCTTGGTGGCCATGGACGACAGGCCCTTGCCGCCGCGGTTTTGCTGGCGGAATTCGCCGAGGGGGGTGCGTTTGATATAGCCGCCGGAGGTGATGGTGACGACCATATCCTCGCGCTCGATCAGATCCTCATCCTCCATATCGCCGGACCAGTCGACGATTTCGGTGCGGCGGGGGACGGCGAAGTTGGTTTTCACCTCACGCAACTCGTCGGCGATGATGGCCATGATGCGGTCGCGACTGCCCAGGATTTCGAGGTAATCCTTGATTTTCAGCGCCAGTTCTTCAAGCTCGTCTGTCACCTCTTTGACGCCGATGGCGGTCAGGCGTTGCAGGCGCAGGTCGAGGATGGCGCGGGCCTGAATCTCGGACAGGTTGTAGGTGCCGTCGTCGTTCATGGTGTGGCTGGGGTCGTCGATCAGCTTGATGTAGCTGGCGATGTCGTGGGCGGGCCAGCGACGGGTCATGAGTTTTTCGCGCGCTTCGGCTGCGTCGGCCGAGGCGCGGATGGTGCGGACAACCTCGTCGACGTTGGACACGGCGACGGCGAGGCCGCACAGGATGTGGCTGCGTTCGCGGGCGCGGCGCAGTTCAAAGGCGGTGCGGCGGGCGACGATTTCCTCACGGAAGGTGATGAAGTGGGTCAGGAAATCGCGCAGGGTCAGGGTTTCGGGGCGGCCGCCGTTCAGGGCGAGCATGTTGCAGGCGAAAGAGATCTGCATGGGCGAAAAGCGCCAAAGTTGGTTCAGCACCACGTCGGGGGTGGCGTCACGCTTCAACTCGATCACCACGCGGACGCCGATACGGTCGGATTCGTCCTGGACATGGGCGATGCCTTCGACCTTTTTATCGCGGACGGCCTCGGCGATGATCTCGATCATGCGGGCCTTGTTCACCTGATAGGGAACCTCGTCGATGATGATGGCGAAGCGACCGGCGCGGATTTCCTCGACACGGGTTTTGGCGCGGACGATGATCGAGCCGCGCCCCTCAAGGTACGCCTTGCGGGCGCCGGAGCGGCCAAGGATCGTGGCGCCTGTCGGGAAATCGGGGGCGGGGATGATTTCCATCAGGGCTTCGGTGCTGAGGTCGGGGTCGGCGATCAGGGCGAGGGTGCCGTCGATGACCTCGCCCAGGTTATGGGGTGGGATGCGGGTGGCCATTCCGACGGCGATACCCTCGGCCCCGTTGACCAGCATGTTCGGGAAGCGGGCGGGCAGGACGGTGGGCTCGCGGTCCTTCCCGTCGTAATTGTCTTGGAAATCAACGGTTTCCTTGTCAATATCGGCAAGGAGGAAGGCGGCGGGTTTGTCCATTCGCACTTCGGTATAGCGCATGGCGGCGGCGCTATCGCCGTCCATTGAGCCGAAGTTACCCTGGCCGTCGAGCAGTTTCAGGGACATCGAAAAGGGTTGGGCCATCCGTACGAGGGCGTCATAGATCGCGCTGTCGCCGTGGGGGTGGTATTTGCCCATGGTGTCGCCGACCGGCCTTGCGGATTTGCGATAGGGTTTGTCGTGGGTGTTGGTGGTTTCGTGCATTGCGAACAGGATACGGCGGTGGACCGGCTTCAGCCCGTCGCGCAGGTCGGGGATCGCGCGGGACACGATGACAGACATGGCGTAGTCGAGATAGGCCGTCCGCATCTCTTGCGAGATGTCGATCTGGGGGCCATGGGCCGGGCGGTCCGGCGTGGTGTCGGTCGTATCGGGAGTGTCGGTCACGTAAGGCCCGCCTTTCGGTGGTGGGATCAATATCTTGTTATGCGCGACCTTACACTATCCTGCATTTGGGGTGCAATGGCGGTTGCGTACGGGTTTTGGCAGCCAAGCCGGCCGAGTGATAACATATTGTTTTCATTCATTTTAAATTCAGTTGGCGCAGTATGGTTTCGAGCGGACCTGGAAGGAGGGGCAGATGGCGCGGACCGAGACGGAAAGGATGCTGAAAGGCTATGGGTTGACCACGGCGGAAATGTTCTACCAACTGCCGGATTTTCGCAATGTTCTCAACACTTTCGTTTGGCAGGACTGTGATCTGGCGCCGGATTATCCAAGGCTGTTCCAGTTCATCGAATATTGGCAGGACAAGATCGAGGGGCCGCTGCATTCGGTCCGGTTCACCCATCGAAAGCTGATCCGGCCCGGCGAGTGGCGCACTGTGGTGGGGGAGTGGCGGATGCATTGAGTGCGGTATCTGCAATGGCCCCTCATCCGCCCTTGCGGTCGTCTTCGGTGGGGTGCGCGGGGACTGACCGAACGGGAAGGAGGAGCGGCGGTGTCTGCAATGGCCCCTCATCCGCCCTTGCAGGCGTATTCGGTGGGGCACGCGAGGACTGACCGAACGGGAAGGAGGAGCGGCGGTGAGGTCAGCCAGCACGCATCAGCATGCCGAACAGGTCGCGCGGGTCGTCGGGATCGGCGATCATGTCCAGTTGGGTGAACATGCCGGTTTCGTCCAGTTTTGACAGGATGTAGCGCAGGGCGGCGAAATCTTCGATGGCGAAGCCCACGCTGTCGAACAGGGTGACCTCGGCCGTGTTGCTGCGGCCGGTGGCGCTGCCGGTGATGACTTGCCACAACTCGGTGACCGGGTGGTCGGGGGGGAGTTGTTGGATCTCGCCCTCGATGCGGGTTTGGGGCGGGTATTCGACGAAGATGGTCGAGCGCAGCAGGATGTCGCGGTGCAACTCGGTCTTGCCGGGACAGTCGCCGCCGACGCCGTTGATGTGGACGCCCGCGCCGATCATGTTGTCCGTCAGGATCGTCGCATATTGTTTGTCGGCGGTGACGGTGGTGATGATCTGAGCGCCGAGGATGGCCTCCTGCGGCGTTGCGCAGGACACCACCTGCAGGCCGCTGGCAGCGAGGTTGCGGGTGCATTTCTGAGTGGCTACGGGGTCTATGTCGTACAGGCGCAAGTCAGTGATGCCGCAGATCGCCTGAAAGGCGAGGGCCTGAAACTCGGACTGCGCGCCGTTGCCGATCAGGGCCATGGTGGTGGCGCCCTGGGGCGCGAGGTATTTGGCGGCGAGGGCGGAGGTCGCGGCGGTGCGGAGTGCGGTCAGGATGGTCATTTCGGACAACAGGACCGGGTAGCCGGTGGCGACATCGGCCAGAAGGCCGAAGGCGGTGACGGTTTGCAGACCCTGGCGCATATTTTCAGGGTGCCCGTTCACGTATTTGAATCCGTAGGTTTCGCCGTCGGAGGTGGGCATCAACTCGATCACGCCGATGTCGGAATGGGAGGCGACGCGCGGGGTCTTGTCGAACCGGGGCCAGCGGCGGAAGTCGGCCTCGATCTCGGCCGCAATGTCGGTCAGGACGCGTTGCAGGCCTACATGGTGGACGAGACGCATCATGTCATGGACCGAGACGAAGGGGACATAGGCCAGTGGGGAGGGCGTCATCAGAAGCTCCGGGTCGGGCGGTCAAAGACTTTGCGGCCCATCAGCGAGCCGACGAGGTCGACCATCAGTTTGGCCGTGCGGCCGCGTTCGTCGAGGAACGGGTTGAGTTCGACCAGGTCGAGGGAGGTGACAAGGTCGGATTCGTGCAGCAGTTCCATGACCAGATGCGCCTCGCGGAAGGTGGTGCCGCCGGGAACGGTGGTGCCGACGGCGGGGGCGATGGCAGGGTCGAGGAAATCGACATCAAGCGAGACGTGAAGCATGCCGTTTTCGGCGCGGACCTTGTCCAGAAACTCGCGCAAGGGGGCGACGATGCCGCGTTCGTCCAGCACGCGCATGTCGTTGATGAAGATATCGTGGTCCAGAAGGGCGGCATGTTCGGCGGCGTCGACCGAGCGGATGCCGAACAGGCAGATGTTGTCGGCGGGCACGGGGGCGGGGAAGGCGGGGAAGGCGTCAAAGCCGTCACGCCCCGCGATATAGGCGACCGGGGTGCCGTGCAGGTTGCCGCTTTGGCTGGTCAGCGGGGTGTGAAAGTCGGAATGGGCGTCCAGCCACAAAAGGAACAGGGGCCGGTCGTGGCGGGCGGCATAGGCGGCGGCTCCGGCGACGGTGCCGAGGGCGAGGGAATGATCGCCGCCGAGGATGATCGGCAGGGCCCCTTGGGACAACGCATCCTCGACGCGGTGGCGCAGGATTTCGGTCCAGCCGAGGACCTGAGACAGCGAGTGCACTGCGGGGTTGGGGCAATGCGCCTGGGTCAGCAAAGGCAGGGACAGGTCGCCCCAATCGGTGACGGGGTGGCCGAGGTCGGCAATCGCGCTGGCCAGACCTGCGACGCGGTAGGCGGCGGGGCCCATGACGCAGCCAAGGCGGCGTTGGCCTTCATCAATCGGGGCGCCGATCAGGATGATTTCGGGCATGGTGACCTCTTTGTCAGGCCCGCAATATCTTTGCGGGTTGCAGGGAATCTTAGACGGTTTATGGTCGACACGGATAGGGCTTTGTGCAGAGCGGTGGAAGGATTGTACACTGCTGCTGAGCAGGTGCAGGCCGGGGCGCAGATGAGCCGGGGCGCAGATGAGCCGGGGCGCAGATGGGAGCGGACGATGAATGAACCTGAAGATTTGACGCCGCCGCAACAAGCGTTGTGGTGGTTGCAGGCGGGCGGGCTGACGATGGGGCCGGAATGGGCCCGGGCGCATGAGATTTGCCAGACGGCCGAGGGCGAGCGCGACCATGATCTGGTTCATGCCCTGTGCCACTGGATCGAGGGTGATATCGCCAACCGTGACTATTGGTATCGCCGGGGCGCACCTTGGGTCAGGGCCGCGACAATTGCCGCGGAATGGCAGGCGCTGCAGCAAAAGCTGAACTGATTTGCGGGCACGAAGCTGAGGCAGACTTGCGCAGCAGGGACAGTCGGCGTTGCGGCGAGGCATCGAATGGATGGGGCCGCGCAAGATTGAATGGGCTGCCGGGACAGTCGGGTAACAAGGGGCGGGGTCGGGGGTGGCGCTGCAGCACAGCAGGGCATTGCGTGCGACGTTTACGTGAACTGCGGGGCATTGGAAGGTGCGGGGATTCGGCCTATGCTGTATGTTGAAGTGGAGGCTGGCATATGATCGTCGAACTTGGGCATTTTGCGTTGATTCTGGCTTTTGTGGTCGCGGCGCTGCAGACCGTGCTGCCGATGGTGGGGGCGCAACGGCGGGATCAGGTGCTGATGGCGGTGGCGGGGCCTGCGGCGGTCGTGCAGTTCTGGCTGGTCGCGGTGGCATTTGGCGCGTTGACTTATGCCTTTGTTACCGATGATTTCAGCCTGCAACTGGTCGTCAGCAATTCGCAGACCCTGCAACCGATGCTGTACAAGGTCACCGGAGTTTGGGGCAATCATGAAGGCTCGCTTTTGCTGTGGGTGCTGTCGCTGACGCTGTTTGCCGCCTGTGTGCAATGGTTCGGCGGCAACCTGCCCAACACCTTGAAGGCGCGGGTTCTGTCGGTGCAAGGTGCCATCGGGCTGTCGTTTCTGGCATTCATGCTGTTGACATCGAACCCGTTCCTGCGGTTGGCCGTGCCGCCGATGAATGGGCAGGACCTGAACCCGCTGTTGCAGGACCCCGGCTTGGCGTTTCACCCGCCGTTCTTGTATCTGGGTTATGTCGGCTTGAGCATGGCGTTTTCCTTTGCCATCGCGGCGCTGATCGAGGGCAAGGTGGACGCGGCCTGGGGCCGCTGGGTGCGGCCTTGGACGCTGGCGGCCTGGGTGTTTCTGACCATTGGCATCGCGATGGGGTCGTGGTGGGCCTATTATGAACTGGGCTGGGGCGGGTTCTGGTTCTGGGACCCGGTGGAAAATGCGTCCTTCATGCCTTGGCTGATATCCACGGCGCTGCTGCATTCGGCCATCGTGGTGGAAAAGCGTGAAAGCTTGAAGGCGTGGACGATTTTGCTGGCGATTCTGGCCTTTGGATTTTCGTTGATCGGCACGTTTATCGTGCGGTCGGGGGTCCTGACCTCGGTTCACGCCTTTGCGTCGGACCCGACGCGGGGGGTGTATATTCTGGCGATCCTGACGGTGTTCACGGGCGGCGGGTTGACGTTGTTTGCGGTCAGGGCGGGGTCGCTGGAGGCGAAGGGCGTGTTTGCGACCGTCAGCCGGGAATCGGCGCTGGTGCTGAACAACTTGTTGCTGACGGTCTCGGCCTTTGTGGTGTTCATCGGTACGATCTGGCCCTTGGTGGCCGAGGTGCTGCTGGGTCGCGCGCTGTCGGTTGGCGCGCCGTTTTTTGATGCGGCCTTTACGCCGTTCATGGTGGCGCTGGCGCTGGCCTTGCCGATTGGCGCGGTGATCCCGTGGAAACGGGGCGAGTTGGCGCGGGCGGGGCGGCCCTTCCTGGCGGCAGCGGTGCTGGCGCTGGCCTTGGGAGCGCTGGTGTTTGCGTTGCAGACCGGGCGGTCGGCGATTGGGCCGGTGGGTGTGATGCTGGCGGTCTGGGTTGTGCTGGGCGCCGGGATGGACCTGTGGCAACGGTCGGGGCGTGGCGTGGTGGCGGACCGGCTGTCGCGGATGACGCGGCTGCCGCGATCCGATTGGGGGCGGGCTTGCGCCCATGCCGGGTTCGGGCTGACCATATTCGGCGTTGCGGCCATGTCGACATGGGTGACCGAGGATATCCGCGTCGTGCAGAAGGGCGGCAGCTTTGCCCTTGGCCCCTATGAGGTGACGCTGGTCGATGTGCAAATGGTGCCCGGCCCGAATTATATGGCGGAACGGGCCGAGATGCTGGTGACGCGGGACGGCGCCCAAGTGGCGCGGCTGTATCCTGAAAAGCGCAACTACCCGTCGGGCGGGATGAACACGACCGAGGCGGCGATCCGGCAGACGGTTGCGAGCGATCTGTATCTGGTGATTGGCGATCCGCAGGACGGAGGCGGCTTTGCCGTGCGCAGTTACATCAAACCGTTTGCCAACTGGATCTGGGCGGGCGCGCTGATCATGTCCTTGGGTGGGTTCCTGAGCCTCTCGGACCGAAGGCATCGTCTGGCTGTTGCGGCACAGCGCAAGCAGGCGATGGTGGCTGCCGAATGAAGTGGTTTGTGGTGTTCCTGCTGCTGGCCAGCCCGGCTTTGGCGGTGCGCCCGGACGAGGTTCTGTCCGAACCCGCCTTGGAGGCCCGCGCCCGTGCGCTGAGTGTGGAACTGCGCTGTCTGGTGTGCCGAAATGAGAATATCGACGATTCTGACGCTGATCTGGCGCGCGATCTGCGGTTGCTGGTGCGCGAGCGGATCAGTTCAGGCGATACGGATGCGCAGGCCATGGCCTATATCGTCGACCGCTATGGCGAGTTCGTGTTGCTGAATCCTCCAGCGCGCGGGGCCAATCTGGTGCTGTGGCTGGCCGGACCCGCAATGCTGCTGGCAGGCGGCGCGATTGCGCTGGCCATGCTGCGGCGGCGGTCGTTGGCGATCGAGACTGTACCGCTGACCGATGAAGACAAGGCGCGGCTTGCGGAGTTGGTCGGCAAGTAAATCCTGCGGGTGGTATGCGGGGGCTGATTTGCGTCGGGACAGGTGTCGCGGGGATCGAGAATGAAAAAAACCGGGCGAACCCTCAGGTCCACCCGGATATTCAAGCTTGGCAGTGTTTGTCAGTCGGCAAGATGAAAGCCATTGACGCCGTCGCCATTCACTTCGCCCGGCGCCAAGTCGTTGACATAGGTGTAAAGAGGGTGGCTTCTGAACGCCCACTGCTTTGTGCCGTCCTGGCGGTCGACGATTGTCCATTCTTCGACGCCAGCGGTATTTGCGTCAGCGGCAAGGGGAATCCAGGTTGCTGCGCATTCCGCGTTGCACATGGATTGACCGCCCGTATCCTGGTCGTAGTTGTACAGCGCCTTGCCATTGATATCGACCCAACCTGGATTCTGTTCGGTATTGCTCCAGACCACAACGCCAACGATACCGACATTCAAAAGCGGGGCGACCGCATCGACGGCATTGGCCGTCGGCGACGGTTGTTCAACGATGGGTGCGACAACCTCTGGCGTTGTCTGGGCAAATGCGGGGGCGGCGGAAACGACAAGACAGGCCAAAAGAAAATTCCGTGTGTTTTTCATAGTCATGCCGAAAACTCCCATATCTGCCTTTGGTCTGTTGACCGCGCAGTCACAAATCAACACCGTGCAGCGCATTTGGTTCCATGCGGCACGGCGTCGTTGATGAGAGTGGCGTGGTGCTATTCCAGTTCGATCAGCAGGTCCTTGGCCTCGATCTGAGTGCCGGGCTGGACGTGCAGCGCCTTGACCACGGCGGCGCGGTCGGCGTGGATGCCGGTTTCCATCTTCATTGCCTCGATGGTCAGCAGCAGGTCGCCTGCGTTGACCTTTTGACCGGCGATGACGGCGACAGAGGCGATGGAGCCGGGCATCGGTGCGCCGATATGGGCGGGGTTGCCCTCGGCCGCTTTGGGTTTGGCGGCGGTTTTGGCTTTGATCGCGCGGTTGGCGACGCGGATCACGCGGGGTTGGCCGTTCAGTTCGAAGAACACCTTGACCTCGCCGTCATCGGTGGTTTCGCCGACGGCTTGCAGCCGAACCTCCAGGTTCTTGCCGGGGTCCAGTTCGACGGTGATCTCTTCGCCCGGGTCCATGCCGTAGAAGAAGGCTTTGGTCGGCAGGCTGCGGACCGGGCCATAGGTCTGGTGGCGGGCCATGTAGTCGAGGAACACCTTGGGATACATCAGGTAAGCGTTCAGATCCTCGTCATCGACGGGCAGGCCCAGATCGGCGGACAGTTTGGCGCGTGTCGCCTCCAGATCGACGGGGGCAAGGCTGGCACCGGGGCGGGTGGTGTAGGGGGTGTCGCCTTTCAGGACCTTTTTCTGCAAGGCGGGCGGCCAGCCGCCATGGGGTTGGCCGATATCGCCTTTCAGCATTTCGACCACCGAGTCGGGGAAGACGACGTCGGTCGCGGGATCCTCGACCTGCGCGCGGGTCAGGCCCTGCGCCACCATCATCAGGGCCATGTCGCCGACGACCTTGGAACTGGGCGTGACCTTGACGATGTCGCCGAACATCTGGTTGGCGTCGGCATAGGCTTGGGCGACCTCGTGCCAGCGCTCCTCCAGCCCGAGGGAGCGGGCTTGTGATTTGAGGTTGGTAAACTGGCCGCCGGGCATTTCGTGCAGGTAAACCTCGGACGCGGGCGAGGGCAGGCCGGATTCGAACGCTGCGTATTGGCCGCGCACCCCCTCCCAGTAGTTGGAGATCTGGCGGATGGCGGCGATATCCAGTCCGGTGTCGCGGTCGGTATGGCGCAGCGCCTCGACGATGGAACCCAGGCAGGGTTGCGAGGTGCCGCCCGAAAAGGCATCCATTGCGGCATCAACAGCGTCAACCCCGGCGTCGCAGGCGGCCAGGATGGTGGCGGCACCTGCGCCCGACGTGTCATGGGTGTGAAAGTGGATGGGCAGGCCTAATTCCTGCTTCAGGGTTTTGATCAGGACGCGGGCGGCGGAGGGTTTCATCAACCCGGCCATGTCTTTGAGGCCCAGCACATGGGCACCGGCGGCTTTCAGTTCCTGACCACGGGCGACGTAGTATTTCAGGTCGTATTTGGACCTGTTGGGGTCGAGGAGGTCGCCGGTATAGCAGACGGTGCCCTCGCAGACCTTGTTGGCTTCGATCACGGCATCCATCGCGACGCGCATGTTTTCAACCCAGTTCAGGCTGTCGAACACGCGGAAGACGTCAACGCCGGATTTGGCGGCTTGCAGAACAAAGGACCGGACAACGTTGTCGGGGTAGTTGGTATAGCCGACGCCGTTGCTGGCGCGCAGCAGCATCTGGGTCATGACATTGGGCATCTGGGCGCGCAGGTCGCGCAGGCGTTGCCACGGGCATTCCTGCAAGAAGCGGTAAGCGACGTCGAAGGTCGCACCGCCCCAGCATTCGACGCTGAACAGCCCGCCGAGGTTGGCGGCATAGGCCGGGGCCACGCGGATCATGTCGAACGAGCGCATGCGGGTGGCGAGCAGGGATTGGTGGCCGTCGCGCATGGTGGTGTCGGTCAGCAGGACCTTTTGCTGCGCGCGCATCCAGTCGGCGACGGCCTGGGGGCCTTTTTGCTCCAACAGGTTACGCGTGCCCATCTGGGGCTCGGTGGTGGTTTTGGGGGGGCGAGGTGCGCGCGCCTCGGCATGGGGTTTGGGGCGGCCTGCGGTTTCGGGGTGGCCGTTCACGGTGATGTCGGCGACGTAGGTCAGGATTTTCGTGGCGCGGTCCAGACGCTTGGTGAACTGCATCAGTTCGGGCGTCGTGTCGATGAATTTGGTGGTGTAGGTGTCGTTCAGGAAAGTCGGGTGTTTCAGGAGGTTGATGACAAACTCGATGTTGGTCGAGACGCCGCGGATGCGGAATTCCCTGAGCGCCCGGTCCATGCGGGTGATCGCGGCGCCGGGGGTTTGCGCCCAAGCCGTCACTTTGACCAGCAAACTGTCGTAATAGCGGGTGATGACGGAGCCTGCATAGGCCGTGCCGCCATCCAGACGGATGCCGTTGCCGGTGGCGCTGCGGTAGGCGGTCAGGCGGCCGTAGTCGGGGATGAAATTGTTCTGCGGGTCCTCGGTTGTCACGCGGCATTGCACGGCGTGGCCGTTCAGGCGGACGTCGGCTTGGCAGGCGACGCCGGTGGCTTCCGCCAAGGTGCGGCCTTCGGCGATCTTGATCTGGGCTTGCACGATGTCGATTCCGGTGACCTGTTCGGTGACGGTGTGTTCGACCTGA
>JBBQGU010000100.1:0-11121 GCA_038323315.1 Rhodobacterales bacterium | reverse complement strand
ACCGGCACCAACATCCCGGATTATCCGAAGATGGCCCAACTGTGGTGGCAGAATATCGGTGACGCCATGTCGGGCGCCAAGACCCCGCAAGAAGCACTCGACAGCCTGTGCGCCGAACAGGAAGCCGTGCTGATCCGTCTGGAGAAATCCGGCGTTCAGGGCGACCTTGGTCCGAAAATGAACGAAGAGCAGGACCCGCAAGTCTGGCTGGACGCCCCCGGTTCGCCGGTGGCCAAGCTGGAGAACGAAAAGCCCATGGGCGAAACCATCTCGTATGACGAGCTGATCAAGTCCTGGCAGAAGTGATCCTGTGACATCGCAAAGGGGGGGGCGGGGCGCAGGCCCCGCCCCCCTTTTCATGAGGGGTGCGGGGTAATCCGAGCCGAAGGAACCTTTTCGCCCGCAACCGGTTGATATGCTGCCGGTCGGGGCGAAGTGCCGATGAGGGTCAGGAATCACATCATGTTCAGGATATTCGCCGTTGCCGCCGTGCTGGTCGCCACCATCGCCTCGGCAGGGGTGGCGCAGGATCAGGGGGTTTTGCGCGTGGGAATGTCGGGAGGATATTTTCCGTTCACCTTTGTGCAGCAGGACAAATTGCAGGGCTTCGAGGTCGATGTGATGAACGCCGTGGCCGAACAGACCGGGCTGAAGGTCGAGTTTGTCACCATGTCATTCTCGGGGCTGATCGGAGCACTGTCGTCGGGGCGGATCGACACCATCGCCAATCAGATCACCATCACCCCCGAACGTGAGGCGACGTTTGCCTTTACCCAACCCTATGTCATCGACGGCGCGCAGGTTGTCGTCAAAGCGGGCAATGACACGATCAAGGGGGTCGAGGATTTGCCGGGCCATAAGGTGGCCGTCAATCTGGGGTCGAACTTTGAACAATTGTTGCGCGACCTTCCTGATGCCGACCAGATCGACATCCGCACCTATGAAAGCAATATCGAACAGGACACCGCACTGGGCCGCATCGACGCCTTTGTGATGGACCGGGTGTCGTCGGCGCAGGTCATCGCAAAAAGCGGTTTGCCGCTGGCCTTGGCGGGTCAACCGTTCAGCGTGATCCGTAACGCCCTGCCGTTTCGCAACGATGCCGAGGGGCTTGCGCTGCGCGACAAGGTAGACGCGGCCTTGACGGAGCTGCGCGCGTCCGGGCGTTTGACGAACATTTCGATGACCTGGTTTGGCAGCGACATCACGAAAGCGGATTGACCCCCATGCGGGGTCTGGACCTTGACTATATGCTGGGTCTGGTGCCCGTCATCCTGGGGTATGTGCCGCTGACGTTGTTCATGGCTGTGGCCGCGATGACATGTGCGCTGCTGCTCGCGCTGTTGATGGCGGTCGAGCGGGTTGTGCGGGTGCCGGTGCTGGACCTGTTCGTGCGGCTGTTCATCAGCTTTTTCCGCGGCACGCCGCTGCTGGTGCAGTTGTTCCTGTTTTACTACAGATTGCCGCAGGTCGTGCCCGTGCTGACCCAGATCAACGGTGTGACCGCCGCGATCATGGGCCTGACCCTGCATTTCGCGGCCTATATGGCCGAGAGCATCCGTGCCGCCATCACCGGCGTCGACCGCAGCCAATGGGAGGCTGCGCGGTCCATCGGCATGACCCAAGGCCAGATGATGCGACGGATCATCCTGCCGCAGGCCGCGCGCATCGCCACGCCGACGCTGCTGAACTATTTCATCGACATGATCAAAAGCACCTCGCTGGCCTTCACCCTTGGCGTGACCGAGATGATGGGCGCCACGCAAAAAGAGGCGGCTGGCAGCTTTTTGTATTTCGAGGCGTTTCTGGTGGTCGCGGTGATCTATTGGATCATGGTCGAGGCGCTGAGCCAGTTGCAGGGTCGGCTGGAAACGCGGCTTGGCAGGGCCTATGTCCGGTGATCAGCGTGCGCGGTCTGACCAAACGCTTTGGCACCAACACGGTGCTTGACGGTATCGATCTGGATATCGCGGATGGCGAGCGGATCGCCATCATCGGCCCTTCGGGCACCGGCAAGTCGACGCTGCTGCGCTGTCTGAACTTTCTGGACCGCCCCGACGAAGGTGTCATCCGGATCGGTGATCTGGAGGTCGATGCCGCGCGGGCCACCAAGGCACAGATATTGGCACTGCGCAGACGGACCGCCTTTGTCTTTCAAAGCTATGCCTTGTTCACCAACCGCACCGCGCGTCAGAACATCACCGAGGCGCTGACCGTCGTGCAGCGAATGCCCCGCGCCGAGGCCGAGGCGCGCGCCGATGCCATTCTGCGAGAGACGGGTCTGACCGACAAGGCCGATGCCTACCCCGCCGCCCTGTCTGGGGGCCAGCAGCAGCGTGTGGGCATTGGCCGGGCCATGGCGCTGAACGCCCAACTGATGCTGTTCGACGAACCGACCTCGGCGCTTGATCCCGAATGGGTGGGCGAGGTTCTGGACTTGATGCGCCGGGTGGCCGAGCGGCGGCAGACCATGCTGATCGTCACGCACGAAATGCAGTTCGCGCGCGAAATCGCAGATCGGGTGATCTTTATGGATGGCGGCCGTTTCGTGGAACAGGGGCCACCCGGCCAGATATTTCAGGCCCCGCACGACAACCGCACCCGCGACTTTCTGCGACGGGTTCTGCCTGTGGCCCCGTGAATGGTGCGGGTGGTGCCCTGGGATGTAAAGTCTGGCAGCCGACCCTCGCAGAAGGCATAGCATCCGGACGCTGCTGCCGCTGAGGTATGGCGATTAAAGGGTTGGCAACAGGAGCCTTGTTGTGTTGAAGCGTCGGTTTTTGCAAATCAGGTTTGCGGTACGGACCTTGGACAAGGTGCTGCATTCGCGCTAACAACATCAAGAAACCGTCGGAGACCGCGCAAACGTGACAAAATTCCAGCATGCCCTGTTGAAACGCACCCTGACCCTGCGCGACGTTTCGGAAGCCTCCGGGGTCAGTGAGATGACGGTCAGCCGCGTGTTGCGCAACCGGGGCGATGTGTCGGCCCCCACGCGGGAACGGGTTTTGATCGCGGCGCGCACGTTGGGTTATGTGCCAAACAAGATTGCGGGCGGCCTGGCCAGCCAAAGGGTCAATCTGGTCGGCGTGATCATTCCATCGCTGTCGAACATGGTGTTCCCCGAGGTGATGACCGGGATTTCGTCGGTGCTGGACAACACCTCGTTGCAGCCTGTCGTGGGGGTCACGAACTATTCGCCCGAACGCGAAGAGACGGTGCTGTACGAGATGCTGTCGTGGCGGCCGTCGGGCATCATCATCGCAGGCGTCGAACATTCCACGGCGGCGCGGGCGATGATGGCGCAGGCGGGCATCCCGATGGTCGAGATCATGGATATCGACGGCACGCCGATGGACAGTGCCGTAGGCATCAGCCACCGCCGCGCCGGGCGGCAGATGGCCGAGGCGATCGTCGCGTCGGGCTATCGCAACATCGCCTTTCTGGGCACGCAGATGAAGGGCGACTTTCGGGCGCGCAAGCGGCTGGAGGGGTTCGAGGATGCCTTGCACCGCGCCGGTCTGGCCTTGATTGACCGCGAGTATTACTTGGGCGGGTCGGCGCTGCTGAAGGGGCGCGAGATGACGGCGGCGGTCCTGGCGCGCAATCCTGCGGTGGATTTTCTGTATTACTCGAATGACATGATCGGGGCGGGTGGGTTGTTGTACTGCCGCGACATGGGCATCGATGTGCCGGGCAGGCTTGGTCTGGCCGGGTTCAACGGGTTGGAACTGCTGGATGGGCTGCCGGTGCGGCTGGCGACGATGGACGCCTGCCGGTTGGAGGTCGGCCGGCGTGCCGCCCAGATCATCGCCGCGCGCAACGCAGATCCGACCATTGCGCCCGAAGTTGTGGAACTGTTCCCCACCCTGCAACCGGGCGACACGATCCGGCAGTATTGAGACAATGTGGTCCTGACGTTTTCGGTTCGGATCAATCTGCAGCGGGTTGGCGGCGACCGTGGCGCTGGACGCAGGTGAGGCGGCGCGGTTTACGCTGCAGTGCCACGACATTCCGCGCCTGTGGACCGGCATCATGACGGAGGCGCTCGGGATTTTGCGGGTGCCGGTCTGACGGTTTGTGGTGTTGGTGACGATTGGCAAGGTGCTGCGCGGTGGGCTGGTGGTTCGGGCGTGGCAGTATTGGGGCGCGACTTGACGGGCTGATCAGGTTTGCTGACAGGGCAACGGCGGCAGGGCCTGCTCGGCCATGATGATCTGGGCGACATCTGCGGCGGGGATGGCTCCCAGAAACACCGTGCGCCCGATGACCATGCCGGGGGTTCCGTAAAACCCGAACACATCCGCCAGCGCGCGGGCGCGGTCCAGTGCGGTCGCAATCTCGGGCGATTGCATGTCGGCGATCAGGCGCGCGCCGTCCAGTCCGATGGTGTCGGCAATCGACTGGACCAGATTCAGGTCTGACACCATCCGGTTGCGCCCCAAACGGGCGTGCATCGCGGCATAGGCGCCTTGCCGGTCGGCGGCCAGAACCGCCTTGCTGGCCGTGGTTGACGCCGCCCCCAGCAGCGGCAGTTCGAACCGCACAAGACGCAGGATGCCGGGATGGGCCGTGTCAAAGGCGGTCAGAATATCTTCGATCACGCGGCAGTTCGGACAGTTGAAATCCGAAAAGAACGCCACCGGAATGCGCGGATCGTTGCCTGTGCCGAACAAAGCCGCACAGGGGTCTGCGCGCACGGCGGCGATACGGGCGGTAAGGTCGGCGTCCGGGGCGGGTGCAGTGTCCAGCCCGGAAAAGACCCCGGTGCCGGTGGACAGCGTGCCGGCAGTTGCGAGGGCCCGGAACGGTGCCAGTCCGGGCAGATCACGGTATTTGAGCGGTGATCGCCACAAGGAGGCAAGGCGTGGCACGCCATACACCCACGCGGCAACCGCCAGCGCGCCGCCGGTCAACAGCGTTCGCCGCCGCCAGGGATTTGCGGGCCGCGTCACAATGCGACACGCCGCAAGCGCAGGGCGTTGGTGATGACCGAGACCGAGGACAGGCTCATTGCGGCGGCGGCGATCATGGGCGACAGCAAGGTGCCGGTCAGCGGATACAGCACGCCCGCGGCAACCGGCACGCCGATCACATTATAGGCGAACGCAAAGAACAGGTTCTGCTTGATGTTGCGCAGCGTGGCCCGCGCCAGTTTGCGCGCCCGAACGATGCCCATCAGATCGCCGCCCAGCAGGGTGATTCCGGCACTTTCCATCGCCACATCGGCCCCGGTGCCCATGGCAATGCCGACATCTGCGGCGGCCAAAGCGGGGGCGTCGTTCACCCCGTCGCCCGCCATGGCGATCTTGCGCCCCTCGGCGCGCAACTGGTCGATCAGCGCCTTCTTGTCCTCGGGCAACACTCCGGCGCGCACTTCGTCGATGCCTAGGCTGGCGGCGATGGCACGGGCAGTGCGCTCGTTGTCGCCGGTCGCCATGATGATGCGCAGGCCCACCCCGTGCAGCGCCTTGATCGCCTCGGCTGCTGTGGGTTTGACCGGGTCGGCCACCGCAAGGATCCCGGCCAGCACGCCATCAACCGCCAGAAACATCGCGGTTTTGCCATTCGCGCGCAACGCGTCGGCCTGCACTTCGGCGCTGGTGGTTTGCAGGCCCATGTCCTGCATCATCGCGGCATTGCCGAGCGCCACGGCACGGCCTGTGACGGTGCCGCGCACACCTTTGCCGGTGACAGCCTCAAAGTCATCGGTCGCACCGGCCGCAATGCCCTTGGCGGCAGCCCCTTCAACGATAGCCTCGGCCAGCGGATGCTCCGATCCCTTTTCCAGGGCGGCGGCCAGCGTCAGGATCGTGACCTGATCCACCGCGCCCAGCACGACCGTATCGGTCAGCACCGGCTTGCCCATGGTCAGGGTGCCGGTCTTGTCGACGATCAGCGTATCGACCCCGGCCATCCGCTCCAACGCCTCGGCATCCTTGATCAGCACGCCCGCCTGCGCGCCGCGTCCTGCGGCCGTGGTGATGGATATCGGCGTGGCCAGGCCCAGCGCACAGGGGCAGGCAATGATCAGCACCGACACCGCCGACGCCATGGCGAAGACCAGCGCCGGGGTCGGTCCGAACACCATCCATGCCGCAAAGGCCAGCAGCGCCACGCCCACAACCGTCGGCACAAAGATCGCCGAGACGCGGTCGGCCAACCCCTGGATCGGCGCGCGCGACCGCCGGGCGTTCGACACCATGGCGACGATCTGGCTGAGCACCGTATCCGCACCGACCTTGCCCGCTTCGATCACCAAAGAGCCGTTCTTGTTCAGCGTGGCCCCGGTCACCGCGTCGCCGGGCGCCTTTTCCACCGGCATGGATTCGCCCGTCAGCATGCTTTCGTCCAGACTGGAATGGCCTTCCACGACCACACCATCCACCGGCACCGCGTCGCCGGGACGCACCCGCAGCCGGTCGCCTGCCATGATGTTTTCCAGCGGCGCGTCGTATTCTTGGCCATCGGGCAGGATACGCCGCGCCATCTTGGGCGCCATGTCCAGCAGCGCCCGGATCGCGTCGCCGGTACGCTCGCGCGCGCGCAGTTCCAGCACCTGACCCACAAAGACCAGCGCCACGATCACCACGGCGGCCTCGAAATAGGTGCCGACCATGCCGCCCATCCGGTAGGCTTGGGGGAACAATCCCGGCAGAAAGGTGGCGAACAGCGAATACAGGTAGGCCGCTGCCACCCCAAGGCTGATCAAAGTCCACATGTTGGGCGACCTGTTGACCAGCGACTCCCACCCGCGCCGGAAAAACGGCAGCGCCGCCCACAGGACGATGGGGGTCGCCAATGCAAACTCGGCATAGGTCGCGACCTGATGGCCGATCCAGTCGCGCAGGGGCAACCCCACCATCGGCCCCATGGTCAGCACGATCAGGGGCACCGCAGCCGCCGCCGATATCCACATGCGGCGGGTGAAATCGGTCAACTCGTGGCTGGGTTCATCCGATGGCAGCACCGGCTCCAGCGCCATGCCGCAGATCGGGCAGGGACCCGGAGCATCGCGCAGGATCTGCGGGTGCATCGGGCAGGTATATTGCACGCCCGCCACGGCGACCTTGCCGCGCTTGGCGGCGTTGCCCGAGGCATAGAACCACGGGTCGGCCTGAAACCTGGTCTGACATTTGTCGGAACAGAAATGAAAATCCTGCGCGCCAAAGGTTTCGGTGCGGGTGTCGGGCTTTAACGTCACCGTCATGCCGCAAACCGGATCGACGGCGGTTTGGGCACCGGGCGCGGCAGTTTCGGGGTGAGGCATCGCCGCCGTCAAGGCGGGATCATGGGTAGCGGGGTGTTCAGTGGAAATCGGCATGTCTGTTACTTTCAAGGCGCCCGGCGATCTGTCGCGGCTGCTGGGGCTGTGGGCGTTACGTCGTCATCAAGGTCATCTGTGCTGCGGGTGCGCTACCGAACCAAGGTTTGCATGTCATGTGGCAAACCCCAGTGTGTTTCATAAGGCCTGCATCGGCGGCAAATGTCCTTGATCTGAGTCAGTTTCCGATATTGTCTGGTCGTACGCGGCTATTTGGCCGCGACAGGCGGCGCAGGTACCCCGGCACGATTGCCGGGATCACGGTCAATTGCTGCGCCATGCCGGTGAACAGCGGGGTCTGCAAATTCTCCTATGTGAAGTGCATCGGGAATGAGAGATGAATCTGGTTCGGTCGTCCGGACATGCGACATGCCTGCCACATTTCTTTGGGTGAAACTGCCATCACACCGTGCCTTGCAGGCTGGCTGGATATGAGGTGTCGGCAGCGGTCTTCGGAAGGTTTGGCCTGGTCGTGTCGCAGGACAACGGGTAAATGCCGTATCGGGCTGGTTTTCTACTATACTTTCTTCACGGCACGCGCCACCATTTCCAGGAGGAAGCAACCTGCGTACAGTGACGTCGATCCCTCGCATGACCACAAATCGGAAACTGGAATAGAGCTGGATGGGAAAAGATTTGCACCGCAGGCAAGCCCTCGCCGCCATGACGGCAGTGACGCTGATACACGGGATGCCGGCGTTTGCCCATGAAGCGCCGCCGTTCGAAATCCCCGAGGATTACCTGCCGACGCTGGTCGAAACCGTCGCCCTGTTGCCGGTGGGGGTGATCCACGTGTTTCCCGACGAGTTCCGGCTTTACCTCACGTTACCGGGCAGTCAGGCGCTCCGGTATACGGTCGGGGTTGGTCGGCCTGGACTGTATCATGCGGGGCAGTTCAACCTTGGGGCCAAGCGGAAATGGCCCAGTTGGAGACCCACCGCCGACATGATCGCGCGCGACCCTGACGCCTATGCGCAACATGCCGATGGGATGCCGGGTGGCCTGGACAACCCGTTAGGGGCGCGCGCTCTCTATCTTTATGACGAGCAGGGTCGGGATACCTATTTGCGCGTCCATGGCACCAACAAGCCGCGCACCATCGGAACAGCGGTATCAAACGGCTGTGCGAGGTTGACCAACGACGATATCACCAACCTTTATGACCGGGTGGGGATCGGAACAACCGTCATTCTGCATGACCAATCGGCGGTGTAAGATACGGGATTACCATCGTTCTACCTGAAATATCAAACGGTTGTTTGTCTTGGTCGGCGCGGAAATCCGTGGTAGGTTTCGGGCCGTGGTGACGTGAAGGGCCCGGAACGGGCGAAGGCAGGCATGAAGATCCCAAGACGCCTCGGGTTGATCGTGATCGTTGGTCTGCTTGCCGGTGGGGTGTTTTTGTCTGCGCGGCAGTCCTCGCAAACCGATGTCCAAATTGCAGAGGTGCCGGCCAAATCGGCACAAGGTGCGGCTATTGTGCAGGTAAACCTTCCTGCCGCATTGTCAGTCGAGGCAGCGCGGGGCAAAACCTATTTTGACGCCGTTTGCGCATCCTGTCACGGCGCGAACGCTGCGGGGCTAGACGGCGTCGGGCCGCCGCTGGTTCATCAGATCTACAAGCCGTCGCATCATGGCGATGGCGCGTTCATGGTGGCTATCCGCAACGGTGCGGCGCAGCATCACTGGTCCTTTGGCAGCATGATGCCGATTGCGCAGCCGCTGACCAATACAGAGATCGGCGCCATCACTCTCTACATCCGCGAGCTTCAGCGTGAAAACGGGGTCCGGTGATGGCTTTGTATCAGGTCACGCAAGGTTGGGTTGGCAGGTCGACTTCTGGCGCGTCGGCACAGGTCTTTGGGTTTTCTAAGCTCGACGAACCGATCTCCGTTTCCGCCGTAACGTTTGTCGATGCGCAGGGGTGACAGGCAGGTTATTGGGGTGTTGTGACGGGCAGGTCATTGTGGATCGCGGTCGCGGCGACGGCACCCTGACCCATCGCGCAGGCGATCTGATCGAGGCCCTCAGTGACGTCTCCGATGGCATACACCCGACCGACGCTGGTTTTGTGCTTTGCGTCGATGCCGATGCAGCCACCCTGACCAAGACGCACGCCCAGTTTGGCAGCCAGTTCTGTCCGCGCGGTCGTGCCCAAGGCGACGTAAATCGTGTCAAAGGGGCGCGTCGCACCGTTTTCAAGCGTCACGATGACCTCGGAGTCCGACAGTGCCAAACCCGTCATCGGAGAGTCCGGAATGTCTATGCCGTCCTGTGCGATTGGCAACGTGCCGAAGGGCGGGATCAATGTGACGGTCGGCGTGTAATCTCGAATGAAGCGTGCCTCTTTCAAACCGTGCGTCTGATCGCCCAGAACGGCAACGCGCTTGCCGCGAATTTCATAGGCGTCACACACCGGGCAATAGCGGATCAGTCCGCGGGCCAGGCCCCGGTCGTGGTCTTCAGTCGATAGGGGCGGCCGATGGTTGATGACGCCAGTGGCTAATATCAGGCTGCGCGCGGTCTCGACCCGGCGAGCGGAAGTCACCCGGAACAGGTCGCCCTGCCGTTCGACCGCCCTCACGGTCCCGGTGTGCAGGGTTGCGCCGTAGCGCTGGGCATGGGCGCGCATCCTATCAAGCAGATCGCGCCCGGAAATTCCGTCCGGAAAGGGTGCTACATTATGTGTTCGCGGGATCATCGCGGCCCGCCCTTCATGTGCGTCAAAAACCGTCACGCTGCGCAGGAACCGTGCAAGATAAAGTGCGGCTGTCAGTCCGGCGGGGCCGCCACCCACGACAATGCAGTCTTTCATGTCCGGTTTTCTCATGGGGTTGTGGGCCGGAGCGATTTTCTGCGCAGCAATATCGGCCTGCCGGTGATCGCCCTAAGGTCAAGGTCAGTCCGGCTGGATGTGCCGGACCGACCTTGATTGTCAGAGCTTTTTGATTTCACCCACGTGCTGCCGTTTAGCCTCGGCTTCCGTCGCATCGATCACACGCGTGAAGGACGACTTTGCCTTGTCGGCCACGGCCTGTGCGACAGAGCCGGACGGAACTGCACTTTCTGCGTCATCCCTGACCTCTTGCGCGATGTTTTTCGCTTCATCCGTCGCGGCCTTGGCGACCTTGGCCAGCTTTGCCTTTTCCTCTTCGAAAATCTGCTCGGCTTCGTGGAAAAGCTGATCGCGCTGCTCTCCAAGGTAGTCGTTTTCCATCTGGCTGCGCGGCAGAGCGGCACCAATGGCGGCGCCGAACGCCATGGCTACGGCCCCCACGATCAGCGGCTGCTCCTCGAACAGATCCATCACCTTTTCGCGCCCCTGACGGGTGTAATCCATCGCAGAGTCGCCAAAGGCCATGGCGCGCTCGCGTGCGTCCAAGACCCGCTGGCGTGCGTCGTCCGACAGGTGTTCTGTCCCTTCGGACAGGCTGTCACGGAAAGCAGAAACCTTGTCCGAGGTCGTGGATGCCATGTCTTTGACGCTGTCAATCGCCGACTGTCCCATCGATTTGGCCTTGTCCATTGCGGTTGAGCCAGCATTGGCGGCCGCACTTGTCCAACCCGGGTTCGAAACGCCTTCTGCGACGCTCTCTGACCCGCTTCCGAAGCTGGATTTCATTGCGCGCGCAGGATCGTAACTTTCCATGCCGCGAGTCCAGGATGGCATCGTATTGCCGGTGGTGCGACCCGATGCCGGGTAGGATGAACCGGATTGGCTGTAGGAACGGTAATCGCGGGTTTCAGATTGCGAAGACGCGATCCCGCCGGTGTTGGGATATCCGCCGTTCCGATCC
>JBBQGU010000099.1:0-11161 GCA_038323315.1 Rhodobacterales bacterium | reverse complement strand
GACCGGGTTCAACGCGGTGCCGATGCAGTCGTTTGACTATGACGTTTTGCGCTACCAGTACAAGTGCTGATCCGATTTCCCCGCCCCAACGGGGCGGGGGGCCCTGCCCCAAAGGTCGTGCCCTTGGAATTTCTGTCCTTCCTTATCCGCCGCATTCTGTGGTCGGCGCTGGTTCTGGTCGGCCTGTCGATGGTGATCTTTTTCATCGCGCGGGTTGTGCCGGGTGATCCTGCGCGCATGGCGCTGGGCCCCCGCGCCTCGGCCGAGCAGGTTGCGGCGTTGCAGGCCAGTCTTGGTTTGGATCGGCCGCTGATCGAGCAGTACCAGTTGTTTCTGGTCGGCCTGTCACAGGGCGATCTGGGGCGGTCGCTGTTGACCGAACGCGCGGTGAACGACGATATCCGCGAAACCTTTGCCGCGACCTTTGAACTGGTGTGTTTTACGGTGTTTCTGGCCTTCAGCCTTGGGGTGCCGTTGGGGGTGGTGGCGGCCTATTGGAAGGACCGCTGGCCGGATACGGCGGTGCGGATATTTGCCATTCTGGCTGCTGTGACGCCGAGTTTCTTTCTGGCGTTGCTGCTGCAACTGCTGGCGGGATATGTGCTGCATATCCTGCCCACAACGGGCCGGTTGCCGCATGAGATGGAGTTTGTGGCTGGCACGACGGGGTTGATGCTGATCGACAGTCTGCTGGCCGGGCGGTTGGATGTGTTCGGGCAGGCCTTGCGGCATCTGCTGCTGCCCGGGATCGCGCTGGCGGCGGCGACGATGGGGCAGATGGCGCGGATCACGCGGGCGTCGATGATCGACGTGTCGCGGCAGGATTATATCGAGGCGGCTAGGGCATTTGGCGTGCCGGAGTTTCTGCGGGTGACGAAGTATATGTTGCGGCCCAGTTTCGTGCCGCCGCTGACGATCATGGGGCTGGAATTTGCGTCGCTGATCGGCGGGGCCTTTGTGGTGGAGTTGGTGTTCGCCTGGCCTGGGATGGCGGCTTATGGAATCAGGACCATCCTGCAAAAGGATTTGAACGCGGTGATGGGCGTGGTCATGGTGTCGGGCGCGTTCTTTGTGATGGTGAACCTGTTGATTGATGTCCTGGTGGGTTTTGTCGACCCCCGCGTGCGGATCAGGGGGCGCAGATGAGCGCTGTGGAGCCGCTGTCGAATGCCTATCAGAATTGGTATCGGTTCTCGCGCAACCCGACCGCAGTGATCGGGCTGGGGATTGTGGTTTTGTGCATTCTGGCGGCGATCTTTGCGCCGTGGATCACGCCCTATCCGGATCATGTCGGCGCGGTGGTGGATTTTCGCAGCCGTCATCTGCCGCCATCCGCCGAGCATTGGTTCGGGACGGACAATGTGGGCCGGGATATACTGACCCGGGTGATTTTCGGGATGCGGATATCGCTGGAACTGGCCTTTGTGGTGCTGGGAATTGCCATTCCGGTTGGGACCGCTCTTGGCATCATCGCGGGCTATTTCGGCGGATGGACCGAGGTGATCATCATGCGGATCACCGATATTGCGCTGGCCATACCGCCTTTGGTGATGGCGCTGGCGGTGGCGGCGGTGCTGTCACCGGACTTGATCAATTCGATGCTGGCCATCGCCTCGCTGTGGTGGACCTGGCATACACGGCTGATCTATTCCATCACGCGGCAGTTGCGCACGCAGGAGTTTGTCGAGGCGGCCGAGACGCTGGGAGCGTCGAAATTCCACATCCTGTTTCGCGAGATTTTGCCCAATTGCGTGTCGGCGATTGCGGTCAAGACCTCGTTGGATTGCGGGTTCGTCATCCTGATCGGGGCGTCGCTGTCGTTTCTGGGGTTGGGCATTCAGCCGCCGACGCCGGACCTTGGGACAATGGTTGCGCAGGGGGCGGGGTTCTTGCCGGAAAACTGGTGGCAGTCGATTTTTCCCGGCTGTGCGATTCTGTTTCTGGCCTTGGGGTTCAACCTGCTGGGTGATGGGTTGCGCGACCTGTTCGATGTGGAGGATGTGCGATGAGCGCCCTTCTGTCGGTGCAGGGGTTAAGCGTGGAATTCAACACCTATGGCCAGACCAATCAGGTGCTGCATGACGTGTCGCTGGATGTGCCAGCCCATGCGCAGATTGCGTTGGTGGGGGAAAGTGGCTCGGGCAAGTCGGTGACGATGAAGGCGATCATGGGGCTGTTGCGGCAGCCTCCGGCGCGGATCACCGGGGGCCGGATTTTTTACGATGGGCGGGATTTGCTGCAGTTGCCGGATGCGGAACGCGTGGCGCTGCGGGGGACGGCGATGTCGATGGTGTTTCAGGACCCGATGTCGTCGCTGAACCCGGTGTTCACGATTGCCGACCAGATGGGCACGATCCTGAAATATGCCGACCGGCGGCTGGGGCGGGTGCGCAATGCGCGCGACCGGATGCTGCGGGTTCATGAAGTGCTGGCGCAGGTGCGGATGCGCGAGCCGGACCGGGTGTCGGCGTCGTATCCGATCATGTTGTCGGGGGGCATGCGGCAGCGGGTGCTGATCGCCATGGCGCTGCTGTCGGAACCCGCCTTGTTGATCGCGGATGAACCGGGGACGGCGCTGGATGTAACGACGCAGGCGCAGATCTTGAAATTGCTGAAGGATCTGGTCACGCAGCGTGGGCTGGCCTTGCTGATGATCACCCACAACCTTGGGGTGGTGCGGGAGACGGCCAATTATGTCTATGTGATGAGCAAGGGCCGGGTGGTGGAACAGGGCGAGACGGCGGCGATTTTTGACGCCCCGCAGTCGGATTACACCCGCGCGCTGATCGCCGCCGTGCCGCGCCTGACCGGCGGCACGCGCTATGGGACGGTGGTGCCATGACGGCGATGCTGGAGGTTCGGAACCTTTCGAAAACCTTTCCGGTGCGTGGGGCGTTTGGCTTTGTGAAATCCGAGGTCAGGGCGGTGACGGATGTCTCGTTCAGTATTGCAAAGGGTGGGGTTTATGGGCTGGCGGGGGAAAGCGGCTCGGGCAAATCGACCATTGCAAGGATTGTGATGGGGTTGACGGCCGCGACCTCGGGCGAGGTGAGGATTGACGGGCAAAGCATCGCGGGGCGGGCCGGGACGCGGGCGCATGGCAAGCTGGTGCAGATGGTGTTTCAGAACCCCGGCGCGTCGCTGAACCCGCGGCGGACGGTGGCGCAGTCGATCAATGTGCCGCTGGTGGCGCATGGGTTTCCGCGCGGCGATCGGGCGGCGCGGATCGCGAAACTGCTGGAGATGGTGCAACTGCCGCGTGGTTTTGCCCAGCGGTATCCGCATGAACTGTCGGGCGGCCAGAAGCAGCGCGTCGCGATTGCGCGGGCTTTGGCGGTGGCGCCGAGGTTGCTGGTGCTGGATGAACCGACTTCGGCCTTGGATGTATCCGTACAGGCGCGGGTCATGGATTTGCTGGTGGACCTTGGCCGGGCAATGGACCTGACGTTTCTGTTCATCTCGCATGACCTGTCTCTGATGCGGAATTTTGCTCAGACGGTGGGTGTTCTGTACCTTGGCCAGATCGTCGAGACTGGCTCTACGGCCTCGGTCTTTGAACAGCCGCAGCATGATTACACCCGGCTACTGCTCGCTTCGGTTCCGGTGATCTCGGCCGAGGAAGAGGCGATGCGGCCCAAGATCCCGCTGATCGACGGCGAAATTCCAAGCGCAGAAAAACTGCTGGCCCTGAGGGCGGCGCAACAAAGGACAACCCCATGATCCGTATCGGCATTGACGTGGGCGGCACCAATACGGATGCCGTGGTGATGGATGGCGACACGGTGCTGGCGGGCGTCAAGGCGCCCACGACGGCCGATGTGATGACCGGGGTCGTCGATGCCCTGCAACGTGTGCTGGCAGCGTCGGGGATGCAGCCTGCGGCGGTGGATGTGGTTATGATCGGCACCACGCATTTCACCAACGCTGTGGTGCAACGCCGTGATCTGGCCCGGACCGCCGCTGTGCGGCTGGGACTGCCCGCGACGGCGTCGCTGCCGCCGATGGTGGATTGGCCCGAGGATTTGCGCGACGTGATTGGCAACCATGCCTGGCTGGCGCATGGGGGCAACGAGTTTGACGGGCGGGTGATCTCGCCCCTGTCCGAGCCGGAACTGCTGGGGATTGCGGCGGAAATCAAGGCGTTGGGGATCAACTCGGTGGCGATTACATCGGTCTTTTCGCCGGTTTCGAATGAGTTTGAAAAGCAGGCGGGTGAAATTTTTGCGCGGGCATTGCCGGGGGCGCATATCACCCTGTCGGCCGACATTGGCCGGATCGGGCTGTTGGAGCGCGAGAATGCGGCGATCATGAACGCCTGTCTGCGCGACCTGTCGGCCCATGTCATCGACGCATTCCGCAAGGCGATTGCGGCGGCGGGGATCACGGGGCGGTTTTATCTGACGCAGAACGACGGCACGCTGATGGATGCGGCCTTTGCCGAAAAGTTTCCGGTGCTGACCTTTGCCTCGGGGCCGACAAACTCCATGCGGGGGGCGGCGTTTCTGTCGGGCGTGGCGGAGGCAATCGTTGTGGATATTGGCGGGACGACGACCGATGTGGGGTCGCTGCACAAGGGCTTTCCACGGCAGGCGACGGTTGCGGTCGAGGTTGGTGGCGTCCGGACCAACTTTCGGATGCCGGATGTGTTTTCCATCGGGCTGGGCGGCGGCAGCCATGTGGTCGAGACGGACAAGGGCATCAAGGTTGGCCCAACCTCGGTCGGCTACAGGATTGTGACCGAGGCGTTGATTTTTGGCGGTGGGGTGTTGACCACGTCGGATATCGTCGTGGCGTCGGGGCGTGAGAGCCTTGGGGATGCAAGCAAGGTTGCCCATCTGTCTGCCGATCTGATCAGCCGGACGCAGGCCCGCATCATGGCGATGCTGGAGGATTGTGTCGAACGGTCGCGCCTGTCGCCGGACCCTTTGCCGGTGATTGTGGTGGGGGGTGGCTCGATCCTGGTCGATGGGCCGATTGGCGGGCTGGAGGTGATCAAGCCGAACCACTTTGCCGTGGCCAATGCGGTTGGGGCGGCGATTGCGCAGGTGTCGGGCGAGGTGGACCGGGTGTATTCGCTGGCCGAGATTGGCAGGGACGCGGCGCTGGCGGATGCCAAATCCCGCGCCATCGAGGCGGCGGTGGCGGCGGGTGCGCTGCGGGACAGCATTGAGATCGTCGATGTCGAGGATGTGCCTTTGGCCTATTTGCCGGGCAATGCCACCCGCGTGCGCGTCAAGGCGGTGGGTGAATTGCATGTCTGAGGGGTATCTGCTGGCGGAAAGCGACCTGCTGCCCTTGTCCATCGGCGCGGCTTTGCTGGGCACAGGCGGCGGTGGCAATCCCTATGTGGGCATGCTGCGGGCGCGGGAGTTGATCCGAAAGGGGGCCTCGGTGCGGGTCCTGCCGTTGGACGCTTTGCCTGACGATGCCTGGATCGGTGAGGTGGGCGGGATTGGGGCGCCTGTTGTGGGGATCGAAAAGATCGAGGAAGGTGGCGAATGTTACCGCGCCATGCGTGCGGTCGAGGAGGTGGCGGGGGTGCGGATGTCGGCGCTGATATCCGCCGAGATTGGCGGGGCGAATTCCATTGAGCCGATCATTGCGGCGGCTTTGGCCGGGCTGCCGGTGGTGGACGGCGACGGGATGGGGCGGGCCTTTCCTGAAGTGCAGATGACGACGTTTTTCATTTATGGCGCGCAGGCGGCCCCGGCGGCGATTGCGGATGACAAGGGCAATGTCGTGGTGTTCAAACACGTCAAGGATATGTACTGGCTGGAGCGGTTCGCGCGGTCAACCTCGGTCGATATGGGGGCGGCGGCGGGCTTGGCGATTGCGCCGATGCGGATGGATTTCGTGCGGCGGACGGCGGTGCCCGGGACGGTAACGCAGGCGCTGGAGATCGGGCGCACCGTTCAGGCGGCGCGTGCGCGTCGGCAGAACGTGGTCGAGGCGGTCTGTGCGGCGACGGGGGCCACGCTGTTTTTCACCGGCAAGATCACCGATATCCGGCGGGAGTTGCTGGGCGGGTTTGCGCGGGGGCATGCTGTGTTGGCAGGCAGCGACGGGTTTGCCGGTTGCGAGGGGCGGATTGCCATTCAGAACGAGAATCTGGTGCTGTGGGTCGATGGCGTGCCGCTGATCATGGTGCCGGATCTGATCATCAACCTTGATCTGGAAACCGGCGAGCCTTTGACCACGGAAGTATTGCGCTATGGTCAAAGGGTTGCGGTGATCGGCCTGCCGGTACATCCGCTGATGAAAACGCCCGAGGCTTTGCGGGTCGTGGGGCCGCAGGCGTTTGGCTATCCCGACCTGACCTATGTGCCGCTGAATTACCAAGACAGGACAACACCATGAAAATCAAACGGATCGTTCATGCGGCGGATATGGAGGACATTGCCACCGGGGGTGCCATCATGGGCACCGGTGGCGGTGGCGACCCCTATGTGGGCAAGCTGATGGCGCAGCAGGCCATTCTGAAACACGGGCCGGTCCGGATCATTGACGTCGATGAACTGCCCGACGACGCGCTGGTCGTGCCGGTCTGCATGATGGGCGCGCCCACGGTGATGACCGAAAAGCTGCCGCAGGGTGACGAGTTGATGACGGCCTTTCGCGCGCTGGAACAATTGCTGGGTCGCAAAATCGACGCGGTCCTGTGTGGCGAGGCGGGGGGTGTGAATTCGACCACGCCGTTTGTGGTGGCGGCGGCGTCGGGGCTGCCACTGGTGGATGGCGACGGGATGGGGCGGGCCTATCCCGAATTGCAGATGGTCACGTTTACCTTGCATGGCGTGTCGGCGACGCCGATGGTTTTGTGCGATGACAAGGGCAATTCGCTGGTGCTGAACACGGTGTCGAATGCCTGGACCGAACGGCTGGCGCGGGCTGCGACGGTGGAGATGGGCGGCTCGGCGCTGCTGGCGTTTTATTCCATGTCGGGGGCGGTGGCGAAACAGGCCGTGGTGCGCGGCACGCTGACGCTGTGTGCCGATCTGGGCAAGACGCTGCGCGAGGCGCGGGCGGCGCATGAGGACCCGGTGGCCGCCGTCGCTGCCAAACTGAATGCCGAGGTGATCTTTCACGGTCGCATCAAGGATATCGAGCGTCGGACGGTTGGCGGCTTTGCCCGCGGCACGGCACGATTTGACGGGGTCGAGGCGTGGCACGGCCACAGCCTGCGCCTCGATTTCCAGAACGAGTTTCTGATGGCCGAGCGGGATGGAAAGACCATCGTCACCACGCCCGATCTGATCACGCTGTTGGAGGCGGAAAGCGGCAACCCTGTGACCGCTGACAGCCTGCGCTATGGATTGCGCCTTGTGGCACTGGCGTTTGAGGCGTCACCGCTGTGGCGCAGCCCTGAGGGGATCGCTTTGGTTGGGCCGCGATATTTTGGCTATCCGGTGGACTATGCACCGTGGCAGTCGAAACCTGCCGCAGGGCGTTGACGCTGCGGCATCCGGCAGCGCGTTGCTGAACATTCTGGAAACCGCCATTTATATATTGTAAATCTCTGCTTTAAACCCAATACCGGCTTGGGTGAACTGCAGAATGCAATCCTTGGCAAAAACGGGTGCAGACCCATGATGAGTGCGAAAAAGGTCGCGCTTTATGCTGCCTTGCTTTTGATCATCGGTTTCATGTTCTTGCTGCTGATTGTTGGCATGACGTTTCTGCTGGGGCGTCAGGCCGAGGCGGATCTGGACCGGGCGGCCAAGGCGCGGGCGACCTCGGAGTCGGCGGTCAGTCTGGCGGACGGTCTGCAACAGGCGGAATCCAGTCAGCGCGGCTATGTGCTGACGGACAATCCGATCTACCTTGCCCCCTATGCCACCGCCAAGGTCGAGGTGCTGCGACAGCTGCGCATCCTTGAAGCGGCGCTGAACATCGACGCCGCAAGTGCAGCGCGCCTCGCCAAGCTGGCAGAAACCCTGAATGCCAAATTCGCCGAGATGGATGACAGCATCAGCTTGAAACGGCTGGGCAAGGATGCCGAAGTGGCCGCCCTGATCCGCACCAACAAGGGCAAGGCCCTGATGGACGAGGCGCGGGTCTTCATATCCTCGATCACGCGGGCCACCGACCGGCAGTTGACCACGGCGATTGCCGAGCAAAAGCAGAACCTGGCCTTTCTGCGGCTGTCCAATCTGGTGGCGGCCTTTGTGGTATTGCTGGTGGTCAGCGGTGTGTATCGGCTGCATTTCAGCTATATCCGCAGCCTGAGCCGTGCCCAGCGCGAGGTCGAGGTGCTGAATGCCGGCCTGGAAAAGCGGGTCGGGGAGCGGACCATTGACCTGACCGCCGCCCGCGACCGCGCCGAGATGCTGCTGGCCGAGGTCAACCACCGGGTCGCCAACTCTTTGTCGCTGGTCGCCGCGATGGTTGGCATGCAGGGTCGCGCAACCCAGTCCGAGGAGGCGCGGCAGGTCTTGAACGAAACCCAGTCACGGATTCAGGCCGTCGCGATGGTGCACAAGACGCTGTATTCGTCGGGCGACATCCATTCGGTCGAATTGTCCGAGTTCCTGACCGGTCTGCTGGCGCAGTTGGAAATGTCTCTGAACGGTGCGGGGCTCAATTCCAGGGTGACACACGATCTGTCGCCGGTCTGGATGCCGACCGACAAAAGCGTCAGCGTCGGGGTGATTACGGCGGAATGGGTGACCAATGCGTTCAAATACGCCTATCCGCAAGGTTCGGGCGAGATCAGGGTGCGGCTGAAGGGTGGCGAAGATGGCTCGATGCATCTGGTAGTCGAAGATGACGGCGTTGGCCGCAGTGATGGGGCTGTGCCGAAGGGCACCGGCCTTGGCACGCGGCTGGTGAACAGCATGGCGGCCAGTCTTGGGGCGACCGTCGACTATGTCGCCCGACATCCCGGAACTGCAGCGCAGATGACGATCCAGGCAGAGTGAGGGAACCGTTGGTGCGAAATGCGTTGGCAATGATGCTGATACTGTCTGCCGGGGCGATGTGGGCCGAAGGTTCGGGTCTGACGGTGCCGGTGGTTCTGCCTGCGTTTGACCCCTTTGCGCCCGTATGTCAGGCACCGCCCGGTTTGAACCGGGTGCTGGCCTTTGCCGAGGACAATGACCGCGATTTTATCCAGGGTGTGGGGCGGGGCCTGAGCAAGGCGGCTGCAGACCGGGGGTTGGACTATCAACAGACGCGCGCCGACAACGACCCCGCGACGATGGCGCGGCAGATTGGCGATTTTGCGGCGGCCAAGGTGGGGGCGCTGGTGGTGGCACCGATTGACCCGGACAGCTCTGTGGCGGCGTTGCAACAGATGATTTGGTCGGGTGCCTATGTCGGCGCTGTGGTGGCACCGCCTGCCACGTCGATCCTGAATGCACCGCAATATCTGACCGGCAAGACACTGGGCGATGCGGCCGCCTCTTACATTGCCGACAGGCTGAACGGCGCGGCCAATGTCGTTCTGCTGACCCATGACAGTCTGGAATTTCTGGCCCCCCGCTTTGCCGCGATGCGGGATTCGCTGCGTAAATTGCCGGGCGTGACCATCGTCGCCGATATCTCGCCCCAGACCGTCGATCGTGCAGGGGGGGCCCGCACGATGCGGACCGTCCTGCTGGCGGAAACGCAGATCGACGTGGTGTTGGGTGCGGATACGGTTGTGCTGGGCGCACTGGACGCCATGCGCGATGCAGGCCAGGCGCGGGCGGATCAGTTCTTTGGCGGCATTGACGGCGAGTTGGACGCGATCACCGAACTGTCGACCCCGGGCAGCCCTTACAAGACCACGATCAGCCTGGCCTCGCCGGTGTTCGGATATGCGATGGGGCAGCACGCGGCGGACTGGTTGGACGGGAAAAGCATCCCGCAGGCCATGGATATCCTGCCAGCCGCGCTGAATGCCGGCAATCTGGCGGGGTATCAGGCCGATGTCGCAGATCCGGCTGCGGTGTGGGCCGATCCGGCACGGCGCGACCGTTACCTGCGGATGTATGGCAACATCTGCTATGACACGCGCCACGACTACCTGAACTTTCCGTGGTCGTCCGAGGACCGTTGATCAGATCAGCGGGCGCCGTTCCGGCTGTTCAAGGTCGATCATGGCGAGCTGCGCCAAAGCGGGAAGCGAGTTTACAGTCAGGCGTCCTTCGCTCCAGGTCATCAACCGGCGGTCCCGCAACACTTTGAGGGTCTTGTTGGTATGGACCAGCGACAGACCCAAAGCATCGGCAAGATCCTGCTGTCGAAACGGCAACGGCACCGACAGGTCCGTCGCAAGCCCCACCGCCGTGAGGCGCGCATGGATGCGGACCATGGCCCATGCAATACGTTGAATGGCGTCGCGCTGACCCAGAGAGGCGATCGTCTCGCCCAGAAAATGCTCCTCTACCGCCGCGAGCCACGTCAGGTCAAAGGCGCGCTCGGCGTGGTTGCGAAACAGGTTCCACAGGTCGGTGCGCCGAAAGACGCACAGAACCATCTCCGTCGTGGCGTCGACCGAATGTTTCATCTCGCCCATCAGGCCTGCCTGCAAGCCCATAAAATCACCGGGAAAAAGGAAGCTGAGGACCTGACGCTTGCCGTTTTCCAGCGTTGTGTACCGGGTCCCCATGCCAGACAACACTGTGTAGATCAGCGGGCTGTTCGACCCCTCCATCAAAACGGTCGAGCCGGCCTGAATGGCCAGTTCGCCGTTCTTGAACTCTTGCATGAATGTCAACTCTTCTGGGCTGAACTTTACGAAAAGGTCGAACTTGCGAAGGGGGCATGCGGCGCAGTCGACAATCTTCATGGGGCCTACAAGTTCTCATACAACTATGTCGTAGTTTAATGCAGGAAGTCGCCTTTTGTTCCATAGCCCACTTTCAGGGGAGGGACCTTTCTATGGGAAACGCATGTCATGATGGGCTGCTGCGGGAAGTTTACCTGGTCATCGAGCCGCATGCCCTGCTGCGCATGGATCTGGCCGAAACCCTGACCTACCGCAACAGTCAGGTCGCGGTGATTGCTGTATCCAGTGTCAACGAAGCGCTGTCGCGACTTGCTTCGGTTGACTGCATCAGGCTGGCACTGGTTACAGCATCGCCCCACAGCTTTGAGGGGTCTCGTTTGGCCGAGGTGATCCGTCAAAAGGGCGGCAAAGTTGTCCTGATGGGCGATCTGGCAGAATCATGGGGCGAGG
>JBBQGU010000098.1:0-11200 GCA_038323315.1 Rhodobacterales bacterium | reverse complement strand
CAACCGACAACGCCCGCAAAATCGCCCGGTCCAGATCATCCAGTGGAGTCACAGCGGCAGCCCCTCACCCTCTTTGATCGTCGCAATCAGCATCAGCGCCTCCACCTCGGCGATATGCGGCAGCGCCAGTATCCGCGCCCGGTAAATCTCCTGATACTGCACCATATCCCGCGCAATCACGTTCAGCCGCACATCGACCCGGCCGAGGAATGTCTCGATCCCCACCACCTCGGGCACCAACCTCGCCGCCGCAATGAACTCGTCGAACGCCCGCGCATTGGTCTTGTCCAACGTAAACCGCAGCGATACCTCCACCTCGTACCCCAACTTCCGCCAGTCGATCACGGCGCACGGGCTGCCGATCACCCCCGCCTCGGCCATCCGCTCCAACCGCCGCCACAGCGTCGCCGTGGTCACCCCAGCCCGTCCCGCCAACACCGCCCGCGCCAACCCCGGGTCGGCCAGATAATGCCGCAAGATCCGCCGGTCCGTCTCATCCACTTGCATTATTTCTGCACCAAATCCCAAATCCACGCATGATTTTTCGCAGAAAAATCGCCCAGCGTCAAATAATGCATCTCCTCCACCGCCAAAATCCCTATCCTGCCGCCATAACCAGCAAGGAGCCGACAAAATGCGCGTGTATTACGACCGTGACTGCGACATCAACCTGATCAAGGACAAAAAGGTCGCCATCCTCGGCTATGGCTCCCAAGGCCATGCCCATGCCCTGAACCTGCGCGATTCGGGTGCCAAGAACCTCGTCGTGGCGCTGCGCCCCGGTTCCGCCTCCGCCAAAAAAGCCGAAGGCGAGGGCCTCAAGGTGATGGACATCGCCGCCGCCGCCGCCTGGGCCGACCTGATCATGTTCACCATGCCCGACGAACTTCAGGCCGACACCTACAAGAAATACGTCCATGACAATATCCGCGACGGTGCCGCCATCGCCTTCGCCCACGGCCTCAACATCCATTTCGGTCTGATCGAGCCGAAACCCGGCGTCGACGTCATCATGATGGCCCCAAAAGGCCCCGGCCACACCGTGCGCGGCGAATATGTCAAAGGCGGCGGCGTCCCCTGCCTTGTCGCCGTCCATCAGGACGCGTCGGGCAAAGCGATGGAACTGGGCCTGTCCTACTGCTCCGGCATCGGCGGCGGCCGTTCCGGCATCATCGAAACCAACTTCCGTCAGGAATGCGAAACCGACCTGTTCGGCGAACAAGCCGTTCTGTGCGGCGGTCTGGTCGAACTGATCCGCATGGGCTTTGAAACCCTTGTCGAGGCTGGCTACGAGCCCGAAATGGCCTATTTCGAATGCCTGCACGAGGTCAAACTGATCGTCGACCTGATCTATGAAGGCGGCATCGCCAACATGAACTACTCGATCTCCAATACCGCCGAATATGGCGAATATGTCTCAGGCCCACGCATCCTGCCCTATGACGAGACCAAGGCCCGCATGAAAGCCGTTCTGCAAGACATCCAGTCCGGCAAATTCGTGTCCGACTTCATGCAGGAAAACGCGGTCGGCCAGCCCTATTTCAAGGCCACCCGCCGCCGCAACGACGAACACCAGATCGAAAAAGTCGGCGAGAAACTGCGCGCCATGATGCCATGGATTTCCAAAGGAAAAATGGTCGACCGCGCCCGCAACTGAACAAATCGCTCGTGGACCCGTCCAGGGTCCACGAGCACCCTCATTGCGCCATCAGTCCCTGCCGCCGATCCGTCAGTTGTCCGCCATAAGACCAGGCTCGATTTCCAGCATCACGCCCAATCCAACATCGGCATCAAAATCAATCCCAATCGACTTGGTGGCCTTTGCACCCATATTCTTCAACGTCTCGACCTGGGCCAGAACATTTCCCCTGCCCCGTGACAATTGATTATGCGCCCCGTTATAAGCCGCACTTGCCTGCTCCAGCGACTTGCCCACCTTGTCCATGTTCAACATGAATCCCGCAATCTTGTCGTACAACAAGCCTGCCCGGTTTGCGATGGCCTCGGCATTCAGGTTTCGGCGTTCCACAGCCCAGACATGCGAGGCCGTACGCAGGGCCATCATCAGGATTGTTGGCGTCGCAATCATGATGTTCAGGTCCAACGCATATTGCGTCAACGCTCCGTCCTCGCGCAGCGCCTCTGACAGTGCGCCTTCGATCGGAACGAACATGATGACATAATCCACCGTCGAATTCTCAGCGCGTTGATAACCTTTTTCCGACAAACCCTTGATGTGATTTCGCAATGCGAGGACATGGCGCTTTCGTGACGCGATTGCCGACAACTCGTCATCCGCACTGACCGCCGCCGCGTAATCATTCAGCGAGACTTTCGAGTCGATGACAAGGCTTTTGCCGCCGGGCATATTGACGACGATATCCGGACGCAGACGCTCGCCGTCATGGCCAACCCGGTGTGCCTGGGTCTGATATTCCTCACCTTCCCGCAATCCCGACCGTTCCAGAATGCCTTCCAGGATCATTTCGCCCCAGGCGCCCTGTTGCTGCCGGTCGCCTTTCAAGGCGCGCGTCAGCGCGACGGCCTCCAGCGAAATCTGCTCTGACCGCGCCGTCAACTGCGTAATCTCGGCTTTCAGGCGTTCGCGGTCCTTGACGGTTTCCTGATGAACTTCACGCAGCTCTTTTTCAAAGTGACCGACATGCTCTTTCAAAGGCGTCAACGTCGCTTCCAGCTTCTGGATATTGGCTTTGCTAAAGGCATCACCTTGCGTTTTCAGGGCCTCATCGGCCAATTGGCGAAAGCGTTCCTGCATGTCATCGCGAATCCGCGCCAGCAATTCAATCTTTTCCGCAGCGGCAACGCGGTCACTTTCGATTTGGGTTTCCAGTGCGGCAATCTTGGCTTTCAATGTCTGCTGCGCCATCTGCTCGACTTCAACGCGCCCCCGCAGAACTTTGACCTCGGTACCAAGCGCCTCGATCAGCAATTTGCGTTCAGCCAGGACATTCTGGTCCGATATTTCCGTGGCCTTCAAACTGGCAACCTGCCCTGTGACAGTCAAGTACGCCTCGGTGTCCAGATCCATCCTGCTGCGCAACTTCGACAGGTCGCCATTCAGGCGGTCAATTTCCGCCTTCCGCTCAAGGGTCAAACTTTCCGACCGGTCCGCACGGGTCAGCGCGTCGCGCAACGCGGCGTCTCGGACAGCCAGCGTGGCAGTCAAATTGTCAATCTCTTGGGTCATGCGGGACGTGTCTGGTTTGCGAAACAGCAATACCAGAACGATCAGACCGACAATGACAATGGCAATCAGCGTCAATTGCGAAGTGTTCACGCCACCCGCCCATTCAAAAACACCATCCACAAAACCACTCCCCCTTGTTTTTTCTGGTTAAGTACAAGGTTAGCAGGAATGTTTTGCAGGTGCGAGCGGGTTTGCCTGACGTGCGCCGGCTGTATGAATCGCAGTGATGACTATTCGTTGCAAGATCCCAAAATGGGAACGGGCCGGGAAATCCCCGGCCCGCGCAGCAAGTGACTGTCAGCAATTCATTCCAGAACGGGCGCGACATCCGGTTTGTTGACCGGGTAAAGGTTGCCAGTCTGGCTGTTGTAACCCCCCCGGTTCATGGCGACGCGGTCCGCCAGCGGGACCAGAAACGCCACTCCACCCTGCGGGCCATCTTTGGCCAGCGTGGATTTTGGCGCATTTGGGTCATGACGCCGCTCTTCGATCTTGGCCTTGCTGACAAGGGCGAACACGGCGACGGAAAGCAACGTGCCAAGCGCAAGCATTGGGACGATCCAGGCATAATCCATTGGGCTACCTCGTTTTGCTATGATTGATGCGAGGTTAACGCATCATATCGCAAGCGGTTCCATGTCCCAGCCCCAGCCGCGCAACTGTCTGCCCAACCCCATGCCCAACAAACCAAACCCACCAAGGCCGCGACGAACACCCCTCAAAAAAACCTTTAACTATTTATCTGATCTTTTCCAAAAAATAGATGCCCTCCCACACGTGGGCGCCTCCCCCTCGCCGCTAAACCGCCGCCTGCACCGCGCCCACAATCTCGTCCACAACCTCGACCAGCAACGCCTCATCCTCACATTCCGCCATGACCCGGACCAGCGGTTCCGTCCCTGATTTCCGGATCAACAACCGCCCCTTGCCCGCCAACCGAACCTCGGCCCCCCGAATTACCGCCTGTACCGAGGCCGCCTCCAAAGGCGCCGCCCCCGCCCCGAAGCGGACATTCTTCAACATCTGCGGCACCGTCTCGAATTGCTCGACCAGCAGGCTCGCAGGCAGCCCCGACCGCGCCATCTCGGCCAGAAACTGCAACCCGGCAATCAAGCCGTCGCCCGTCGTCGCATAGTCCGTCATCACGATATGCCCCGACTGTTCGCCGCCCAGATTCCACCCCCCCCGCCGCATCGCCTCGACCACATACCGATCCCCGACCGCGGTCCGCTCCAACCGCAGCCCTCGGCCCGACAAGAACCGCTCCAGCCCCAGATTGCTCATCACGGTGGCGACCAGAGTGCCGCCATTCAAGCGCCCCTCCTCGGCCCAACGCCCGGCCAGCAGGGCCATGATCTGGTCGCCATCCGCGACCCGGCCCGCCTCATCGATGATCATCACCCGGTCGGCATCCCCGTCCAGACTGATCCCCATATGCGCCCCATGCGCCACCACCGCCTCGGCCGCCGTCTGGGTGTGGGTGGACCCGACGCGGTCGTTGATATTGGTTCCGTTCGGCGTCACCCCGACCGGGATCACCTCGGCCCCCAATTCCCACAAGACCTCGGGTGCCGCCTTGTAGGCTGCCCCGTTTGCGCAATCGATCACCACTTTCAACCCGTCCAACCGCAGACCCGCGGGGAAGGTCGTCTTGACAAACTCCTGATAGCGGCCCCGGCCATCCTCGATCCGCCGCGCCCGTCCGATACCTTCGGCCCCGACCAAACCGATCTCGGCCGCGACAATCCCCTCGATCTCGGCCTCGGCGTCGTCTGACAGTTTGAACCCGTCGGGGCCAAAGAACTTGATCCCGTTGTCTTGATGCGGGTTGTGAGAGGCACTGATCATAACCCCCAGATCGGCCCGCATCGACCGCGTCAGAAACCCGACGGCCGGGGTCGGCACCGGCCCCAGCAGCAGCACGTTCATCCCCGTGCTGCACAATCCCGCCGTCAGCGCGTTTTCCAGCATGTAGCCCGACAGCCGCGTATCCTTGCCGATCACCACCCGGTGGCCCGAGGATCCGTCGCGGCGAAAGAACCGCCCTGCCGCCGCACCCAGTTTCAGCGCCATCTCGGCAGTCATCGGATGGGTGTTCGCGCGCCCCCGCACGCCATCGGTGCCAAACAGTTTACGGGTCATTCTGGTTGTCCTTTGTTCACAGCCTGCCACAGTGACAAAGCCTGCCGCGTCTCGGCCACATCATGCACGCGTATCATCTGCACCCCCTGCGCCACCCCGCCAAGGGCCACTGCCAGCGACCCCGGCATCCGCCGCGCTGCGTCACTTTCGTCGGCGAGGGTGCCGATAAACCGCTTTCGCGAGGCCCCAAGCAGCACCGGCAGCCCAAGGTCATGGAACACCGACAGCCGCGCCAGCAGCGTCAGATTATGCGCCAGGGTCTTGCCAAAGCCGATGCCAGGATCGACGGCAATCCTGTCACGGCGTATGCCCGCTGCTTCGGCCGCCGCAATCCGCGCGCGCAGGGCGTCAAAGACGTCCAGCAGCACGTTGTCGTAATGGGGGTCGTCCTGCATTGTCGCAGGCGTGGCAGTCGAGTGCATCAGCACAATCGGGCAGCCCGCCCGTGCCGCCGCCGACGCCATGCCGGGATCGAACTGCAGGGCGCTTACGTCGTTGACCCAGCTTGCCCCCATGGCCAAGGCAGCGCGCGCCACGCCAGCCTTGCGCGTGTCGATCGACAAGGGCAGTTCCAGCCCGCCCGCCCGCAAGGCCGCGATGACCGGTGCGGTCCGCCCGACCTCCTCGGCCGCCAGAACCTCGGCAGCGCCGGGGCGCGTGCTTTCGCCGCCAATGTCGATGATATCGGCTCCGGCAGCCATGACGCGCGCCTGCATCACCGCCGCCTCGGGCCGCAAAAACAGCCCGCCATCCGAAAAGCTGTCAGGCGTCACGTTCAGAATGCCCATGATGCGCGGTCGGTCCAGCTGAAGGCCACCAAAACTGCGCTTGGCGGTCAATCGGTCACGCACCTCGGGTGACGCATCCCGCGCCGGGATCAGGCGCGATGCGTCCCGCGTCAAAACCTCGATCTGGTTGAACCAGCACCACCCGCCGGCCAAGGGCAGCGCATCCGCCGGGCGCGCGGGGTCGGTCATGGCGACAGGGCGAAAATACTCCATGCCAATTGCGTAAAGTCGAACCCGGTTTCAGACAAGAGCCTCGGTCAGGCCCGTTCAACCATCACGCGGCTTCCTGCTGGAAGTGCAACACTTCCGTGTACAATCAACCGATCCGCAGCCAGCACCTCGGCCAACCACAGGGCCAATGCCACCGGATCGCGCGACCCAGGGCCGTCGACGGCGTCCAGAACCATCTTGCCCGGTGCCCAAACCATCATCTGACCACGCTTGACGGCCCAGTCGATCTCGGTCCGCGTCGCCATCACGACACAGCGCGTATCCCGCGCTGCCAGAACCCAGGCGTTTTGCTCGATCGCCAGCAAATCTACGCGGCGTTGCGTGGGGCGGTGGCCCGTCTGAGGGCGCATCAGGTCAGGCAAACCCACTGTCAAGATCACCGGCAGGCCGCGTTCAGCCCAGGCATCCAGCCGGGTCGACAGGTCGGGGGCAGCAATCGCCGCATTGTCCAGATGCACGATCAGGGGATGCACGGGTGCGTCCGACCCATCCAGACTGACCGCCGCCTCGGCCCGGCTGCGCACAATCTCGACACCCAGTTTATAGGGGCCGACATCCAGCTTTTCGATCCGCACGAAGACACGCATGGCCTGCGGTTCCGCCAAGACCCGCTCGGCGACCCGTTCGGCCAGAGTTTCCAACAGGTTAAGGCGTTCTGCTGCCAGTTCGGCGGCTATCGCTTCGGTGATGCGGTCATAGGACAGGATGCGGTCGACGTCGTCGTTCAGGGGTTGTGGGGCTGGCCGCACCTCGACCACGACGTTGAAAATTATTCGCTGGGTGTGGCCGCGTTCCTGTTGGAACGCGCCGATCTCGACCTCGACCACGTGATCGCGCAACGAAATCCGGTCGCGCGGATCAGCCGAGGCGAAGGCCACCGCGCGTTCCTCGGGGTGGGAGAAAGCCAAGTTGATGTCGTTGGTCATATCATTCTCGGGGACAAGGGCAGCTTCTGTTTATCTGCAGACCAAGCCAAGCCCAAGTCCGCGGCCGACGCATGGCACTTGTACCCCGACACCGGGTCAGGGCTGACGCACAGTTGTGGGACTGCGAAAGAACAGATGCGCGCCGATCGCGGCCGTCTGGATGACACGCCCCCATTTCGGCCGCACCGCACGGGTGTGGAAATAGATGGCCCCCATCGTCAGGCTGCGCGGTGCGCCGTCCATCATCAGTCGAGCTATCCGCCCCGCCCGATCTGTCGCCACCGGATCGCGCATGACGTCGCTGTTGCCATCACAAACCCACGAAAATGCACAGGCACCACGCCCGGTGGACTTTACCACACCGCAGACCGATTTGGGATAATCGGGGCTGTCGACCCGGTTCATGATCACTTCGGCCACGGCAAACTGACCTGCCAAAGTTTCGCCCCGCGCTTCGAAATACACCGCCTTGCGCATGCATTCCCATTGCGCATCACCCGAGGGCGCTGGCTGCGACGCCAAAAAGGCATCCGTGTGTTCAATCACGCCCGGCAGATGGCCCGAGCGGGACTTTGCCGTCAGGCCATTGGCAAGCGCGGACAACTCCGCCTCGGGCAAGGCATTCATGGCGTTGTGCTCTGCTCCGAAAAGCGAGGCGAATTGATCCGCGATCAAAACGGTCGGATCGTTGGATTGGCTCACCGTCACTTCGGCGATGGCCGCTCCACTCAGGGTCATCATCGTGGCAGCGACGATGGCCCGGCATAGATGCAAGCGCATTCTCTACTGTTCCCGGTCTTGTTTCTCCAGCGTCACCGGACATTCTTGCGACATTCCAATGACAAATGCCGGGGCTAAAGCAGTCCGTCCGACCCGTCTATACTTGGGCAAAAATGCCACGGTTTTGGACGAATTCTGCGCGGATATCCGCCGAACTCTTAAGTATTCACATTAGAAACAATCCGCAAGATTATGAAATTGCGACAATATTCTGTTTATCCACACGATCTGCCAACGCGAGATGTGCCGCTGCCAACCGTGCCAAAGGCACACGGTAAGGCGAACATGACACGTAATCAAAGCCTGCACGGCGGCAAAAATCTATCGATTCGGGGTTGCCACCATGCTCGCCACAGATCGACAAAACCAGGTCGGCCCGTGTTTTTCGCCCACGCTCCGCGCCGATCAGCAGCAATTCACCCACGCCGTGGACGTCCAGGATGTGGAACGGATCCTCGGGAAATACGCCCTGCTGGACATAGGTGTTCATGAACCGCCCGGCATCATCTCGGCTAAGCCCATAGGTCATCTGGGTCAGGTCATTGGTACCAAAGGACAGGAACGAGGCGTGCTGGGCAATGTCACCCGCGCGTAAGGCTGCACGCGGCGTTTCGACCATGACGCCCAGTTTGAAGTTGAAATTGACCCCCGACTGCGACCTGACACCGGCTGCCACGGCGTCGATATTGGTTTGCACCAACTCCACTTCGCGCCGGGCGGATACCAGCGGGATCATGATTTCCGGCACCACCACCGCGCCCGCCTTGGCAAGTTCGACCGTCGCCTCAAAGATCGCACGGGCCTGCATGTCATAGATCTCGGGCAGGACGACACCCAACCGCACCCCGCGCATCCCCAGCATCGGATTGGACTCCGACAGAGCCTCGGCGCGGCGGACGACCTCGCTGAGCGGTCGGTCCATCGCTTCGGCCAACTGCCGCAGCCCTTCGCGGCTTTGCGGCAGGAATTCGTGCAACGGCGGGTCGAACAGGCGGATGCAGACAGGCAAACCCTGCATGATGGTGAACAGTTGCACAAAATCCGCACGCTGCATCGGCAGCAACCGCTCCAGGGCCGCCGCCCGGTCTTTGGAAGTGTTGGCAAATATCATCTCGCGCATCACGACCAGACGATCCTCGTCGAAGAACATGTGCTCGGTCCGACACAGACCGATCCCTTGCGCCTCGAACTGCCGCGCGGTGGCTGCGTCTGCCGGAGTGTCCGCGTTGGCGCGGATGCCGATGTCGCGCACGGCATCGGCCCAGGACAACAGCTTGCGAAACGCCCCATCCAACGCCGGGGCAAGCATCGCCGCCGTGCCGGCCAGCACATCCCCGGTCGTGCCGTCCACGGTGATCTGATCCCCCTCGGCAAACACCCGCCCATCTTGCGCAGTCAGCCGTCGCTCCTTGGCATCCAGCCGCAACCCACTGGCCCCCACAACACAGGGCACCCCCAGCCCACGTGCAATCACCGCCGCGTGGCTGGTCATCCCGCCCCGTTCCGTCAACACACCGACAGCCGAGTGCATGCCTCGGATATCCTCGGGCTCGGTCTCCCTGCGGCACAAAATACACGGCTCGCCCCGATTCGCACTGTCCTGTGCGGCCGCAGAGGTGAACACGATCCGGCCCGTGGCAGCTCCCGGACTGGCCGCAATTCCCCTGGCAAAAACATCGCGCGGCCCCCGGGGGTCAACCTGACTGTGCAGCAGTTCCGTCAAGCTCCGCGGCTGTACCCGCAACACCGCTTCATCCCGGCTGATCACGCCGTCTTCGGCCAAAGCCACCGCAATCTTCAGCCCCGCCCGCGCAGACCGTGCCACTCTGACCGCGTCCAGCACCGACAGATGGCCATCCTCCAGGGTGAATTCGATCTGCATCTCCTCGCGCAGCTTTACCCGACACACTGCGCCATAACGTGTCAGATCGGCGAACAGGTCAGGGGCGAGGTCCTCCAGTGACGGCCCACGCGAGTCGCGCGTCAAGTAGATTGCCTCGGTCTTGCTCAGCGCGTCCCGGCCCTGCGACTGACCCAGATAGCGTCCGGTTATTTGCGGTTGCCCGGTCACCGGATCGACAAACTGGATCACGCCTGACCCCGAAATTCCCTGCCCGATGCCCTGCGCCATGGCCTGCACCACCAGCCCCAACGCCGCCTGCGCCGGGGCGCCCTTGGCCTGGCGCAGCAGTCGCGCAGACGTGCCCTCCCAGGCGCGAGACATGGACCTTAGCACCTCGGCCAACTGCTTTGCGGGGTCTTCGGGGAAGGGCTCCTCCATCTCGTGTTCGTAATGCTTCAGCGCGTCGCGCAGGGCGTCCTGGGTCGGCTGGCCGGGCTCGAACATGTCAGGGTCAAGGCGGGCGACATGGGTGGCATAGGCCTGAACAAAGCGCAGATACAGCGCGTCCGCCGCCAGATGACCGTGGCTGGCGCGGAGTGCTGCATGGCGGGTGGCGTTCATGCCGATGTTCAGGATGGTTGCAGGCCCGCCCCAATCGGGATTTTCAGGCGAGGGGCGCACCGAGATCAGCGGCGCGTCGCCGAAATGGCCAAGGATCGCGGCCACATCCAGCTGCGCCCCGCCCGCAATCGCCCGCACGGTCTGGGCTGGCAGCGCCACTGTCGTGGGCACCGGCAGGTCAAGCCGAATCAGGCGCTGCAAACACTTTGCCCGCCAGCCATGCGATGCGGCAATCATCGGGGCCGAGGGGGTGACCATGGCAAAGTCGAGTTGCGCTTTGGGTTTCTGCACTGCGGCGGCCTTTATGTTTCAACCGCAGCATAGGCGAATATTTGCGTGGTGCAAGTTTTCTGGGCAGAATGGCGGGGTTTCACACCCCCGCGCCCTCGCCACAAACCCAAACTTGGGTTTGTGGCGACTTGGAGTATTTCTGCAAGTGTGAAGGGATCAGGCTTCAACTTTGGTCAGGTCGGCGACGCCCGAACAGATGGCGCGGATGCGGTGGAGGAGGTTGAGGCGGTTGCGGCGGGTGACGGGGTTGTCGGCGTTGACCTGAACGGCGGTGAAAAAGGCGTCGATCGGGGCGCGCAGGTGGGCCATGGCTTGCATCGCGGTGGCAAAGTCTTCGGCGGCCATGGCGGGAGTGATCTGCGCCTCGGCT
>JBBQGU010000097.1:0-11205 GCA_038323315.1 Rhodobacterales bacterium | reverse complement strand
ACAAACAGCATTTGGTCCTCGTTTGGTCAAAAGATCATTCATCGGGCCACGGCGGACCTGATTTGTCGGCGGGCACCCTATAGATGGGCATCGCGATGTGCAAGGCAAGGTCGCGGGTCGGGCTTAGCCCCGCGCCGTCATCACCAAAGCGCGGATTGGTGCCACAATCGGCCCGGTTCCATAGCGTCGGATCAACGCCGCCTCGGTAGCATCGACCAGGGCCGGCAACCCGTCCGGGTCGCGGGCCATCATCTCCATCCGGAACGGGGTGCCCAGCATCAACGCCTCGGCGGCATCGCGCGCCCTTGCCACACGGCTTTCCTTGGCAACCCATTCCACCGTCACATCGGTAAATCCCGCCGCCGCAAGGTCGGCGCGGATCACATCCGCGTTGTGATAGCCATGCGGTCCGCGCGAAAAGAAGCTTGGCGGATCAATGGGATACTGCGCCAGAACAGCATCCCAAACGGTGCGTGACACATCATTTTCCGCCAAACTGTCCCACGCGCTGAAGATGAACGGCGCGCCGGGTTTCAACACCCGCCGCGCCTCGGCATAACCTTTGGTCCGGTCCGGAAAGAACATGACGCCGAATTGACAGCACAATACGTCAAATTCCGCGTCCCCGCAGGGCAGCGCCAAGGCATCCGCAACGCCCCACTCGATCTGCACCTCCGTTCGGCCCTGGCGCGCCTTGGCCTGATCCAGCATTGGCGCGTTCAGATCGGTCACGACATAGCGCGCCTTTGGCCCGAGCTGCGGCGCCAGAACCCGCGTCACCACGCCCGACCCCGCCGCTGTCTCCAACACCGCACCCGGCGACAGCGCCGCAACCCGCGCGGCCATATCCTCGGCATAGGGTTGAAACAGCATCGGCACCATCAAGGCATCGTAGATCTGCGGCACGGGCCCGACAAATTTGGTATCCGTCTCGGCCATGGCAGAACCTTTCTGAGACTTGTGCAGAAGGCCACCTTGCGCCCCGCCTGACATTCAAGCAACCTTTTTCCCGCTTCACCAACCCGCCCCGATCAGGCATATGACAGCGACGCAGAACCCGAGGTCCATCATGCACGACATCCGCGCCATTCGCGAGAACCCCGCCGCCTTTGATGCTGCGTTGTCGCGCCGTGGCCTGCCTGCCATGTCGCCGGACCTGTTGGCCCTGGACGAGGCACGCCGCACCGCTATCCACGGTGCCGAAACCGCGCAAGCCGCCCAGAACGCCGCGTCCAAAGAGGCTGGCGCCGCCAAGGGGCGCGGCGATGAGGCCGAGTTCAATCGCCTGCGCGCCCTTGTGACCGAGAAAAAAGCCGAGAATCAGCGGCTGAGTGATGAGGCAGCAACCCTGGACGCACGTCTCAAGACTGACCTGATGTGCCTGCCCAACCTGCCCCTAGCCGAAGTCCCGGACGGGCGCGACGAAACCGACAACGTCGAAATCCGCCGCTGGGGCAACCCGCGCAATTTCGACTTTGCTCCAAAGGAACACTTTGACATCACGGGCGTCAAACCCGGTATGGATTTTGAAACCGCCGCCAAACTGTCCGGCGCGCGGTTCGTTGTCCTGAAAGGCGCCGTGATCCGCGTCCACCGCGCCCTGTCGCAATTCATGCTGGACACGCATATCGAGGAACACGGGCTGCAAGAAACCTGGACCCCCGTACTGGTCAAGGAAGAGGCGATGTATGGCACCAACCAACTGCCCAAATTCGCCGAAGACAGCTATCAGACGACCAATGGCTGGTGGCTGATCCCGACCTCTGAAGTTACCCTGACCAACACCGTCGCGGGCGAGGTCCTCGACGAAGCCACCCTGCCCCTGCGCATGACCGCCCATACCCAATGCTTCCGCTCCGAGGCGGGGTCAGCGGGCAAGGATACCTCTGGCATGCTGCGTCAGCACCAGTTCGAAAAGGTCGAGATGGTGACGATCTGCACCCCCGACACCGCCCTTGCCGAACACGCGCGCATGACGAAATGCGCCGAGGCCATCCTGGAAAAGTTGGAAATCCCTTATCGCACGATCGTTTTGTGCACCGGCGACATGGGCTTTGGCGCGCAGAAGACTCACGATCTGGAGGCGTGGCTGCCGGGCCAGAACAAGTTCCGCGAAATCTCCAGCGTCTCGACCTGCGGCACCTTTCAGGGCCGCCGGATGAACGCCCGCTTCCGCCCGGCCAAGTCCGAAAAGTCCGTGGGCAAGCCCGACTATCTGGCCACCCTGAACGGCTCGGGTCTGGCCGTGGGCCGCTGTCTGATCGCGGTGCTGGAAAACGGCCAGCAGGCTGACGGTTCCGTCGATCTGCCCGCCGCCCTTTATCCCTATTTGCGCGGCAAGAGCAGAATTTCACCACACGGCGTTCTGGAATGAACCTTTTCTGGGTCCGGGGCGTTTAACCCTCATGCGCCTGACATCCCTGTTCCTGCTGCTTGCAACGCTCGCATTCCTTGCGGCCCCCGCCCTGACACCGCCCTTTCGCGGTTACGATCCCGGCTTGTTTCCTGTTGCCATAACCCGCCCGGCAATTCAGCCTGCGGGCTATGCCTTTGCGATCTGGGGTCCGATCTATCTTTGGCTGATCGCCCATGCCGGTTTTGGTCTATGGGCGCGCCACGACGATCCGGCCTGGGAACGGACGCGCCTGCCCCTGACCGGCGCGGTGCTGTTGGGGTCGGTCTGGCTTGCCATCGCGCAAAACTACCCGATCATTGCAACCATTGCCATCCTGACCATGGCAGCACTTGCCCTGACCGCCTTCCTGCGTGCGCAAACCCAGCCAGATCGCTGGCTGCTGTCAGCGCCTTTGGCAATCTTTTCAGGCTGGCTGACGGCTGCCGCAGCCGTGTCGACCGGGCTGGTCATTGCGGGCTATGGGCTGATGTCGAACACGACCACTGCCCTTGTGCTGCTGATTGTGGTCTTTGGTCTGGCCTTATGGGTTCAGTCCCGCAAACCCGCGATGCCGGTCTATGGCGCAACCGTGGTCTGGGCGCTGCTGGGTATCGTCGTTGCAAATTGGCCCGACCTTAAACCTGTCGCCATCCCCGCTCTGGTTGGGGCAGTGGCACTGGGCACAATGACAGTCCTGATGTCACGCCGCTAAACCACGGCCGCCAATGAGAAATAAACCATTCCAGATCTGACAGCGAGCCCGATCCGAAAACCGGCAAGGCCGCGCAAGTCGTCCGGACCCATGGCACGACAAACTGCCGATCAAGAAACCAAATTTCTCAGGGAAGTTTTGCAAAACACCAAAAGAATTGGGTGCCGTACGGTGCGGATGGCACCTGATCAAACCGTCGTCTGGCGCCCCAGCACCAGATCCGCCCGCAATCCGCCCAGCAGATCACTGTCACCCAGCCGCAGAACCCCACCATGCGACCGCGCCACACCAGCGGCGATGGACAATCCCAGACCCACTCCGCCGCCCCGGTTAGGGTCGCGCGCCGTGTCCAGCCTGGTGAAAGGCAGCAAGGCCTCCTCACGCTGATCCTTGGGGATGCCCGGTCCATCATCCTCGACTGTCAGGCGCAGGGATTTGTCCGTCATCACAAAGCTGATCACGGCCCGATTGCCATAGCGGACCGCATTGCCGACCAGATTTTCCAGCGCCCGGATCACCGCCTGAGGACGCAGGCGCACCTTCCCGGCGCCAAGGCATTCACCCAATGCGACCTGCAAACCGCCGCGCATCGCGTTGTTGACCACCTGATCGACCAACATGGCCGGGTCGACATCCTCGGTCGCCTCCATCGCATCACCACGGGCAAAGGCCAGAAATTCGTCAACCAGACGCACCATATCCTCGACATCGCGTTTCAGCGCCTCGGTCTCGGCATCCTCGGGCAGAAAGGACAGGCCCAACTTCATCCGTGTCAACGGCGCGCGCAGATCATGGCTGACGCCGGACAACATCAGGGTCCGCTGCTCCAGATGCCGCTCGATCCGTGCGCGCATGTCCAGAAAAGCGGCCCCCGCGGCCCGCACTTCGTTGGCGCCGCGCGGCCGGTAGGGCAAGTTCTGGCCACGGCCAAAGGCTTCGGCCACGCGGGCCAGTCTTGTGATCGGGGACAACTGGTTGCGCAGGAAGACATAAGCGACAAGCGTCATCAGGATGGACGCAAAGCCTGTCAGGACGAGCAATTGATGCGGGTTGGAGGCCGTCACACGGCTGCGTCCCAACTGCACCTGAACCGGCCCGTGGCGGGTGGTCAGCCACAATTCCACATCGCCCGAACTTGCCCTCAAATCCACCGTGGTCAGTTGCGGCACCCCGTTATGCAAGGTTGTACCGACCTCGCGTCCCGAAAGATCCCAGAAATCGCGCATGTCGCCCGGCACTGGCACGCCCGTGGCGGGCAAAGTGATCCGCATTGACAGATCGCGGCCCAGTGCGGCCGCCTGCTGCTGAGCGTCAGCAAGGGTGGGTGAAGTTTCCAGCAGCCGCACGAGATGATGCAGTTCCAGCGACAAACCGCGCGACAACTGCCGCGTCACTCCATCAAAATGGCGCTGGATGAAGACAATCGAAAGAACGATCTGGATCGTGATGATCGGCACGACCAGAATAAGGCCCGCACGACCGAACAGACTGCGCGGCATATAGTTCTTGAAGCGGAACGCCATGGGGTTGATCCTAGCCGGAAATGCCGCCCAAGGAAAGTCCCGATGCCCCCAACCCCGACCCCGAGAGCGCTGATCCCAATAGACCGAAATCCCGACGACCCGACCCAGATTCGACTGATCCGCGCTGCCACCCCCTCGCCTTTGACGGGCGCCGGCACCAACTCCTACCTGCTGGGTTCGGGTGCTGTCACCATCATCGATCCAGGCCCCGATCTCGACAGCCATCTGACGGCAGTGCTGCGCGCCCTGCAGCCGGACGAGTATATCGCCCATATCCTGCTGACCCATGCCCACCTGGATCATTCGGCCCTGACCCCACGCCTGAAGGCCGCGACCGGTGCCGAAGTACTGGCTTTTGGCCCGGCCCATATGGGGCGCAGTGCAGCGATGGCCGCCTTGGCCGGACATGGACTGTCCGGTGGCGAAGGAGCCGACCTGACCTTTCACCCCGACCGGATGATTACGGACGGCGAGGTGCTTTCACTGTCCGGCATCCGCATGACCGCCTGGCACCTGCCCGGCCATATGGGCTGCCATATGGGGTTCGCATGGGGTGATGTTCTGTTTTCGGGCGATCATGTCATGGCATGGTCCACCTCGCTGGTCTCGCCGCCCGATGGCGACATGACGGATTATCTGGCCAGCCTGTCCCGCCTGCAAAGCCGGCACTGGACGCGGTTTCACCCCGGCCACGGCGAGGCGGTCGAGGATCCGCAGGCCCGCCTGGCCGCGTTGATACAGCACCGCCACAGCCGCGAGGCCGCAATCCTCGCCAGTCTGGGCTTACAGGGCCCCGCCGACGCCGCCACACTGGCACTGCGTGTCTATACCGACACGCCCGCCCCTCTTCTGTCCGCCGCCGCCCGCAACGTGCTGGCCCATCTGATCGACCTGCAGCAACGCGGAAAGGTCGCAACCGACGCAAGCCCGGTCCTTCACGCGATTTTCCACCTGTCATAAAGCAAGGTTATTTTCGCAACCGCCCCTTTACGCCCTCGAACGACCTTGTTATAGCACCCCGGTGTTCCGGCGTAGCTCAGCGGTAGAGCAGTTGACTGTTAATCAATTGGTCGTAGGTTCGATCCCTACCGCCGGAGCCAAGAAATCATAGTCTTAGCTACGAAATGAACAAGCCAGCCTGACGCGAAGTACGGCTTGCGTAAGGCTTTATGGGGGTGTGCCCCCGTCAAGCGACCTGCTCCGGCCTGCTGCGTCCACCATTGCACGACGCGACGCATTCCGGGTTCACCCACCAGATGATGTGGTGCCAATGTCCTCAAAGTTGAGGGCTGTAATTCGTGACCAACAAATTGAACACCGCCGAAGTAATCGTGATTGCATCCGACCGCCTCGTGACCCTCTCCGGTCACATTTTTGACCGCCTCACCTTTGCCAAGCCTATCACGCCAGACGCAATGCCGTTGGCCCTGATCCGCTCCTCCCCCCGAGGCGCATTGCGCTGCCGGACGTTTGTGACACCGTGCGGACAGTTGAAGGGCGCGCGGCAATCAAGAACATATTGAACGGCACGAGGAAACGGAAGGGGAGCAGGCCAACCCCGATTTCTACCGCATCGCTCTTTAACTCAAGCGCCTTTATGCCCTTGGCGCTCATGGTGGTGGGCCGAATGGGGCGGCTGCATGTATGCAAGATAGGTTATGCGGCGCTTTGGGCTGCCGGTTTCGCTGCCTGCCGCTGCGTGCGAAATCGGCGACAAAGTGTCCAGCGACACCACTACCGTCAACATGCTCAACTGCGTGGACAACTACCTCGATTGGGAAGCTGTGATGGGGTCTGGCGACGATGATGAGGCAGTACGTTTGATCGAATTGGCCCGCGCAGCGGCAAGCCAGAAGCAACGAATCGAGCACAGCGCCCTGCTGGAATACGCATCAAAGCCTCGGCGCGTTCATCTCCCTCAGGCAATCCAAAATCCGATCAAGATGCAAGCCAACCAACCACGTTCAAGAACGCGGAATATTGTTCGCTTTCCGCACGACGTAAACGGAACCAAAAACAGATCAATGTGTTGATAATCCAATGCGTTATTATTCCAAGTCGTGACTTCAGCAACTGGAGAAGGGTGATCGCAATGAACAATTTCGCGAAAGCCATAATCGCCGGCTTTTTGGCGACGGTTGTACTTACTCTGATGATGATTGCGAAAGGAGCGATAGGTCTGATGCCCGCTCTGGACCCGATTGATATGATCGCAGACATGCTCGGGGTGTCCGCGACTTTCGCATGGGGCGTACACTTCATGATCGGCTCCGTAATGTGGGGAGGTACCTTCGCACTGCTGGAGCCACACTTGCCGGGCGGAGAATTCTGGGTAAAGGGCGTTGTCTTCGGCGTCGGCGCCTGGCTCATCATGATGGTCGGGATGATGCCGTTGGCGGGTGCGGGGCTCTTCGGTATGCAGCTTGGCATTATGGCGCCAATCATGACGCTGCTGATGCATGTCGTATTTGGCGCCGTTCTCGGCGCAGCTTTCGGTATGTTGCTGCACCGAAGATCCCCAAACGTGACATGATGCGCTTGGCAAGTGCCAGGAAAGGGTCAGCCGGATTGTAGCGACTGCCGCCGATGGGATCCAGGTTGCAGTAGAATAGATCATAGGTGCGAGCGCCACTCTCGGCCTGCCAACCAGAAGGCAAAGAACCCGGGCGGTTTTTGCGACACCCGGAGCACTGATCATCAAGGCGCCAATCAGAATCCGGCGCAATCCGCACTGCAAACTGACATGGAGATGACGATGACCGAACAACTTAAACCCGGCGAACGGCTTCGCGAGGTTACCGTGTCAAGCCCCGGCAGCGGGCATCTTCCGATTGGCAAGCCGGTAGACGATCATGACTGGCAGATGGTCGTGGTCTATCGCGGCAAGCACTGCCCGATCTGCAAGACCTATATTTCGGAACTTGAACGCAGCGCGCCTGAATTCGCCAAGGCGGGCGTCGGTGTCATTGCGGTTTCCGGCGGCCCCGAGGATCGGGTCCATATCTTCGCTGGTGAGATCGGCGTGACATTTCCCGTCGGCTATGGATTGTCCTTGGCGCAGATGAGGATCTTCCGGCTTTATGTCTCCAAGCCGCGCTCGGAAAAGGAAACTGACCGCCCTTTCGCGGAACCCGGCCTGCACGTGCTGGACATCTCGAACGCGCCATTCGCCCGTCCGGATCTTGCGGCCCTTGCCAAGGGGCTGAAGTTCGCCCTCGACAACAACTATCCGATCCGGGGCCGACTGGCCGCCTGACGATCCCTCGCACAAACCGATGCGCGCCAGAGGCAGACAGTCGCCGGGGCGACATGGACTGTGATGGGACAGTCCCACACTATAAGACAGAAGGAATTTCCGATGAGCAAGCGAGGCCAAACAACGATGAAACGCTCTTGCAAGATCTGCGTCATCAACGGGCGGATGGTCTAATGCCCATACGCGAGGTCGACGTCGCCATCATCGGCGCGGGAACGGCGGGAATGGGGGCGTATCGCGCCGCACGCAAGCATACCGATAAACTGGTGCTGATCGAAGGTGGGCCTTATGGCACAACCTGCGCGCGGGTCGGCTGCATGCCGTCAAAACTGCTGATTGCGGCGGCCAACGCCGCCGAGGCTGTGCGCCAGGCTGCTGGCTTCGGTGTTCATGCCACTTCGCCCCGCGTCGACGGCGCCGAGGTCATGGCGAGGGTCGGGCGAGAGCGTGACCGTTTCATAGGCTTTGTTCTGGAGGCGGTAGAGGCCATCGATCCCGCCAACCGGTTGAAGGGCGTTGCCCGGTTCGAGGATAGGCATACCCTGCGGCTTGACACAGGCGAGGTGCTGCGCGCGGCGCGCATCGTCGTTGCCGCCGGTGCGGTTCCGGTGCGCCCGAAGGCGTTCGACGCGGTGGGCGACCGGCTGATCGTCAACGATGACGTGTTCGGGTGGACCGATCTGCCAAAGGCTGTCGCGGTGTTCGGTGGCGGCGTGCTGGGGCTGGAGCTGGCACAAGCGCTGCACCGGCTTGGCGTGCGGGTGCGGTTGTTCGGCAAGGGCGGTGGCGTCGGCCAGTTGAGCGATCCTGCGGTGCGCAAGGCCGCTGCCGCCGCGATCGGTGCGGATCTTCCGTTCGACCCGGACGCCGACGTGCAGGGCATTGCGCGGAAAGGTGACGAAGTGATCGTGCGGTTCACCGAAGATGGCAAAAGTCGCGAGGAACGGTTCGAGTGGCTTCTGGCCGCGACAGGGCGCGAGCCCGCAATCGACGGCCTGAACCTTGCTGCATCGGGGCTCACGCTCGATGGTCGCGGGCTGCCGAAGGTCGATCCGCTGACGATGCAGACCGAGGGCGGCCATATCTTCTTCGCAGGCGATGTCGCCGCCCGCATTCCGTTGCTGCACGAGGCTGCGGACGACGGCCGCATCGCGGGCGACAACGCCGGGCGGTTCCCCGAAGTCATAATGCATCCGCGGCGCACGCCGCTGGCCATCGCGTTCACCGATCCGAACATCGCCACTGTCGGCGCATCATTCTCCGAGTTGTCGGATGCCTCTCGCGACTTCGCCATCGGCGAGGTGGATTACACCGATCAGGGTCGCGCGCGGGTAATCAGACAGAACCGCGGGCTGCTGCGGGTCTATGGCGAACGCGGCACCGGCCTTTTGCTTGGCGCCGAGATGGTCGCACCGGGGGGAGAGCATCTGGCGCATCTGCTGGCTTGGGCGGTGCAGGCCGGAATGAATGTGGACACTGCGCTTGCCATGCCATTTTACCACCCGGTGATCGAGGAGGGCCTGCGCACCGCTTTACGCGATCTGAGCCTGAATTTGGGCCGCAGATCCGAAATACCTCCGCGCAGCATCGACTGCGGACCGGGCGGGTGACGCCATTCAGAATTGGATGCACTGGCATGCACGCAGGTAAAATCCGGTTCCTCGCGGGGATGCCACCCGAAAAGTGCACGTGGGGATGGGCATTCCCGGCGGCCAGGCTGTCCACAAGATCGGGCGCGGTTACGCGCCACCTCACGATGCGGCTTGCGAAGGCTACGCCGGTAGCGCCGATAAGACGCTCCAACTCTGATACGCTCATTTCATCGAAAAATTCTGGGGTGAACGCAGCGATGACCCGTCCCGCGCCAAGCTGAACCATGGTCTGGTCAACGACGCGGAGGGCTTGGAGATTTGCGCCAAGCGGCACCTGCAGTGCGGCAACAACCTGAGGGTTTGCGGCCTTGCCCACCTGTAATTGCTTAATTTGCCGCTAAAGCAGCAAAATTTCGTTGCCGCGATCGACCAGACTGTGCGCGATCTTAACGGGCGCGACGGTTTTCGGCAAAGAGCCGGTCCCGACGGAAAACATCCCCGTACGAAGGTTTGGTATTGGCAAGGACCGCTTCGGCGTTCCTGACGATCGCCCTCCCAAGACACCTCCCCCGATGATCAACCCGCCCATCCCAAAACCGAGACCGAACCGATGCCCTACCCGAGCCGCCGCACCCGCAACACCAAAGTCGACGTCAAGGGCGAGAAGCGTTCGAACGCCATCCATGCCTCGACCACCGACCCGGAGGCTCGGCTCTACAAGAAAACCACCGGCACCGGCGCGAGGCTTTGCTTCTTGGGTGGACGAAGGTCAGAAAACGGTCCGGGGGACCGTTTTCCCGACGACGGCGCTGATCTAGAACCGGCACGGATTTGTCGTGCAGGGCGATCTGACGCAGGCCGATGGACACGCCGAACGGCGCGCGGCGCTGGCCCCTCGCCATCGGCATCGGACCAATGGCGGCACCATGGATCGATGCATCGCCATTCGCGGGGATCGGCCCGACGCCTGACCTTGGGCGCGGACAAGGGGAAAGACGCCGCCGCGTTCGTCGCTGACCTGCGGAACGCCTGTCACTCCGCATGTCGCCCGGAAATCGCGATGCTCCGCCATCGATGGCCGCACCACCCGGCACGAAGGCTACGCCCTGTCCCTGAAGCACCGCAAACGGATCGAAGAGGGCTTCGGCAGGGCATTCTGACGATGGCCTGTTGATTTGCACTCAGAAGTGACTTGGTTAGAGGCATAATTTTCACTGAGAATTGACCCATGTGACACCTTCCCCTTGGCTGCTGGCAGCGGGGGATTACGGAGTGATCGACCTGGCGTTTTTGAGTATTGTTCGGCGTTGGGCGTTGCGCGAGCATCTGTCCATTCGAGAGATTGCGCGGCGGACGAAGTTGTCGCGTAACACAATTCGCAGCTATCCGAGGTCGGGCGCTGTTGAACCAAAGTTCAGCGTTCCCGAGCGGCCAAGCAAGCTTGATCCCTATGCGACGAGTTGCTGGGTTGGCTGAAGACAGAGGCCGGTGCGTATTCCGGAGTATCCGCCCACCCATTCCGACAACATGCGCCCACCTATTCCGGGGCATCCGCCCACCTGTGATGCGTTGCCGTGAGGCAGCTCGTTTCAGCTATCATATCTGGGGCGTTTCGTCATCCATTTTGCCGATGGTTTTCCGCATGGACTGACCCTCGAGTTCGAGGCGGTAAGCATTGTGGACGATGCGATCCAGAATGGCGTCGGCGAAGGTGGGCTCGCCGATGA
>JBBQGU010000096.1:0-11364 GCA_038323315.1 Rhodobacterales bacterium | reverse complement strand
TTTGCCAAGACCCTTGCGGGGTTGGGGCTGCGGTTGACGTTGCGGCGTGGGGTGGCGTTGGCAGTTTTGCAGGGCTTGGTGGCCGAGACCGGGGCCGGTGGGGTCTGTTGGTCGCGGTTGTATGACCCAATGTCGCGGCGGCGGGATGAGGCGGTCAAGGCGGCCTTGAAGGCGGACGGGGTGGAAGCGCGCAGTTTTGCCGGGCATCTGCTGCATGAGCCTTGGGACGTGAAGACCGGCGATGGCGGGTTTTACAAGGTATTCACGCCTTATTGGCGGGCCGTGCAGCCGATGGAGGTGCGGGGGGTGATGCCGGCTCCTGTCGCGGTGCGGGGGCCTGAGATTTGGCCTGCGAGTGATGTGCTGGAAGATTGGCAGTTGGGGGCTGCGATGCGGGCCGGGGCGGCTGTGGTGTTGCCTTGGGCGCGGGTTGGCGAGGTGGCGGCGGCGGCGCGGTTGGCAGCGTTTGTGGACAACCGGGCTGGAGTTTATGCGGTGCGGCGAGACTTTTTGGCCGAGGATGCGGGGTCGGGCCTGTCCGAGAACCTGACCTATGGCGAAATCTCGCCCGTGCAGGTCTGGCATGTTGGCTGGCGGGCGATGCAGGAGGGGGCGACGGGGGCCGAGACATTTCTGAAGGAGTTGGTCTGGCGTGAGTTTGCGTGGGCGCTGGGCTATAACTCGCCGCAGATCCTGACGGGGAATTGGCGTGAGAGTTGGGACGATTTTCCGTGGCGCGCCGATAACGACGATGCCGAGGCGTGGCGGCGGGGCATGACCGGCGAGCCGGTGGTCGATGCGGCGATGCGGCAGATGCTGGTCACCGGCACAATGCACAACCGGGCGCGGATGATCGTCGCCAGCTATCTGACCAAGCATCTGTTGACGCATTGGCAGGTGGGGGCGGCGTGGTTTGCCGAATGTCTGATCGACTGGGACCCGGCCAGCAATGCGATGGGCTGGCAATGGGTTGCGGGGTCGGGGCCCGATGCTGCGCCTTACTTCCGGATTTTCAATCCGGCCACGCAGGCGGAGAAGTTTGACCCGGACGGCGCGTACCGTGCGCGGTGGTTGAATGAGGCGTCGGCGGAGGCGCGTGCCTATTTTGACGCCGCGCCGAAACGGTGGGGGTTGCGCGGCAAGCCATATCCACAACCGCTGATCGCATTGGCGGCGGGTCGGGCGCGGGCGTTGGAGGCTTTGGCGCAACGTGGGGCTTGAGGTGGGGCGACAGAAAGCTAAAATGATCTGGGAACATGGTGGCCAGAGTTTTCTGGGCGACCTTTTGGGGGAAATATGACGGTTCTAACCTCGACCAAAGGCCAGACTGGTCTGCCGCGCTACTTTGCTTCGGCGTTTGAAAACTTTGCGCGGTTGCAGCGGGGACGGCTGGATTTCCGGCTGCCGGATGGGCGGGTGTTCCGGGCCGAGGGGGCCGTGGCGGGTGAGGCGGCGGAGGTCACCATCGTGAACCCCGACTGCTTTGCGCGGTTGATCCGGGATGGCGATCTGGGCTTTGCCGAGGCCTATCTGGATGGCTGGTGGACGACGCCTGACTTGCAAGGGCTGCTGGACCTGATCCAGAACGGCAACGAGGCGGTCTATGACGCGTTTCCGGGTTTCGCCCTGGTGCGGGCGTTCGAGCGGATGCGGTTCTGGTGGCAGTCAAACTCGAAAGCGCAGGCGCGCAAGAACATCGCGCATCACTACGATCTGGGGAATGAGTTTTACCGGCTGTGGCTGGATGACAGCATGACCTATTCATCGGCTCTGTTTCGGACGGGCCAGGAAAGTCTGGAAAAGGCACAAGAGCAGAAATATGCATCCATGGTCGATCAGATGGGCAGCAAGCCCGGGGATCATGTGCTGGAGATTGGCTGCGGTTGGGGTGGGTTTGCGGAATATGCGGCGGGTACGCGCGGGTTGCGGGTGACGGCGCTGACGATTTCGCAGGCGCAGCACGACTATGCGGTGGCACGGATCGAGAAGGCGGGGTTGTCGGACCGGGTCGAGATCAAGTTGCAGGATTACCGTGACGAGACGGGTGTATACGACGGTATTGCCAGCATCGAGATGTTCGAGGCGGTGGGTGAGAAGTACTGGCCGGTCTATTTCAACATGGTCATGGCGCGATTGCGGCCCGGGGCACGGGCGACGTTTCAGGTTATCACCATCGCGGATCAGCGGTTCGAGACCTACCGTAATACCGTCGATTTCATTCAGAAATACGTGTTTCCGGGTGGAATGATGCCCTCGCCCACAGCGCTGCGGGCCGAGGTGGAGCGGGCGGGAATGAAGGTTTTGACCTCGATCGAATTTGGCAAGAGTTACTCGCAAACCTTGCGGCGTTGGCATGACCTGTTCAACGAGCGCTGGCATGAGGTGGCGGGCTTGGGCTTTGACGAAAGGTTCAGGCGGATGTGGAATTTCTATCTGACCTCTTGCGCGGGGGCGTTCGAGGGCGGAAACTGTGATGTGACGCAGATCACAATCGCCCGGCCCGCCTGACGGGAGCCGGGCCAGCACAACAGGGTTCCGATGCCGACAGCCGCGAAAATGATTGCCGCCGTGGCCTTTGCAATTGTGGGGTGGTTTGCGGCGATGGCCTATATCCCACAGCTGCCGGACAGCACGAATACCGGGTATTTCCCGCAGATCGTCAGCGGATTGGGCTTTGTGATCGGCTGGTTCACGTTGGGGCCGAACGCCGGGAAGGGCTATGTCGAGGGGATGTCGCTGGGGTTAAGGACCTCTATGCTGGTGGTGCTGTGGACGTTGCTGGGGTTTTCGACCTTTGCGATGATCCGGCAGTCGACCAAGATGACCTATGACAATGCCGGAGAGGCGGTGTTGGATGTGCCGATCCGGATGATGTATTATGGCCAGCTGATGGGGAGCGCCAATTTGATCGCGGTTCTGGTGATTGGGGGCATTCTGGGCGGATTGGCGACCGAATTTGCCGGGCGGCGCTGGCGGTGAGTTTGCGGCGGATCGTGGGGGATGATGCGGGTCGGGTGGCATTCTATCGGGATGTCATGGGGTCGCGCGTGGTTGCCGAGGATGCGGCGGGGTTGGCGTTGATTGCCGATGTGATGACGTTGTACGGCCGGGTGCCGGCGGCTGAGGTGGCAGCGCGGATGCAGGCGATGGCGGTGCGGGCGTCCTCGCGCGCGCGGACGGTGTCGGCGCCGGTGGCTGTGCGGCATGAGGCGGCGGTTGGGGATGTGGTGGTGGCGCGCGAGCGGCTGCCCTATGCGCGGTTCTTTGCGGTCGAGGAATATGACGTGGCTTGGCGGCGCTTTGATGGCGCGATGAGCGAGACGGTGACGCGGGCGGTCTTTGTATCCGGCGATGCGGTGACGGTGTTGCCCTATGATCCGGTGCGCGACCGGGTCTTGCTGGTGGAACAGTTCCGGGCGGGGCCGCTGGCGCGGGGCGAGCGCCAAGCCTGGCAATTGGAGGCGATTGCCGGGCGGGTTGATCCGGGCGAGACGCCGGAGGCGGCCGGACGGCGCGAGGCGGTCGAGGAGGCGGGGCTGGTGTTGGACCGGCTGATCGGGGTCGCGCAGTACTATCCAAGTCCGGGGGCGGTCAGCGAGTTTTTGTACAGCTATGTCGCGCTGGTCGATCTGCCGGATGGGGTGGCGGGGGTGTTCGGGGTTGCGGACGAGGCTGAGGATATTCGCGGGCATCTGATCAGCTTTGACCGGCTGATGGCGTTGGTTGCGTCGGGGGAGGTGCAGAATGCGCCGTTGATCCTGACCGCGCTGTGGTTGCAGCGTGAGCGGGAGAGCTTGCGCGCGGGGTAGGCTTGGTCCGGGGGTTTCACACCCCCGGACCCAAGGCCACAAACCCAGACTTGGGTTTGGGGCGACGTGGGATATTTGGGCCAAAGTGAAGGGTCAGAGGTTCAGGGTGGTCCAGGCGCCGTTCTTGTTGGAGGAGCGGACGCAGGCGTCTACGAAGGCCACGCCCTCTAGTCCCTCTTTCAGGCCGGGGAAGGTGACGGCGGGATCGAGGGCGGTGCCGTCGCGGCGGGCGATGATCGCGCGGGCGGCCTCGGCGTAGATGTTGGCAAAACCTTCAAGATAGCCTTCGGGGTGGCCGGAGGGGATGCGGGTCATCCTTGCGGCAGCCTCGCCGGAACCGGGACCGCCACGGGTCAGGCGGTATTGGGGTTGGCCGAGTGGGGAAATCCACAGGTAGTTGGGGTTTTCCTGGCCCCATTCGAGGCCCGCCTTGGTGCCGAACACGCGCAGGCGCAGGCCGTTTTCCTGACCGGCGGCGACCTGGCTGCACCACAGCGTGCCGCGTGCGCCGGAGGTGTAGCGCATCATCACATGGGCGTTGTCATCCAGGCGACGACCGGGGACGAAGGATTGCAGGTCGGCGGCGAGGGTGTCCAGCGTCAGGCCAGTCACGAAGTTGGCGAGGTTGAAGGCGTGGGTGCCGATGTCGCCGGTCGAACCGCCTGCGCCGGAACGGGCGGGGTCGGTGCGCCAGTCGGCTTGCTTTTGGCCGGTCTGTTCGATGGGTTCGGAGAGCCAATCCTGGATGTATTCGACATTGACCAGGCGGATGTCGCCGAGCGTACCTGAAGCGATGAGCTCGCGGGCCTCGCGGATCATCGGGTAGCCGGTGTAGTTGTGGGTCATGGCGAAGACGGTGTTTGATGCCTCGATGGCCTTGGCGAGTTTCTTGGCTTCGGGCAGGGTGGCGGTCAGGGGTTTGTCGCAGATCACGTGGATGCCGCGTTTGAGGAAAGGCAGGGCGGCGGGGGCGTGCATGTGGTTGGGAGTGACGATGGCGACAGCCTCGATCCCGTCTTTTCGGCGGGATTCCTTCTGGGCCATTTCTTCGTAGGACCCATAGGCACGGTCGACGCCGAGGTCGGCGGCGGAGGCGGCGGATTTTTCGGGGTCGGCTGAAAAGCACCCGGCGACCAGTTCATACTGGTCGTCAAGGCGGGCGGCAATGCGGTGTACGGCGCCGATGAAGGCGCCGCGTCCGCCGCCGACCATACCGAGGCGGATGCGGGCGGGGCGGGCAACGTGGGCGGATGTGATGGCCATGGGATCTCCTATGCGTGCCAGGTCTGACGGATCAATGTGATGGCATCTTTGGCAAGTTGGGTTTCGGATTGGAATAGGGGGCGCCAGATTTTTGTGGCGGCGGCGAGGTCGGGCAGGGCCTGGCCGAACGCCTCGACCGAGATCCAGTGGTCGTAGTTCGCGGCCTTCAGGGCGTTCAGGGCGGGGATGATGGCGGCGTGGCCGGTGCCCGGCGTGCCACGGTCGTTTTCGCTGACGTGGAAATGGCCGATCCGGGGCATTGTGGCTGTGAAGGCGGCGACGGGGTCGCGCTCCTCGATATTGGCGTGGAAGGTGTCGGCGAGGTAGCGGTAGTTGGCGCGGTCGACGTTTTGGACCAGCCGTGCGGCGTCGGCGGTGGTGGTCTGGGCGTAGCATTCGAAACGGTTGAGGGGCTCGATGGCGAGGCGCAATTCGCCTGCATAGTCGGCCATGTCAGTTTGGCTTTCGACCATGCGGTCCCATTCGCGTGGGGTGATCGGGTGGCCGGTGAAGTGGCCGAGGGGTTGGTGGAAGGGGCCCGCGATCAGGTCGGCGGACATGTCGTGGGCGCGGTCGACGAGCCAGTGGAGGTGATCGCGGCCATTTTGGCGTTGGGTTGGGTCGTCGGAGAGGGGGTCAGCGCCGGGGTTCAGGGTGCCGATGATGGCGGTGGACAGGCCCTCGCCCGCGACCATGCGGCCGGTTTCGGCGAGGTCTGCGGGGGTGCCGGTGAAAACCGGAACCTCGACGCCATCATAGCCGAGGGATTTCAGCAGTTTCAGGATGGGCAGGTGGTCAGGCGTCAACCGGCTGGTCCATAACAGCAGGTTGACGCCGATTTTCATTCCAGACCGAGCATGCGGCGGTTGGCGTCCTTGTCGGTGCCGGCGCCTGCGAAGTCGTCGAAGGCTTTTTCGGTCACGCGGATGATGTGGGCGGCGACGAAGTCTGCGCCTTCGCGTGCGCCGTCTTCGGGGTGTTTGATGCAGCATTCCCATTCGACCACGGCCCAGCCGGAAAAGTCGTATTGGGTGAGTTTGGCGAAGATGCTGGCGAAATCGACCTGGCCGTCGCCCAAGCTGCGAAAGCGGCCGGCGCGGTTGATCCATGACTGGAAGCCGCCGTAGACGCCTTGGCGGCCGGTGGGGTTCAGCTCGGCATCCTTGACGTGGAACATGCGGATGCGGTCGTGGTAGATGTCGATATGGTCAAGGTAATCAAGGTGTTGCAACACGTAGTGGCTGGGGTCGTACAGCATGTTGGCGCGGGCGTGATTGCCGGTGCGTTCGAGAAACATCTCGTAGCTGATGCCGTCGTGCAGGTCTTCGCCGGGGTGAATCTCGTAACACAGGTCGATGCCGCAGTCGTCGGCGTGGTTCAGAAGGGGGAGCCAGCGGCGCGCCAGTTCGTCGAACGCCTCCTCGACCAGACCGGCGGGGCGTTGGGGCCAAGGGTAGAGGTAGGGCCAGGCGAGGGCGCCGGAAAAGGTGGCTTGGGCGGTCAGGCCGAGGTTTCTGGAGGCGGTCAGGGCCTTTTTGACCTGATCTGCGGCCCATTCGGCGCGGGCCTTGGGGTTGCCGCGAACGGCGGGGGCGGCAAAGCCGTCGAAGGCTGTGTCGTAGGCCGGGTGGACGGCGACGAGCTGGCCTTGCAGGTGGGTGGACAGTTCGGTGATTTCGACGCCGTTTTCAGATGCGATGCCCTTAAGGTCGTCGCAGTAGGTTTTCGAGGTGGCCGCCGTGTCGAGGTCAATCAGACGGGCGTCCCAGGACGGGACCTGCACGCCTTTGTAGCCGATGCTGGCGGCCCATTTGGTGATGTTGGCAAAGCTGTCAAAGGGCGCTGTGTCGCCTGCGAATTGGGCGAGAAACAGGGCCGGGCCCTTGATGGTTTTCATTGTATCCTCCGGTCAGTTATCCAAGATCCACATGGTCGGGGCGGTCGAGATATTGGCCCCGTTCGGGTGCGCGGCGTTCGATGGCGGCCATCAGGGCACGGGTCAGAAAGCTGCCGGCGCGGTTCACGTTTTCCTCGACCACGATCATCTCCTTGCGGAAGCGGTGCAGGAAATGGTTCGCCTCTTTCGACACGATGTCAAAGTCATCGCCGATGGTGCGGCCCACCTTTTCGGCGCCAGCCACGGCGGCCACGGCCGAGGTTGGTGACCCGGTCAGTATGCCGTCAACGCCCAGTCCGGGAGCCATGCGCAGGGCCACCGCCGCCTCGATCCGGTCCACATTGCTGTCGCTGTTGACCTCGTCCATCGTCTGATGGGTCAGGCCGAGCGCCTGCGCCTCTTCGACGAAACCCTTGGTCATGTGGACGGAATAGCTGTGTTCCACCGGCGGGCGCACCAGCAGAAGATGTTTGCGGCCACGGGCGTGCAGGGCGCGGACACCGATGCGGGCGAAAGCCTCGTTGTCGAAGTCGAAGTAGAAATGTTCGATGCCCATATCGGTGCGGCCGTGGGTCACGAAGGGAAAGCCGCGCTGGGCCAGATAGCGGACACGGGGGTCGTTCACCTCGGTCTGGTTCAGCACGATGCCGTCGGCGGATTCGGTTTCCACGATGTAGCGGATCGGGTCCATGGGATCCTGATCGGGGAAGAAGGGCATGACGACGAGGTGGTAAGCGGAGCCGCGCAGCGCCTCGGCGATGGAGTAGATCAGTTGCGAGGGGTTTGACATGTCGGACACGGTCGACAGGGTCACGGCGATGACGTTGGTTTTGCCGGTGCGCAGACGCACCCCGGCGCGGTTGGGGCGGTAGCCCAGACGTTCGGCGGTTTCGCGGACGCGGCGTTTGGTTTCCTCGCCGATGTCGGGGGCGTCCTTGAGGGCGCGGGAGACGGTGGCGATGGCCAGACCGGTCTCGGCGGCGATGGTCTTGAGGGTCGGACGCTCCGAATCAGTGGGGGTTGCGAGGAGACCGGTCATCGGGTTGGTCCTGTCGGACCAGCGGGCTGCGCGCGAATCACTTGGGCTGACACAGCATGGATGCAGGTGCAGAAACGGTGGGAAGCGGGGTGTGTGGATGCGCCGGTCATGGCTGACCGCATAGCCGCAACCGGCCGTTGATCACAAGGCGCAACCGCCTTGGAAAACCAAGAGCGAAATGATGTTGCAGTGCAGAATGCAAGGCGGGATTCACGGCGGGTGGGCATGTGATGGGCAACTCTGAAGCCATTATTGACCGCCATAGAGCGCCATGAATTTCATTGGCGGCAAGCGAAAAGATTGCTTGATTGAAAAAACTATAACGTTATAGGATCGGCTATAACGTTTCAGAAAACGAACGGTCTGGGAGGACTACATGAAGAACTGGAAATTGGCTGCAGCGCTTTGCGCTTCGGTGGCGCTGCCGTCGCTGGCATACGCAACCGAACTGGAAGTGACCCATTGGTGGACCTCGGGCGGGGAAGCGGCCGCCGTCGCGGAGTTTGCCAAGGCGTTCGACGCGACCGGCAACAAGTGGGTTGACGGCGCAATCGCAGGGTCGGGCGACATTGCCCGTCCGATCATCATCAGCCGTATCATGGGCGGCAACCCGATGGGGGCGACCCAGTTGAACCCCGGCAAGGATGCCGACGATCTGATCGCGGCAGGTCTGATGCAGGACCTGACCGAGATTGCGACGGCAGAAGACTGGGCCACCATCCTGCGCCCGAAATCGCAGATGGACAGCTGCACCCTGGACGGCAAGGTTTATTGCGTGCCCGTCAACCTGCATTCGGGTCAGTGGATGTGGACCAACCGCAAGGTTTACGAAGATGCGGGCATCACGCCGCCGACCAACTGGGCCGAGATGATCGCCGCTGCACCCGCGCTGACGGCCAAGGGCATCATCCCGCTGTCGCTGGCCGAAGGTTGGCCGATCGGGCTGCTGACCGAAGATCTGATCGTCGCCTATGCGGGCGTCGACAACTATGTCGCCGTCTATCAGGACCGCAACATGGAGATGGCGCGCGGCCCGGAATTCGCAGCGGTGTTCGCGGCAATCGACCAGGCGCGTCAGATCATCGACCCCAAGACCGTGGTTCCGCAGTGGAACGACGCCGTGGCGCTGGTCATCCAGGGCAAGGCTGCGGCCAACGTGATGGGTGACTGGGCTGGCGGCGAGTTTGCTGTGGCCGGAATGGTCGCCGGCAAGGACTTTGACTGCCTGCCCGGTCTGGGTGTGGAGCCGGTTCTGGGCACCGGCGGCGACGTGTTCTATTTCCCCAAGAACGAAGATCCCGAAGTGACCAAGGCGCAGCTTGCCATGGCATCCATGATGGTGACCAAGGAAGTTCAGGTTGCGTTCAACCTGAAAAAGGGTTCGTTGCCGATGCGCGCCGATGTCGATCTGTCGGCGGCCAACGACTGCATGAAAAAGGGTCTGGAGATTTTGGACAACGGCACGAAAGTGTTCCCCAACAACTCGCAGATGATCGATCGTGACTCGCTGAACCAGATCAACGACGTGATGAAAGAGTTCTTTTCGGACCTGTCGATGACCCCGGCGGTCGCACAAGAGCAGTTTGCAGCGATCATCGAAGCAGCGCCCAAGTGACCTTGGTCTAAGACGGAAACCGACAACCGGCCCGGCAGCAATGCCGGGCCGTATCGCCCCCGGTGCGGGCCGAACCAGGAGCCAGATGTGATGAACCGGCCAAACCCCTTTTTCCGCAACAAGAGCGCCAAGCTGGCCGCGGCACCGATGATCTTCATCGTGCTGGTTGTGTTCATCGGCAGCACGATCTGGACCGTCGCCTCGTCCTTTACCAGTATCCGGACGTTGCCGATTTTCACGCCGCAGGAATTTTATGACAACTGGGTCGGTTTTGCCCAATATGTGCGACTGTGGAACACGCCGCGCTGGATCACGTCGATCACCAATCTGGCGATCTATGGGCTGCTGTATTCGGGATTTGCCTTTATCATCGGATTTCTGCTGGCGGTGCTGATGGATCAGAAGATCCGCGCCGAAGGGGTGTTTCGCACGATCTATCTGTACCCCTTTGCGCTGTCGTTCATCGTGACCGGCAAGGTCTGGGCCTGGATCATGAACCCGGCTTTCGGGCTGGAGCGGACGATGCGCGATCTGGGTTGGACCAGTTTCAGTTTCGATTGGCTGACCAACCGCGACATGTCGATCTATGCCGTGGTGATCGCGGGGTTGTGGCAGGGCACCGGGCTGGTGATGGCGCTGATGCTGGCGGGTCTGCGCGGGATCGACGACGAAATCTGGCGCGCGGCGCGGGTGGACGGCATCCCCAAATGGCGGACCTATTTGCAGATCGTGGTGCCGATCATGCGGCCGGTGATGATCACGATCTTTGTCATTGTCGCCTCGGGTTCGGTGCGGATCTATGACCTTGTGCTGGCTTTGACCCAAGGCGGGCCCGGCAACTCGTCGCAGGTGCCGTCGATGTATATTTATGAAAAGCTGTTTGTCGGCGCGCTGGCGCAGGGAACGGCGGCCTCGTCCATGTTGCTGCTGGCGACGGCGATCATCCTGCTGCCGTGGATCGTCATCGAATTCGGCAAGAAAAACAAGGTATAAGCGCATCATGGTCCTGTCGTCTGCAACTGCCATAATTCCGTCGGGGGCCAAGCCCACGCCTTTATTCGCGCCGGGCCGGGTGTTGATCTATACCTTGCTGATCGTCACCTCGATCTACTATCTGATCCCGCTTTATGTGATGATCATCACCTCGCTGAAGGATCTGGATCAGATCCGCGAGGGCAACATCTTTGTGCCCACCCTGAAACCGTCGTTCGATGCCTGGATCAAGGCGTGGTCGCAGGCCTGCACCGGGTTGAATTGCACCGGGCTGGCACCGGGGTTCTGGAATTCGGTGCTGATCACCGTGCCGTCGGTCATCGTGTCGATTGCGGTTGCATCCATCTCGGGCTATGCGCTGGCGAACTGGCCGTTTAAGCTGGCGGAGTGGTGCTTTACCGTTCTGCTGGTCGGGTCGTTCATCCCGTATCAGGTGTTCTTGTATCCACTGGTGATCATCACCCGCGAGATGGGGATTTATTCGACGCTGTATGCGGTGATTTTCGTGCATACGGTGTTCGGCCTGCCGATCCTGACGCTGCTGTTTCGCAACTATTTCGCCTCGTTGCCGGATGAGTTGTTCAAGGCGGCGCGGGTCGATGGGGCCGGGTTCTGGCGGATATTCTTTCAGGTCATGGTGCCGATGTCGCTGCCGATCTTTACCGTGGCGGTCATTCTGCAAGTCACCGGCATCTGGAACGACTTTCTGTTCGGTGTGATCTATGCCGGGCCGACCAACTATCCGATG
>JBBQGU010000095.1:0-11412 GCA_038323315.1 Rhodobacterales bacterium | reverse complement strand
CTGAACCGCCAGATCAATTGCGGCCTTGCCTGCTTCGAAGGGCGCAATGTCGACGGTGGCCTTGTACATGCCGCCTTCGCGCATCTTGGCCATCGCCTCGGGCGTTGCATCAAGACCGAACAGGGCAAACTCCTTGGTGTCAATGCCCATCCCGGCCAGCGATTCGTAGGCACCCAGGATGCCCGCATCGTTGATGCCTGCAACCACACGGACATTCGGGTGAGCCTGCATGATCGCCTCGATCGCGGCCGCGCCATTTTCGGGCGTCGCGGCGGATTGTTCCGCGACAATCTTCGCCCCCGGTGCTTTTTCAAGGATGCCGTCGCTGATGCCCCTGGCACGGTCGATGATCGGGGCAAGTTCGGGATAAGTCAGGATCGCAACTTCGGCCTGACCGCCCATCTTGTCGGTGATGTACTGGCCCGCAATGCGGCCGATGGACAGGCCGTATTCATGCTCGTTCAGGCCAAGAAACGCATCTGATCCGGGAACGCCCTGCGCCACGCTGATGAACGGGATCTTGGCAGCTTTGGTCTGTTCGATCAGCGGCTCCAGCGCCTTGGGGTCGACGGGCGAGGCGAGGATCGCACTCATCTTCTGAACCACAAAATTTTCCAGCGCAGAGACTTGGCTGGCCGGGTCCGACTTGCCGTCATGGATGGTCAGCGCAATGCCCAGTTCATCGGCGCGGGCCTGCATGCCCTTGGTCAGTGCGATGAAATAGGGGTTGGTCAGATCGATGGCGGTGTAACCCATCTTCATCGCATCCTGTGCCGCCAGCGGTGCGGCCAGTAGCGTCGCAGCCAGCGCAAAGGCACAGGCCCTCCTTGTCAGTTTCAACGTCATGTCCATTCTCCTCCTCATGGATTGATGTGTCAGGGTCGTCTTGCCGTTTCTTATTCCGGACTGCCCACGGCCAAAGCCGCAGGTGGCGGTTTTTTAATCGGGTGTCGGCGCGGGGCTGGCGTCGGTTGCCGTGTCGACCATCGTCAGAAAGCGCGCGTGTTCGTCTTCGGTCATTTGGACGAGGTGTTTGTGTTCAGGATAGGCACCGCTTGCAGTATCGGCACTAAACTCGGTAAAGGCCGCGATCCGCTCGGCTTGCAACCGGGCATTTTCCGCCGCAAAATTGCGGTAGGCCCTGGAATGGCGCGGCACATGGCCCTCGGTATAGCCCAGCAGGTCATTGGCGAACAAATACTGCGCGTCGCAGCCCGCTCCGGCCCCCATGCTCCACAACAGGATGCCCACGCGACGGCTGATCTCGGTCGCAACCAGCGCCGGAACCACCTCGATCTCGACCGCGAAGGCACCTGCCGCCTCATAGGCGCGCACCTCGTCCAGCAGCGCCATCGCCTCGGCCGCCGTCTTGCCGACAGCCCGAAAGCCGCCCGTCCAGGTGGCACGCGACGGCACCAGACCGACATGCCCGACCACCGGAATATGCTCGCGCGCAAGGTGTTCCACGGTCCGCAGACTGCCCGAGCAATAGATCGCATCGGCCCCCGCCAGCATCGCAGCGCAGGCCCAGCGCAGATAGTCGTCGGCAGTGCCAGCTTCCAGATGGCTCTTGCCCGTCATAGAGAACAAGGTCGGTGCCGCCGCACGGTAGCCCGCGTGCAGCATCAGGTCGGGCCCCACCGACACGATGTCGATGCCTGCCGCCTCGGCAGCTGACGCCTCCTCCAGCGTAAAGACCTTCAGCATGGTGTGCTGGCGCTGGCCTTTGCGGCCAAGCAGATCGGCGACGGTGGGCAGCTTTCTGGTCATCTTTTGGCCCTCATGCCAGCAGGATCTGGATACGACCGGCGACAATCCGCGCCGGATAGGTGGCAAGGGCGACACAAACCGGTGCCCGTAACGGCGCGCCATTGCGATAGTCGAACCGGCCATTGTGCTTGGGGCATTCGATCGTGTGGTCGATCACCAGCCCATCTGCCAGATGCACCTTTTCATGGGTGCACAGCCCGTCCGTGGCGAACACCTTCCCGTCCGGCGCATGATAAACCGCAAAGGTCCGCCCGCCGTGATCCCACCGCATCACATCCTCGGGGTCGATATCGTTTAGCGCGCAGATATCGGTCCAGTCCCCCCCGTTCATGCCGAGGCCCGTTCCGGCACGACCTGATGCAGGTCTTCGCGATAGGGCCGGGCGGTGTCAGGCAAGGCCCGGCGCAGATAGTAGCCCGGCTCACGACGCTGGCGCATCACGGCGCGGACCATGTCGCGGTACGCCGCCCAGATCGATGGATCGGCGGGCGGCAGGTCGTGCTTGATCGCCTGATGCAGGCGGGGCAGCGCGTGATATGGCACCATTGGAAACATATGATGTTCCACATGGTAATTCATGTTCCAGTAAATCCAGCGCGACACCGGATTCATCAACACGGTGCGCGAGTTCAGGCGGTGATCCAGCACATCCTCGGCCAGGCCGCCATGCTGCAAAAGCCCGGCCATCACCATGTGCCAACAGCCATACACGCGCGGCAAACCGATCAGCATGAACGGGATCAGCGCCCGCCACCCCATGCCCATCGTCAGCATGGCCACCGATGTCAGGGCCGTCGCCGCATAAATCGCCAGATGTATGCGGGCGGCGGTCACAGCCTTCGACAGTTCAGACGTCGGGATATAGTCGCGTTCATCCGGTGACAGTATGCCCAGCGCGTTGGGTATGATGCCCTTGAAGTAATTCCAGACATCCATCACACCGACATAGGCCAGCGCCTTGAACGCCAATTTGATCGGGTGGATCCAGGCGATCTCGGCGTCGCGGCCCACGATGATCGTGTCGGTGTGGTGACGGGCATGCGACCAGCGCCAGTTGACCGGATTGCGCATGACCTGAAACGACGCGATCTGATAAACGACATCGTTCATCCATTGCGTCCGAAACGCCGTGCCGTGGCCGCATTCGTGCCAGCGACTGTCGCAGGCCGAGCCATACAGGACGCCGTAGACGATCCAGAACGGCACGCAGGCCCAGGTGCCCCAGAACCAGATGCCGCCAGCCGCCGTGGCGATGTGCAGCACAATCCACAGCAAGGTGTCGCGGATGGCCGGGCCATCCGTGCGCGCCATCAGCGCCTTCATTTCCTTGCGCGGCACATCGGTGTGATACCACTCGGCCGAGGTCAATCCGGCCTCGACCGCTTGGCGCGCGCTGACGCCGGTCAGGGAATAGTCGCGCGGGGCAGTTTGGGGGATACTGGTCATCGTGTTTGCCTCGGTTCAGGGTCGGTCAGCGTCAGGCGGACCGACCATCTGTGGGTTTCGCCGGGGTTCAGCAATCGGGCCTGACCTGTGGCCTCAGCCCCGGCAAGGTCATCAGCAGCGCCAGTGGTGGGTTCGATTGCCACCTGACGCAGCGGGCTTTCCTCGGGCCATCCGCCGTAGTCCAGCCACAACCCAAGTGCCGGAATGTCCGAACCGTCCCAGTCAAACCTCAATCCGCCCTGCGTGCCGCTGATTTGCGCCGTGGCATGGGCAGGGGTCAGGCCATAAGATTTCAGAACAAACCCCTCGTCCGCAGGCCCCACTCGCGACAAATCGCGCGCCGGGTGGGCGGGCCAGTCAAAAGTGACTCCAGCCGCCGCCATCGGCCCTTGCCCGCTCAGGCTGATCAGGTCACCTTCCACCGGGTTCAGGACGCAGTGCTGGCTCCAAAGGTAGGGCACCGGCGCTGCACGGGCCGAGGTGACAGCATAGGCAGCCGTCAGACCGGCCCCCTGCAACACCAACCTGCGGCAGAAAGAAATGCCGTCACCCTGAAAACGCGCCTCCAGATGCTGCGACCCGACATCGACCACCTCCCATGGGCGACCCCATAGCATCCCGTGGTCACGCAACTGTCGGCCCCAAACGGCGCTTTCACAGGACAGGACCGTGGGGAAACATTCGTCCCACCCGCGTGACGCCGCGCCGCGATATTCAGCAGCCTCGGACACATCATCAGCACGTGGCCCTTGCAACAGCCATTCTCGGCGCGTGACGAGGTCTGTCAAGCTGGTGACCCGGCCACCAAAACCCGCGTCGACGATCAGCGCAAGGCGATCCGTCGACAGCGTCACAACGTCGGCCCCCGTGACCACAGGCATCACGGCGCTGCCTTGAAAGGCGCGTCCGAAAGCAGGGTTATCCGCCCGATGTCCATCGTCGATTCATCCTCTCGCGCAAGGTCGCTGTTGCGAGTCCTTGAGTTGTGACGATAGGTCCGATTGCCGCTGATCTCAATAAACCTATGTTTCGATGAGCTTTGATATTGTCCTGTCTGGCACACAAAATCCTGACCAGCATCACCTTGTCTCGGACAGTCCGGGTGCCGCGTATCGTCAACCATGCGAAGTGGCCGGTTTCGTACGAGAATGGCATGGAACGCTTAAAATGCCCAATCTGGGTGACCAAGGAACTTGTCGTCATGGCTGTGCGCATCCTGACTTGGGCCACCCCGATGCAATGGCAGACGCATCACACCATTGCCCATTCGGCCCAAAATCGGTACTGAATTAGCAGAGGGACCATGCGTGCATGTTTCGTGCGATCAACACTGTCTTGGGAAACGCCCGCTACAAGATGAGGGGGGACTGATATGCGGATCGTGCCATACGAACCCTCTCCGCTGCACGGCAGCATCCTGGGGGACCTGCAGTTTCAAGGCGTCGGCCAGACCCAGGCGTTCCGTCCGCGCGGCACCAAAGATTGGTTGATGGCCCTGACGCTGTCCGGGCAGGGCTACGTCGGCGCGGAGGGGCGCGAAACGGTGATGGAACGGGGGTCTTTGCTGCTGATCGCCCCAGGGACGGCCCATGATTATGGCCACCTCGATGATGACGGCGCGTGGTGCGACATCTGGGTCCACTTCCATCCCCGCGCCCACTGGTTGCCCTGGCTGGACTGGCCGCAGTTGGGCCGCGGCACGATGCTGCTGGATGTTTCGGGAAACTTCGCTTTGATCGAGGCCGAAATGCGCATGATGCTGGACAACGTGCGTTCTGCCTCACGGCTGCGCGACGACGCGGCACTCAACAATCTGGAGCGGGTCATTCTGATATGTGATGCGCTCAATCCCTTGCAAGCGACAACCAGATTGGACCCGCGCATCCGCCGCGCACTTGCCATCATTGCCGAACATCTAGAACGGCCCCTGACCGTCGCAAGCCTGAGCCAGAATGTCGGAATGTCGCGCTCTCGTTTCACCATTCTGTTCACCGAACAGATGGCGATGTCGCCGCAAACCTATATCGAAAGCGTTCGCCTTGACCGTGCAGCGCAGCTTTTGCGCGTTTCGCGGTGGACCCTCGCTCAAGTTGCCGAACGGACAGGGTTCTCCAACGCCTACTATTTTTCGACCCGTTTCAGACGGCGCCACGGCGTCCCGCCCTCGCAATACCGTGCCAACCTCGATTCCCCGCGAACCAGCCCTGCCACAACTGGCTCTTAGCTGGCGCAGAAGCGAAGAGGACCGATATCCAGCTTTCTGGCTTTCTTGACCAGAGCGGCTGGACTGCGGCCAACCCCGTTTTCGCCCGTAGGTGCAAACAATCCCGGCGAAGAATGTGTCGATGATCTGATCGTCCAATCGATCGGCCAGATTTTCCCACACTTCTTTCAGCTTATCAGAAAGGGCACGGCGCATTTCTCGGTGCGCCGCACCTGTTCATGCCTCAGCCGAGGGAGACTTTGGCCACGTTATCCGCATAGTCTGACTTCGGATCGGACCCGAAAAGAACCTTGAGCCCGGCGAGCAGGCTCGATCCGTCCAGCCAGATCTCGGCATCTTTCGGATCAAAGCGCATCAGACACAGGTTCGGATCATCCTTGCCACCCTCGTACCAGGCTGCGATGAATGCGTTCCAAAGCCGGTCGATGACTGCACGGTCAGTCGATATGGACATGCGACCGCTTACGGAAGCCCAGACATCGTGACCCTTGTCGACAAAATTGAAATAAGACGGCTGTTCGCTCGTTACCGATTCCGCCAGTGAACTGGTCTTTGAGGTAAAAAACCAGATCGGCCCATGGTCTGCGTCGCTATCGATCTGCGCGGTCATCGGGCGTGGCGTGACGTCGTTTGCTCCGGCAACTCCGAGCATCACGGTCATATCTGATCGCAGCGCTTTCCAGAACTTGCGCTCGATCTCTTGGGTCTCGGGCATGATTGTCTCCTTGAAGGGTGTACAGTCGCAACGCAGCATTTCACGGAAAGGTTCCATCGCATCCCGACACGAAGACGTCGCCAGTGTCGCCGACTGCGCTGGCATGGGGAGATCGAAAGGATCAGGCGGCGGAGGGCCGTATGGAATGCGCACAAGCCACAATGTCCTGATGCAAAACATGGAGGGTCGGCGACGTTGAACAGAGAACGAAGTAGCCCGGCATCTTGAGGGCAAGGCCGGCAATCACCGGGCGCACGATGTTTTCCGACGTAGTCATCACGCATAAGCCCATCGCTGGTCTCATTTTGCACAATTTTGCAACCTGCCAGCATATTGGTTGCACAAGATTCCCGTCCAGTGTCGCTGGCAAGACTATCACCGCGCGGATGTCATCAACTTTCCAAGCATCACATGAAATGCACTATCCCGGCGAACTTAACTGGTCAAATTGGGAGCCGAAATGAAACTTGAGTGCCGCTGCAGAGGAAAGTCGCTTGTGTCTGCCCAAGCGGCACCAGCAGAAACGGAATAACGGAGGCAGGATGAATGTCGGAAAGTTACCCTGAAGATATCGTTACGTGCGCTATGCAACCGATCATCGATTTGGATATACCCTTGGTGCTCCGGTCTAGCATCGAACGCCATGGCCGCGATCTGATGGAACTTGCAGTGGGCCTTCTGAACGCTGGAATGGATGAACAGCATATCAGACCCGTCATCAAGCAAGCCTGCTCGTCGTATCGTGACGAGCTGATTTCTGCTATACTGGGACTAAGGGAACATCATGAAAAACAATAAGCAACTGGATGATGAAGAAGGTCGCCTGGCCGCCTTGCGGCGCTATGATGTTCTTGATACTGCCCCAGAGGAGCCTTTTGAAAAGCTTACTGAATTGGTTCGCAGCGTGCTTGGCGTTCCAATTGCGGCAGTCAGTCTGATCGATGCCGAACGGCAGTGGTTCAAATCAATCGCCGGATTGGTCGCATGCGAAACCTCACGCGAGATATCCTTCTGCACCCACACCATCAAGCAACGTCAGCCGATGGTAATATCAGACGCAACGCTCGATATGCGATTTGCAAAAAATCCGCTGGTTGCGGGAGACCCCCGGATCCGCAGTTATCTGGGCATTCCGCTGGAAACACCTGATGGCTACAATATAGGTGCTCTGTGCGCGATAGATTTCAAGCCGCGTTCCTTTTCAGACAATGAAATCAACATCCTGTCAAGCTTCGCCAAGCTCGTGCTCAATGAACTGGAGCTTCGGCAAATAGCCATGAGCGACGCACTTACAGGTACTATGACTCGACGGGCCTGGATTGATTGCGCCGTGAAAGAATTTGCCCGAAGCCGACGGTACGGCAGTGACGCATCGATCATTATTTTTGATATCGACCACTTCAAAGCAGTAAATGATGTGCACGGCCACCCGGCGGGCGATGCTGTCTTAAAAACTCTTGCCCAAAGATGCATCGGCGTATTGCGGGACAGCGACATGTTTGGGCGGATTGGTGGGGAAGAATTTGCGGTGCTGCTGCCGGCTACGAACGCTCAGGGCGCGCGTGATTTGGCGGAACGACTGCGCAAGCGGTTCGCCGATGAACCAGTTGACGTGCACGTGCAAGCGCTTCACGTCACGGCGAGTTTCGGTATTTGCGGCCTGAACGGGAGCATAGATGGCGTTGCTGCTTGGCTGGCAGCTGCAGACAAACACCTTTACGCAGCCAAACAGAATGGTCGGAATTGCTGCGAAGGTGGCGAAAAGCAAATCATCGGCATATGCGCCTAAGATTGCTCTGACAACGCGATGAAGGCACTCCGCATCGGCCGCGCCCAACAGTCTGCGGCACCATTCACAGGCTCCCTTCTGCTTCACGAGCCAAAACTGGCCCGCGTAGACCAAGGCGCTTAAGCGCTGCGGATCGCTGACGATCTGGTTCGATCCTGATATGGCCTGGGCTGCGAAGCCTGTGGGCAAGCGTGGTCGGCAGCCTGTCTACAGCGATGCGGCGGTCCAGAACTGCCTGACGCTGAAGGTCCTTTTCGGCATGGCGCTGCGGCAATCGACCGGCTTCGTTGAGAGCCTGCTTTGCCTGATCGGCCTCGATTGGGACGTGCCGGACTTCAGCACGCTCATCCGTCGCCAGAGGACCCTTGCCGTGAGCATTCCGCATCGGGGGTCCCATGGACCGCTGCACCTGCTGATCGACAGAACCGGCATCAAGGTGGAGGGTAAAGGCGCGTGGAGTGAGGAAGATCAGAAAACAGTCCGGGGGACTGTTTTCCCGACGAACGCGCAAGCATGGCGGCACCAAACGCCGTGTCCGGCGCAAGGTCCATCTGGGGATTGATGAGGAAACCCTGGAAATCCGGGCTGTCGAGTTCATCAGCAGCGACGCGGGCGACGTCATCACCCGCGCCGTCAAGCCGGGTTGATCAGGCGAAAGTTGCACGCCCGTCAGGACCGGTTTCGGTCACCGCATCTGTTGGCTTGAAGACATGAAGGCGCAGCGATGCGGTTACCGGCTGTCCCGGGCAAAGGCGGATCAACCGGGACCTCCGGTGCGATGCTTCGGCAAGCCCATGTCCGTAGGGGGTCGAACATGGTTCCAGCCCGATCAGCCGGGTCCGACCGTGCCAGGGGGCGTCGGGTGTGCCGCCCAGTTCGCACCAGTACCAGACGCAATCATAGACGTCACCCTCCCACGAAAGGGCTGCCCCGACGGCCCCGTCAAGCCGCCGGATCGCAACGAACGGGCGGTCGAAACCGGTCAGATAAGCAAGGGCCGCCATCGGGCCAACCGGGCGGGATGCGTCAGCCTGACCATGTTTTGCAGGCACAACAGGCCAGTTGCCCGACGCCCCGGCCAGCCAGGGGTTGCCGGGCGGATCAAAGGCATCGTCGACTGTCAAACGCGTGGCACCGGACTCGACGATCACCGGACCATCCAGCAGGTCCGATCCGAAGGTCACATGCTGGCCCCACATGACCTCGACCTCGTCAGTGCCCTCGGCCTCGGCAGTTTCGGTCAGGTGCAGCACGTCGCCATCCAGCCAGAAGCTGCGCGTCATCCGCACCGGCACGGCATGAAAGCGACGTTCCAGTCGCACGCCCTGTGGCAGCGGGGTCGCCTGCCATGGCATCAGCGACGCCTCGCCATGAAAGCCGTGATCGGTGCCGCGATAGCGGCAGGCATCGCCCGCGTTGGGAAACATCAGCGGCCAGCCCCCGGTATAGCGGGTCAGCCAGATATCCTCGGTGGCCGCAAACAGGCCCGGGTCCGGCAGGCGCACCGGGTCCCATGGCACCCGCCCCAGCACCGATTTGTGCAGGCCTTTGTGAAAGATTTCGGTGACCGTGCCGCCCACATCCGGCGACAGCACCACCCGCAGGTCGGCACTTTCCAGGATGATTTCGCCGCTCACTTGACCGCACCGGCCATCAGGCCACGAATGAAATAGCGCTGAAAGCTGATATACAGGATCAGCATCGGGGCGCTGGCGACCACCATTCCGGCCATGGTCAGCGGGATCTGGTTGTTGTAGCGGCCCTGAAACACCGAAATACCCGCCATCAGCGTGCGTTTGGCATCATCTTGCAGAAAGATGACCGCGATCAACAGATCGTTCCAGACAAACAACGCGTTCACGACCACCAGCGTCAGCAGGGCGGGCAGGGACAGGGGCAGCACCACATGACGCAGAATGCGGAAATCGGTGGCACCGTCGATCCGCGCCGCATCGAACATCTCTTGCGGGATCGTGCGAAAGAACGTGGTCAGCAGATAGACCGAAAACGGCGTGATCAGCCCGGCATAGATCACGATTGTGCCGCCAAAGGTGCTGATCAGCCCAAGCCGGGTATAAAGCACGAACAGCGGCACGATCAGCACGACCGGCGGCACCGCCATCAAGGAGGTGGACAGGATAAAGATCACATCGCGCCCGGCAAACTGCATCCGGGCAATCGCAAAGGCGGCAAGGCAGGCCACCACCGTACTCAGCGCCACCGCCCCCGCGACCAATAAGGCCGAGTTCAGCATCCACAACAGGAACGGGCTGTCGAACAGCACCGCCCGGAAATGGTCCAGCACCACTGCCTGCGGCAGGCCGATCTTGTTCGCCGCAAAATCCTCTTGCGATTTCAATGCCGTCAGCACCATGAAGACCGTCGGTACCAGCGCCAGAACGCAGGCCAGGATCAGGATCGTCTGCTTGAATGCACCGCCAGCCCGCATGATGTCAGGCACCCCGATCTTCAGCGCGGCGGCGCAGCACGAACAGCAGCCAGATCAGCACCAGCGACACCGCGAACAGCATGACAGAGGCCGCCGCCGCGATACCCGGCAGACTGGTCCGCACCAGCGCGTTGTAGATGTACAGTTCGACCACCATGGTCGACGTGCCCGGCCCGCCGCGCCCGCCACCCATCATATAGACATAGGCGAACACCGCCGACAGCATGGTGATGACGCTGATCACCACATAGAACTCGATCACCCCGCGCATTTGCGGGATCAGCACATACCAGGCGCGCTGCCACCAGGTGGCGCCTTCCAGCCGTGCCGCCTCGATCAATGCCTCGTCCAGACTGAGCAACCGCGACAGAAACAGGATGATCCCCAAAGCGGATTCGCGCCATATGATCAGCAGCATCACAGTCCACAGTGCCACATCCCCCGATCCGATCCAGTCCAGCGCCATGAAATCAAGGCTGAGCCAGCGCAACGCCTCGTTCACCGGGCCGCTGAACTGGAACATCTGTTTCATCACCACCGCGACGATCGGAATGGCCAGAATGTAGGGCACAAAGACCAGCGTGCGTACCAGTTTCCAACCGCGCAGTCGTTCATAAAGCAAAAGCGAGATCAGCAGCGCAATCGCGACCATGACCGGGATCGCCAACAGCAACAGCAGATTGTGCCCGACGGATTCCCAGAACAGCGACTGACCCAGCACCAGTTCGTAATTCCGCACGCCGATCCACGGCCCGTCGATCCCGCGCACCATCTTGAAGCTGAATTCGAAGATGGTCAGGATCGAATAGCCGAAGACAAAGGCCAGAAGGCCAATCAGCGGGGCGACATAAAGATAGGGAATGATCCTGTTCGACCAGGTCATGGCGGCACGGCGACCTTGTGACCGTCGCGCCCAAGACGGGGCGCGACAAGACCAAAGCCATGGCTCACTTGGACAGGTCCACCGCCCATTGCTGATACTTCTCGACCAGATCGGGGTTGAACTCGCGCCACTCTTG
>JBBQGU010000094.1:0-11467 GCA_038323315.1 Rhodobacterales bacterium | reverse complement strand
GAAAGGATGCGGCCTTTTTCGCGTTCCGCAGGCCGAATTGCCCCGCCAACAGTTCCGATACGCCACAAAATGGCCCTGAAAACTGACGGAAAACTCCCCGAATTGACCCCGACCCCGCCACGAACGCACAGCCATATAGGGTCATGCCGAAACGAGGAAGCCGCCCAGTGGCCACGCAAAACAAGTCTCGGCAAGACCAACGCAAACCGATCACATCTTTTAGGGAACCAACATCATGAAACTGCTGAACCTGTTCAAGACCTTCAAGAACGACGAATCCGGCGCCGTGACCGTTGACTGGGTCGTTCTGACCGCAGCCATCGTTGGCCTGGGCATGGTCGTCATGACCACCGTTGGCGGCGGCATCACCGGTCTGGGCGACTCGATCGTCACCGATCTGGGCTCGCGGTCTTCGGGCTACGAAAACCAGTGATCCGCTGACACCGACCGGCTGATCGATACGACTGAGACAACCCGGGGAGCCGCGCTGCAGATGGCGCGGAAGGGAGGGGGGCCGCGCTAGAAATAGCGCGGCCCTTTCGCATTGCCGCTTTGCTGTTTTGCCAGAATTGCGGCCGAAAACACCTTGGTCTTGCCCAAATCCTGCCACGATGGTTGGGCCATATGGGGTCACACCGAACGGCAAGACGGCGTCGCAAGCACCGTCGGATATCCCGGCTCGGTCGAACTGCCGAGCCGCAACACACATCAAAAAGGGATCTCCCATGAAACTGCTGAACCTGTTCAAGACCTTCAAATCTGACGAATCCGGCGCTGTGACTGTTGACTGGGTCGTTCTGACCGCAGCCATCGTCGGCCTGGGCATGGTCGTCATGACCACCGTTGGCGGTGGCATCACCGGCCTGGGCGACTCGATCGTCACGGACCTCGGCTCGCGTTCGTCGGGCTACGAAAACCAGTAAGCGCCTGATCTGAGGCTGATGGGCAACAGGCCGCATCCCATGGATGCGGCCTTTCGCTTCCCTGCCGCCTTGTCCGGCGAAACAGAGAAAATTCGCAATTGCGCCATGCACTTGCCCCAGTTTCGACGCGTTGCCGGCCTAGCCTGCAACGGACCGCCACCTTCGGCAGAAGTCGTCAGGCGTTCGGAACAAGGACAAACAATGAAAACTGCATTCAGGATCTTTCGCAAAGCCGAATCCGGCGCAGTGACTGTGGACTGGGTGGTTTTGACCGCCGCACTTATCGGGCTGGGGATGCTCGTTCTGATCCCCATCGCCTTTAGCACGAGTTCGGCAACACAAGGCGTGTCGGATTATATCAGCAACATCGACTCCGGCTACGAAAACAACTGATCGGGCCGGGCTGGCGTCAATCCGGTTTACTAGAGCGGCATTTGGGGAATGGGGTAACAATCATGAGAATGGTTTTCGGACTTGTACTGGTCGTGGGCCTGGCCCTTGCGGGGTTTGCTGTCTACATGACACAGAATTACTTCAACCAGACCCAGGCCCGCCTTAACCAGGCGACCGAGTTCACCCGCAAGGTCGGGCCGATGGTCGAGGTTTATGTGGTCAACAAGGTCAAAAAATATGGCGACACGCTGACCAGGGACGATGTCCAGCTGATGTACTGGCCGGCAAGTTCGTTACCCGAAAACATCTTCAGGGACCCGGCCAAACTGGGTGAAACGGACGTGGCCCTGTTCTCCGATGATACCAAGGACCCCCGCTATGTCCTGCGCCAGATGGAAAAGTTCGAGCCGGTCTTGCTGGAAAAAGTCACCGAACCCGGCCAGATTGCCGGGCTGACCGGCCAGCTTGGCGTGGGGCAAGGTGCCTTTGCGATCAAGGTCGACGTGGCCTCGGGCGTGTCGGGCTTTGTCCAGCCGGGTGATTTCGTCGATGTCTATTGGACAGGCTCGGTCGGCAGCAATGGCGACAACATGACCCGCCTGATCGAAAGCGGCGTCAAGGTCATCGCGGTCGACCAGAATGCGGCAGATGGCAATGTTGCGGCCACCGTCGCCCGTACCGTGACGGTTGCCGCCGTCCGCGAACAGGTGGCCCGGCTGGCGCAGGCGGCTGCCACGGGAAAGCTGGCGCTGTCGCTGGTCAGTGCAAATGCAGTGGCCTTGGAAGGCAACATCGAGGTCGACAGCAATTCGTTGCTGGGCATCGTCGATCAACCCGTCGTGATGGCGGCCGAGGCTGAAAAGGTGTGTACCGTCAAGACGCGCAAGGGCGCGGACGTGTCCGAAATGCCAATCCCCTGCACCAATTGAGCAGGTCTATGACGACGGGCGGCCCCACATCTGGTGGGGCCGCCCTCTTTATATGCAAAGGGCAGCGGGCTGTTGCAGGTTATCCACATAAGGAACCGCCTTTAACCTTTTGATTCTTGCTTAAAATTGCCGGATACGGCATTTTGAGGGGCGAAGCGGGCAACAAAGACCCGACAACTTGGGCAATTATGAGGGCAGGTCACATGAAACTGCGAGGCATTTGGACGGCCGGGCTGCTGGGTATGGCACTCGCCACCACCTCACTTACGCCTGCCACCGCGCAGACGCTAACGATCATGAAGGGCACCGCGAACGCCCCGCTGAACGTACCGATGAACCGGGCTGTGGTGCTGGAGAGCGACACGGCGTTTTCGGAACTGTCGGTCGCGAATCCGGGGATCGCCGATATTTCCACCCTGTCGGACAAGACGATCTATGTCCTGGGCAAGACGCCGGGTCGCACGACGATGACCCTGCTGACCCAGGACGGCAAGCTGATCTCGAATGTCGAGGTGCAGGTGACGCCGGATATCGAAGAATTTAAAGAGCGGTTACAGCAGATCCTGCCCGGCGAACAGATCGAGGTGCGGACGGCAAATGACGGCATCGTGCTGTCGGGTACCGTATCGTCCACCGCCAAACTGGACCGGGCACTCGACCTTGCAAACCGCTATTCGCCCGACAAGGTGTCGAACCTGATGCAGGTCTCTGGCACCCAGCAGGTCATGTTGAAGGTTCGATTTGCCGAGATGCAGCGGTCGGTGTCGAAAAGTCTGTCGACATCCCTGGGTGTGCGCGGCGGCGACAATGTTGCAATCGGTGGCGCAACGGGCACATTGGCCAACGGCGTGAATCCGGGCAGCGTCACTTTGGGTGAAGGCACCCGGGGCGCGCTGGGTCTGGGCTTTACCGCAGGTTCGCTGCAATTCGGCGTTCTGCTGGAGGCGTTGGAGAGCAAGGGCGTCGTTCGCACGCTGGCCGAACCGAACCTGACCGCACTGTCGGGTCAAGAGGCCAAGTTTCTGGCGGGCGGCGAATATCCGATCCCGGTCGCGTCTGGCAACAACACCATTTCCATCGAATACAAACCCTTCGGTGTCGAGCTGAACTTTACCCCCACCGTGGTGGACGGCGATACGATAAACCTGCAGATCAACGCCGCCGTGTCCTCGATTGACAGCACCACCACGCTGGAGGCTGCCGGCTTCAGCGTCAACGCCTTCAAACGTCGCGAAACCTCGACCACGGTCGAGATGCGCGACGGCGAAAGCTTTGCCATCGCGGGCCTGTTGCAAGATGACTTTCGCGATCTGAACGGACAGGTGCCGTGGCTGGGCGATATCCCGATCCTGGGCACGCTGTTCCGGTCGGCAGATTATCAACGCAACCAGTCGGAATTGGTGATCATCGTGACGCCGCATCTGGTGACGCCCACACGGGGCGAGGCACTGGCCCTGCCGACCGACCGGATCCGCATCCCGACCGAGCAAGAGTTGTTCCTGTTCGGCAAGACCGCCGGCAAGCAGCGCGGGGCTGCCGGTGAGGTTTCGCGCCAAGATTTCAGTGGCTCTTACGGCTATACGATGGAGTAATGGGCATGAAATTCGCACTCCCCCTGTTGATCGCGCTTTTGCCGCTGGCGGCCTGCGACCAGACCGCCTTTCTGTCCGAAGCCGGGTCCGAAGTGGACGAGGGCAGCTTTGGCCAGCCCACCATGACCAACGCGATGGCCATGAAAGGTGAAGGCACCGCAACCCTCGCCCTTGGCAACCGCTTTGAAAGCGAGGTTCAGACCACCATCACCTTCGCCTTCAACCGCGCCGAAATCAGCGCCGAAGCTGCTGCCGTGCTGGACCGCCAGGCAGGCTGGATCAGACAATTCCCCGAGGTCCGCTTTCGCGTCTATGGCTATACCGATCTGGTCGGGTCGAACGCCTACAATTACGCGCTGGGTCTGCGCCGGGCCAAAGCCGTGGTCGCCTATCTGTCCGCGCGTGGCATCAGCACGTCACGGCTGGAGGCGGTGGTATCTTATGGCGAAACCCAGCCGGTCATTCGGACGACGTCACCCGAAGAACGCAACCGCCGCACCGTGACCGAGGTGACGGGGTTCACCAAAGGCTCTGGCACGCTGCTGAACGGCAAATACGCCGCCGTGATCTTTCGCGAATACGTCGAAGGGGCGACCAGACCGCACCCGACCAACACGGTCATCGTGACCGACGTCAACCCCGGCGGCACATAGACACCGCGACATCCTATCAAGCCGGGCCCTGCGGTTGCGGGCCCTGCTTTTTTTGAGCAGCCGCATCGCGCCGGCATGCACTTGGTTTCTGAAAATCGACATCTAATCCCTAAAAACCAAAGATTGACGATTTTTTAGCCCCAATCCTGCCTACTTGTTGCAGCATCTTGCCACCATGGGATCACGTCCAGGGTCAGAAGACCGGGACGGGTTCGGGGCTGGTATCTGCCAAAGCCTGAGAACAGGCGCAGTATGCCAGTCCCTTTGTGGGGCAAATGTAAGGACGTGGGGCAATGAGCAGCGTAGCAAACCTTCAGCCGGAACCGGCACCGATCCTCGCGTGTACGATTTCGCGAGATGTGCAGGATTTCGAACTGCTGATTGACGACATGGAACTGGAGTTGGGGGAAAGCTGGGGCGATCTGTCTTTTGACGATGCCGCAGTCTTTCTGGATCAACCCGAGGCAAGGACGCTGGAATTTGTCGCAATCGCGGTCAATGCCGCCGATGAGCCGGACCTGCCCCGCATCAGCGAGATCATCAAACAGGCCAAATCGCATGGCCTGAAGGTCGTCCTGATCGCCGATCAGATCAGCCCGGTGGCCCTGCACCAATTGCTGCGGCTGGGGGCGGATGACTTTGTACCCTATCCGCTGCCCGAAGGCTCGCTGCACGAAGCCATTGAGAAAGTTCGCAAACCTGCGCCGGTCGCCGTACTGACCGTCGCCCATTCCGCGCCCGATCTGGCCGAGGGTCAGATGCCGCATCCCGGGTTCAAGGCCAAGGGCGACCGGGACGGCGTCGTGCTGCCGGTGCATGGTCTGGCAGGCGGATCGGGGGCGTCGACCTTTGCCACCAACCTGGCCTGGGAGCTGGCAAATGTCACAAAAGAGGCACCCCGCGTTTGCCTGATAGATTTTGACTTTCAGTTCGGCTCGGTCGCAACCTATCTGGACCTGCCGCGCAAAGAGGCGGTGTTCGACCTGTTGTCGGATGCCGCATCTTCCGAAAGCGACGCACTTCTGCAGGCCATGTTGACGTTCAACGACAAGCTGCATGTGCTGACAGCACCCGCCGACATGTTGCCGCTGGACATCATCTCGGCCGACGACATCGGCCGAATCATCGACATGGCGCGCGCCAATTTCGACTTTGTCGTGATCGACATGCCGAAAACCATCGTTGCCTGGACCGAGGTCGTGCTGTCGCGCGCCCATGTCTATTTTGCGCTGATGGAACTGGACCTGCGGTCGGCCCAGAACGTGCTGCGGCTGGTCCGTGCGCTGAAGGCCGAGGGGCTGCCGCATGAAAAGCTGCGCTTTGTCCTGAACCGCGCGCCGCGTTTCACGGATCTGTCGGCCAAAAGCCGGGTCAAGCGAATGGCAGAAAGCCTGGACATCGCGATCGAGGTGCAGCTGCCCGACGGCGGCAACCAGGTCACCCAGTCCAACGACCATGGCCTGCCTTTGTCAGAAACAGCGGGCAAGAACCCCCTGCGCCGCGAAATCCAGAAACTCGCCAAGTCGTTGTACGAACTGAACAAGGCGGTTGAGACCGGCAAGAAGTAAGTCTGGGTCGGGCCCTGCGGCCTGACCTTTCCACTCAAAGGGGTCAAAGATGTTTTCGCGCTTCAAGAAGCCAGAGACCGAGGGCAAGAAACCGATCACCACAGCGGTGGGATCGGGCACGCCGGCCAGCCGCGCCACGACCCCTGTCGCGACCGCGCCCGTCGCAGTTCCCAAGATTGCGGCCGTCCCCGGCAAGTCGGCCGCAGAGGTCGCGGCCATGGAAAAGGATCGCAAGCGCAAGGAAAAGATGAGCGAGCTGAAGGTCGAACTGCACAAGCGCCTTCTGGAAAACCTCAATCTCGCCGCACTGGAAAGCGCCAGCGAAACCAGTCTGAAACAGGAAATCGCCGCCATCACCACCGAGGCACTGGAGGAGATGGCAGTTGCCCTGAACGCTGCCGACCGCGCCATCCTGCATCAGGATCTGTATGACGAGGTGATGGGCCTTGGCCCGCTGGAGCCCCTGCTGAAAGACGAAACCATCAACGACATTCTGGTCAACGGCCCCAACCGCATCTTCATCGAACGCGGCGGCAAACTGACCCTGACCGACATCACTTTTAAAGACGAACGCCACCTGCTGCGCATCATCGACAAGATCGTCTCCGCCGTCGGCCGCAGGGTTGACGAAAGCAACCCCTATTGCGACGCCCGTCTGGCCGATGGCTCGCGCTTCAACTGCATGGTGCCGCCGGTCGCCGTCGATGGCAGCCTGGTGTCCATCCGGAAATTCAAGAAGGACAAACTGGCGATATCCGATCTGGTGCGCTTTGGCGCCTTTACCGAGGAGATGGCGCTGTATCTGCAGGCCGCCGTATCCTGCCGTCTGAACATCATCGTGTCCGGCGGTACGGGGTCGGGCAAAACCACCACGCTGAATGCGCTGTCGTCCTTCATCGACAATGCCGAGCGGGTGTTGACCATCGAAGACACCGCCGAATTGCAACTGCAACAGGTCCATGTCGGCCGGATGGAAAGTCGCCCGCCCAACGTCGAGGGCAAGGGTGCCGTCACCCAGCGCGATTGCCTGCGCAACGCCCTGCGGATGCGCCCCGACCGGATCATCGTCGGCGAAACTCGTGGTGAAGAGGTCATCGACATGCTGCAGGCCATGAACACCGGCCACGATGGCTCGATGACCACAATCCACGCCAACAACGCCCGCGACGGCATTTCCCGGCTTGAAAACATGGTCGCCATGGCCGGCATCGACATGCCGCTGAAAGCCGTCCGCAGCCAGATCGCCGCCGCCGTCAATCTGATCGTGCAGGCCAGCCGTTTGCAAGACGGCAGCCGCCGCATGGTCTCGATCACCGAGATTACCGGCATGGAGGGTGACGTGATCTCGATGCAGGAGGTGTTCCGGTATGAGCGCCTTGGCATCGAACCCAATGGCAAGATCATCGGCCGTTTCAACGCGACCGGCGTGCGCAGCCACTATTCCGACCGCTTCCGCCAGTGGGGCTTCGAGCTTCCGGCATCCATCTACGAACCCATCGCATAAGGTCACCCCCATGCAAATCTCGGCAGCACCGCTTATCTATGTCCTGATCTTTGTCGCCGTGCTGATGCTGGTCGAAGGGCTGTATCTGACGGTCTTTGGCAAATCGATCAGCCTGAACAGCCGACTGTCGCGCCGTCTGGCCCTGCTGGAAAAGGTGCAGGACCGCGAAAAGGTGCTGGAACAACTGCGCAAAGAGATGAGCCAGCATGTAAAGTCGCGTGGCATCCCGCTGTATTCCATGCTGGCCACCAAGGCGCAAAAGGCCAACATCGCCTTCACCCCGCCACAGTTGATCGGCATCATGGCCGGCCTTGGCGTGTTTTCCTATCTGGCGCTGACCTTGGGAACAGAGACGGCACTGGCCGTCCGGGTGTCGGTCGCGATCTTGATGGGCATCGGTGGGGTCTATGTCTGGGTCAACAACAAGGCCAAGAAACGCATGGCCCTGCTTGAGGAACAGCTGCCCGATGCCGTCGAACTGATGGTGCGGTCGCTGCGTGTGGGGCACCCGTTTTCATCCGCCATCGCCAACGTGTCAAAGGAAATCGCCGATCCCTTGGGCACCGAATTCGGCATGATCGCCGATGAGGCGTCCTATGGCCGCAACGTCTCGGACAGCCTCAAGGAATTTGCCGAACGGCTGGACAGTCAGGATCTGCGCTTTCTGGCGGTTGCCGTGACGATCCAGCAAACCTCAGGCGGCAATCTGGCCGAGATTCTGGACGGCCTGGCCAAGGTCATCCGCGCCCGCTTCAAACTGTTCCGCCGCGTCAAGGCCATCACGGCCGAGGCAAAGTGGTCGGGCATGTTCCTGTCAGCCTTTCCGATCGGCGCCCTTGTGATGATCAACGTCATCCAGCCCAACTATTACGACGATGTCAAAGAAACCTCGGCCTTTATCCCGGCTTGTCTGGTCGTAGGGGTGTTTTTGATCGTCAACGTCATCTTCATGAAGATGATGGTCAACATAAAGGTTTAGTTCCATGCAAATCCTGACCGACATCTCGACCAAGTTGACGGCGGCCTTTGGCCCCCTGGGCCCCCTGCTGGCCGTGGGCTTTCTGGGTGTTCTGCTGATCTTGTTGACCCTGCCCACGATGTTGAAGAAAAAGGCGAACCCGTTTGACAAGCTGAAATCGCAGGTCATCCTGGCCGCGGCGGCCAAAGACCAGGGCAGCGCGCTGCGTCGTGGCGACAAGCAGGACAAGCTGGAACGCTTTGCCAGCTTTCTGGAACCGCAAGACGAAGAGACGATGACAGCCTCACGGCTGAACATGATGCGCGCGGGCTATACCGCCAAGAATGCCGTGCGCACATTCCACTTTGCACAATTCGCCCTTGGCATCGGCTTTTTGCTGGCGGGCGTGGTCTACACGATGATCGCCGCACGCAATCAAGAGGTGACGACCCAGTTCAAGATCCTGTCGACCGTCATTCCCGGCGCTATCGGCTACTATCTGCCGCAATACTGGATCACCCGCCGCGTCGAAGAGCGCAAGAAAGAGATCATGCAAGGCTTCCCCGATGCGCTCGACTTGATGCTGGTCTGCGTCGAGGCGGGTCAGTCGATGGACCAATCGATCAACCGCGTGGCCCGCGAAAGCCGCGCCGGTTATCCCGCCTTGGCCGACGAATTCGACGTCGTCAGCCACGAGGTCAAGGCCGGCAAGGAACGCGTGCAGGTGCTGCGCGACATGTCCGAACGGGTTGGTATCCCCGATGTTTCGTCTTTCGTAACCACGCTGATCCAATCCGCCACCTATGGTACGTCGATCGCCGAGGCGCTGCGGGTCTATTCCGCCGAGATGCGCGACAAGCGGGTGATGCGCGCCGAGGAGTTGGCGAACAAGCTGCCGACGAAACTGACCCTTGGCACCATGATGTTCACTTTGCCGCCACTTCTGATCATTCTGATCGGGCCATCCGTCGCGGGCATTGCAAAGACCCTTGGCGGGATGAGCGGTGGGGGTTAAGCCTGCTTCAGTCTGACCCGAGAGTTTGATGCGGCCCATCGCCTGCCTGCCCCTGTTGTTGCTTTTGTCCGCCTGTAACCTTGCAGGCGGATTTGGCGCTTCGGGCAATGCCCCGCCCGCCGCCGACGGCTCGCGCCGGGGGGTCGATGGGTTGGAGGTCGGGCACCGCCTGATGGCGGCTGGCGAATATGAGCTGGCGTTGAAAGCCTATTACCGCGCAGGGTCCGAGATCGGGATCAATTCAGACGTGCTGTCCGCCATCGGGTCCGCCGATCTGAAACTCGGCCGTCTGAACCAGGCCGAACAGGTGCTGCGCCGCGCCATCGAGGAAGACCCGACCTTTGTGCCCGCCCTGAACAATCTGGGCGTGGTCCTGATGGAACAGCGCCGGTATGGCGAGGCGCGGGCGATGTTCCAGCAGGCCTTTGCCCTGGACAGTGGCAGTTCGGACGAGATTCGCGACAATCTCAAGCTGGCTATCGCCCGCAGCGAAAAACCCGTCTATGATCAAACTGTTGTTGCCGAGGAAGCGCCGACCTTCAATCTGGTGCGCCGTGGACAGGGGGATTTCGTCCTGCTGTCGCAGTTCTAGGTTGGATTTCCGCGGATTGAGCAGTTGAAAAAGGACGCAAAATGCGCCACCCCGTACTTCTTGCCCTGTGCCTGACCGGCACGCTGGGTCTGACCGCCTGCCAACAGGGCGTTTCGCGCAATCAAGCCGACCGTGCCGTCGCCGATGCGGCCGAGGTCGACCAAAGCAATCTGTCCGAAATCATGGTGAGCGTTGCTGACCCGGTTGAAGCGGTGACCTATTTCCGCAACGCGCTGACCGTGACGCCGGACCGCATCGACCTGAAACGCGGCTTGGCCAAGTCCCTCGCCCGCGCGCGGCTGTACACCGAGGCAAAATCGGTGATGACCGACATCCTCGCCTTGCCCGAGGCGACCAATGATGACCGGCTGATGCTGGTCGATGTGATGATCCGCGACAATGACTGGGCCGGCGCCGAAGCGGAGCTGGCAAAGATCCCACCCACGGTCGAAACCTATGAACGCTACCGGCTGGAGGCTTTGGTGGCCGATAGCAAGCGGCAGTGGCCCAAGGCCGACAGTTTCTATGAAATAGCGGTCGGCCTGACCTCGAAACCGCAGGGCGTGTTGAACAACTGGGGCTTTTCCAAGCTGACCCGCGGTGATGCCGCCGGGGCGGAGAAGCTGTTCATTCAGGCCCTGACCTATGACCCCACCATGTTCACCGCCAAGAACAATCTGGTTCTGGCACGCGCGGCCCAACGCAAATACGATATGCCCGTCATCAAAATGACGCAGGACGAACGTGCGCAACTGCTGTACACCGCTGGCCTTGCCGCAGTGAAACAGGGCGACATTTCGAATGGCAAGCAGTTGCTGCAACAGGCGGTCGACACCTCGCCCACCTATTTCGAAGCCGCGTCGCGGTCGTTGAACGCGTTGGAGGGGTGATGCTGCCGACCGCCGCCGCCCTGACCTTTCTGCCCATCGCCGTCGTGATCGGCATCTGGGTGGCGTGGAGCGATATGCGGTTCATGCGCATCCCGAACCAGGCCGTGCTGGCGCTGGCGGCCGCCTATCTGGTCACAGGCCCCATCGTGCTGCCCTTCATGACTTATCTGTGGGGCTGGGCGCTGTGTGTCCTCGTGCTGGTCGCGGGCTTTGTGCTGAATGCCGGGGGCGCGCTGGGGGCCGGTGACGCCAAGTTTGCCGCGGCGATGGCACCCTATTTCGTTCTGTCCGACCTGCGCTTTGACATGGGCCTGTTTGCCGCCTGTTTGCTGGGCGCCTATGCCGCCCACCGCCTGATGCGCGCAGTCCCGGCCTATCGCCGCGCCGCACCGGATTGGGCCAGCTGGACCAATCCGCGCTTTCCGATGGGTCTGGGCCTGTCGGGTATGT
>JBBQGU010000093.1:0-11633 GCA_038323315.1 Rhodobacterales bacterium | reverse complement strand
GGCCACTGTGTTCTATCCTTTTGATCTGGCTACGATCTATGGCGCCGAGATCGAGGCGGCGGCGCGGGAAGCCTATGGGCGAGAATATACCGCCTATGGTTTTGGGGATTGGCGCCCTTGACCACCCACTCATCATTCGCTGCGCGTCATTCTTCGTGGGGCACAGCGAAGAATGAGCGCCAGAGAATGATGAGCGGGTGGAGTCAGGCGGCTTGGTTGGCGCGCGCCTCGGTCAAGATGGCGTGCAATTTGGCGGGGTCGGTGTTGGCGCGCAGTTTGGCGCAGATATTGGGGTCGCGCATCGTGCGCGACACCAAAGCCAAAGCTTTCAGATGATCCACGCCGGAATCCTTGGGGGCAAACAGGCCCAAGACCAGATCGACGGGCTGGCGGTCAACCGAATCATAGTCCAAGGGGCGTTCCATCCGAAGGAACACTGCGACGATGCGGTCGAGGTAGTCCAAACGGGCATGTGGTAAGGCGATGCCATGGCCCACACCGGTGGGGCCAAGGCTTTCGCGTTCTTGCAGGCCATCGGTGGCGATGGAGGCATTCAGGCCGTAAGTCTGGGCCGCTATCTCGCCCAATTCCTGAAACAGACGCTTTTTGCCGGGTAATTGGCCGACAACCCGGACAGCGCCGGGATTCAACAGTCTAGAAAGTTCCATATGCCGCCATTACCTGCTGCCCGGGTTCACGCACCCGGTTGTTCATTTGCTGTTGCGGGGATCGATCCAGCCGAAATTCCCGTCGTCCCGCAGATATACCACATTGACCCCGCCATGTCCTTCGTTGCGAAAGACCAAAAAGCGCTGTGACGACAATTCCAACTGCATCACCGCCTCGCCAACGGTGATCGAGGGAATCTTCGTCTCCATCTCGGCCACAACGACGGGTTGCGCCGTCTCGGCCTGGCCTTCTTCTGGTTCTTCGCTTGGCGCGAGGATATAGGCTGCGGATTGCTCAAACTCAACAGGTGTCGTGCGGACGCGATGATGGTTGCGCAGGCGGCGTTTATAGCGGCGCAACTGTTTGTCCATTTTTTCGCGGCACGACTCGAAGGCGGCATAAATCTCGGTCGCGTGGCCCGAGGCATGGGCGTTCAGCCCGGTCGACAGGTGGATGATCGCTTCGCAGACATGTTCATGCGCAGCTTTGGAAAACACGACGACCGCGTCGGTGGGGCGCTGGGCATATTTCTCGACGATCTCGCCCAGTTCGGCCTTGACGTGAGTTTGCAACGCCTCGCCGATGTCGATTTGTTTGCCGCTGATCTGGTAACGCATGATGCCTCCTTTGCACAAAATTACAGGGCCTGACGCCATTGGCCGACAGGGTAGGCTATGGGGCGTAAGGAAAGGGTTACGAGGGAAAATCGCCAGCCTTTGCAGGGCCTGACAGGGGCCGCAACGGCGGGGGTGGACTGGGCGATCAACGCTCTCATCCCTGTTATTTGTGTACGGGAGGGGGCTGTTGTCAACAGACCTGTCGCAAAACCTTTGTCATAGCTAAAGGATGCGAAAATTCTCGCCCAGATAGACGCGGCGGACATTTTCGTCGCGCACGATCTGGTCGGGGGTGCCGGTCATCAGGATTTTGCCATCGGCAAGGATATAGGCGCGGTCGACGATTTCCAGCGTCTCGCGCACGTTATGATCGGTGATCAGCACACCAAGGCCGCGGGTTTTCAGGGCGCGGACCATGTGGCGAATATCTTCGACCGCAATGGGGTCGACGCCGGCAAAGGGTTCGTCCAGCAGCAGGTATTTGGGATCAGCGGCGAGGCAGCGGGCAATCTCGACCCTTCGGCGCTCACCACCGGACAGGGCCAATGCGGGGGCGCGGCGGATATGGGTGATCGAGAATTCGGCCAGCAGTTCCTCCAGCTTTTGCAGGCGTTTTTGCCGGTCGGGTTCGGCGATTTCAAGGACGGCGAGAATGTTGTCTTCTACCGACAACCCGCGAAAGATGGATACTTCCTGCGGCAGATAGCCGATGCCCAGACGGGCGCGGCGGTACATCGGCAGGGCCGTCACGTCGCGGCCGTCGATCAGAACCTCGCCCGCTTCGGGGCTGATCAGACCGGCAATGGTGTAAAAGCAGGTGGTCTTGCCCGAGCCGTTGGGGCCCAGCAGCGCCACCACTTCGCCCCGGTGCAGATCCAGTGAGACATCGCGCAGCACCGTCCGCTTTTTATAGCTTTTGCGCAGGTTGTGGACCTGCAGGCCGGGCGAGCCTTCGGTGACGGAAAATGCCATCAGTTCTGGCCCGGCGTGAAGATGGTCGTCACGCGGCCCGACATGGTGCCAAGCCCTGATTTGAGGCTGAGGATCAGTTTCTGCCCCGATATCGCCGCCGGACCCTGAGTCATGACGACCGAGCCTTGCAGGATCAACTCGCCGGTATCCGGCATATAGTCGGCGGTGTCCGAGGTCGCGGCATCGGTTCCGGTGGTCAGGGTCACGCCACCTTCGGCGTGCAGGTTCTGGATGGCCCGTTGATCGGCCGAGTAATTCACCTGCACCAGAGCCGCCTGCAGCTTCATCGCGCCCTGCGTGATCACGACGTTGCCGGTAAAGATGGCGGTGCCATCGGCCTGATTGACCGCCAGCTGATCCGAGGTCACCTGAACCGGTTGGGTGGTGTCGGTTTTCAACCCGCCAAACGCGATATTGCTGCCGTCCTGTGCAAAGGCCGAGGTGGCCGTCAGAAGGCTGGCAAGAAGGGCTGCTTTGACCAACACACGCATCAGTTTCCCGTCCCTTGGCTGGATGGCAGATACAGCAGCGTCACGCCGCCCTTGAACAGCAGAACGTAACCTGACCCGGCCGCACCTGCCAGCCCCAGATGCATCGATCCTGCGGTCAGCTTGCCCACCGGGCCGTCGGCGGTGATGGCACCCGGACTTTCGACGCTGGTTTGGTCCAAGGCCAGCCGGATCGACTGGCTGTTGATATGATAGCCGATCGAGTTGCTGACGACGACATCCCCGGTCAGCACAGCCTCGCCCCCGGCCTGATCCATATCGGCCAGGTTCGCTGTCAGGTTGGTTTTACCGCCATCCGGGGTTTCCAACAGCCCGACCAAGCCAATGATCTGACCCGAGGTCAGATTGCCCGCATTGCCGACGCGCGCCTCGCTGGCCATCAGCGACAGGGCAGCGCCGTCGGCGGTCATGCCGGTAAAGACCGGAGCGGTCAGGCGGGGTTCCTGAACCAGCGTCTGAATGTCGACATCGGCATAGGGGATCGCATCCTCGGGGCGTACGGCGTTGGACGCGAGGAACAGGGTCGACAGGATGAAGATCGCGCTGATTGGCAGCAAAATCTTCAGCCAGAACACCAGCTTGGAATGGGGGTCCCATGGACGGGCCCGCGCCATCACACAATCCCGGCGCGCAACAGGTCGTGGATGTTCAGGATGCCGACCGCCTTTTGGCCGGTGGTCGGGTCCAGCACGAACAGGCAGGTGATCTTGCTTTCCTTCATCACAGCCAACGCCTTTTCGGCCAGCGCGTCGGGGCTGACGGTGCGCGGGGTGCGGGTCATCACCTGACCGGCGGTAAAGGTCAAAAGCCCCGACATATGGCGCCGCAGGTCACCATCGGTGATGATACCCGCCAGATTGCCCATCACGTCAGTCACGCCGGTGACGCCAAAGCCGGACTGACTGATCGACAGCAATGCCTCGCTCATCGGGCTTGTATTGGCAGTCAGGGGCATGTCCCTGTGCATCAGATCGCGCACCTTCATCAGCCGCGCGCCCAGCTTGCCGCCGGGATGGAACAGGCGGAAATGGTCGGCGGTGAACTGCCGATGTTCCATCAATGCAACCGCCATCGCATCGCCCAGCGCAAGGGTCATGGTGGTCGAGGTGGTGGGCACGACGCCGGTGCCACACGCCTCGGGGGCCGCAGGCAGCACAAGGGCGACGTCGCATTGCCGGATCAGGGATGAGTCAGGCCGCGAGGCGACGCCGATCATCGGGATGCCGAAGCGGCGGGTGTGGGCGATGATGTCGGCCAGTTCCGGCGTCTCGCCCGAGTTGGACAGGACGAGGACCACATCCCCCTCCATCACCATGCCAAGGTCGCCATGGCTCGCCTCGGCCGGATGGACGAATTGGGCGGGCGTGCCGGTGGAGGCGAAGGTCGAGGCGATCTTGCGCGCGATATGGCCGGATTTGCCCATGCCGGAGACGATGACGCGGCCCTTGCATCGCATGATCAGGTCGACGGCGCGGGTAAAGCTGTCATCCAGTGCGGCGGCGAGCAGGGTCAGGGCTGCACCCTCGGTCGTGACGACACGGCGGGCGGTTGTCAGAAAATCGGTGGTGCCCGTGTCAGTGATGCTTGTGTCAGTGATGCCCGTGTCAGTGATGCCCGTGTCAGTGTTGCTCGTGTCAGTGGTGGAAGATGTCATTCGGTTCCTCCCACCCCATCAGGTCCAGTTGCGCGCGGGTTGGCAGGAAGGCAAAGCAGCGCAGCGCGAGGTCCAGGCGGTCTTCGCGGATCAGACACGCCTCCAGCGCCGCTTTCAACTTGTGCAGGTACAATACGTCGGACGCGGCGTAGTCTTTCTGCGCGTCCGACAGGGTGGCCGAGCCCCAGTCGCTGGTTTGCTGCTGTTTGGACACATCGACGCCGACCAACTCTTGCAACAGGTATTTCAGACCGTGCCGGTCGGTAAAGGTGCGCACCATCTTGGCCGCGATCTTGGTACACCAGACCGGGGCGGTCAGCACGCCAAAGGCCTGATGCAACGCGGCAATGTCAAACCGGCCAAAGTGGAACAGTTTGACCGTATCAGGATCGGTCAACAGCCGCATCAGATTGGGGGCAGAGGTTTGGCCGCGCGCAATCTGCACCAGATGCGCATGACCGTCACCCGAGGACAGTTGCACCAGACACAGCCGGTCGCGGCGCGGGTCCAGACCCATCGTTTCGGTGTCAATCGCCACGACAGGGCCGAACCTCAATCCGTCGGGCAGGTCATTCTGGTACAGGTAATTCGTCACGGGGCATCCGATCTGCAAAGGGTTGCAACCGGATTAGCCCTGTGTGGCGAAAGCGTCAACGGATGGCGGGCTGTGCGGTGGGGTTTGTGCGGCTGGGGTCCGCGTGCTTTTCATTTTGCAAAAATCATGGATCGATTTACTGTGACCGGATATCGCGGGAGGGTTTTAGGATGAGCGTGAAATGGGCGAACCATGAGTCGGGATATGCCAAGCTGCAACCCGCTATCAAAGACTATGCGGCCAAGGCCTGTGCGGCCCAGGCGGAGCTGTTTTTAAAGCATTACAAAGCCTGCACGGGTTATCAGGACAAGATGCCGCCCGCATTGATTGCTGCCCGCAAGGCTGGAGTGGACGGCAGCAGCCTGTCGGATTTTCGCAAGGACAAGGGGTTTAACGATGCCTACAAGGCGCTGGACCGCGAGGTGGATGCGCTGTGGAAGGAACAGGTCAAGCTGCGCCAGATGTGTAACGAGGCCAAGCAGACCGTCAACGACCTGAAAATCCTGATCGAGCATATCGAGGAGGAACGCAAAGCCCACGCCAAGGAACTGGCCGAGGGGCAGGACGAGTTGAAGAATATGCAGGCCAAGGCCAAGGCGGGCAAGGGCGTGCTTTCACCCGCGACAATAAAGCTGGTCGATGGGTTGGAGAAAGAGTTCAAGAAACTCGATCCAGGTCTGGCAAAACTGTTGAAAGAGATCGAGGCCGATATCAAGGACCTGACCGAGGCAGGCGGCATTTACCGTAAGCAGGTCGATCCCAAGATGGAAACCTACGCCGCCAAATTTGTGAAGATGATCGAAAAGGTGCTGGATCTGGCGCCAAAGCCAGCGGTGGCAACGGCCGCGAACAATCTGCCGGACATTCTGGAAGAGGGCAAGCTGAAGTCGGGGATCGGCAAGACGGTGGTGCAGGCCAGCGCAATCAAGGAGGTTTGCGCCCAGGCGCTCGACGAGGCCAAGACGGACCGCAAAGCCGCCGTGACGACGTTGAAGGCGGTCAAGATACCGATGGATCAGATGAAGAAATTTCAAAGGCTGCTGCTGACCGCCCGCAAGAAATTTGCCAAGCAGATCAAGGAGGCCAAGAATGGCAATGATCTGGAAAAGCAGTTCAAAGTTGTGGATACGGCCTTGAAATCGACCGAGGAATTGTTGATCAAAACCACCAAGGCCATTGCGTCCATGGGGTGAGGTTCAACCGTTGACGCGGTGTACCATGACGCGTGTTTGGCCTTTTTGCACGCATTGGTTGTTTTGGTTGAAGACCTGCAGGTCCAGCGTCAGAAGGCCGGATTGCGGCCCGGCGGCGCGCCGGTTCAGCACGGTCACGCGGGCGCGGATGCTGTCGCCTGCCAGCACCGGCAGGGTAAATTGCCAATCCCAGCCCAAGGCCGCAAAACCGCCAAACTGCACGGGGGCGCTCGATTTCAGCCCCTCGACCAACGCCAGAACCAGCAGGCCATGCGCGACCTGACCTGCAAAACCATGGGCCTGCGCGCCACTGTCAGAAAGGTGAATTTCAAAGCCATCGCCCGTCAGGTCGGCAAATGCGCGGATGGCAGCGGGGGTAATTAGGGTCGTGTCAGTGTCGAAATGGTCGCCGGGCAGCAGGGTTTCGAACGCATAAAGGCCGGGTGGCAGACGGCGGTCCGTCACAATGGCAATTCAGCGCAGGTGGCGGTCAGGTGCCAGTTTTGGTCAAGGATCAGCAGGTCAGCCAGACTGCGACCCTGCACAACGGCCAGATGATCCGCGCCGATCACGCGGGCAGGAACGGTCACGGCCATCCGCAAGGCCTGCGCGGGGTCTGTGCCCACCACATTGATCAACCGCCGGACACTCTCGGCCATCGTCACATGCGCCCCGGCGAGCGAGCCTTCGCTGTTGATCAGGCGGCCATCCACCAGGCGGATCTCGTCACCATACAGGGTGAAATGGTCGGACCCGCCGACGGTGGGCATGGCATCCGACACCAGAAAGGTCGTGTCCGGTTGCGGGCGGGCGCGCAAGGCCAGGCCGATCATCTCATCCGCGACATGGATGCCGTCGCAGATAATGCCACTATAGGCAGTGGAGTTGATGGCAGCGCCGGTCACGCCTGGTGCGCGGTTCAGCATGGGTGACATGGCGTTGAAAAGATGGGTGAAACAGGTTGCACCCTCGGCCAGACAGGCGTGTGCGGCGCCTGAGGTGGCGTCGCTGTGGCCGATGGACACGACGGCACCCAAGGCGGCGAGGGTGGCGATCTGGCCTTGGGTAACGGCCTCGGGGGCGACGGTGATCATCACGGCGCTCTTGGCGGCACGCAGGGTGCGGACGACGTCTATGGTGCGGGTGTCGAGGGGGCGGATGTAGCGGGCGGCGTGGGTGCCGCGCCGGGGCAGGCTGATATGCGGCCCCTCGATATGCAGGCCCAGGATGCCGGTTTGACCGTTGGCGTGCAGTGCGGCGGTAGCGGCTTGGTCAAGGATCTCGGGCGCGTCGGTGATCAAGGTCGGCAGGATGCCAACGGTGCCGAAACGGCGATGGGCGGCGGCAATGGCGGCCATGCCTGCGGCCGTGGGGGTGGCGTTCAGGAAGATGTCACCGCCCCCGTTGACCTGCAGGTCAAGAAAGCCGGGGGTGATCGTGCCATGAATGGCATGGCGTCTGGCATCGGTGGGCAGAGAGTTCAGCGCTGTCAGGGCCTTTATCGCGCCGCCCTCGACGCCCAAAGCGATGCCTTGCCGCAGGGTTTGGCCGTCGAACAGCAGATCGGGGCACAGCCAGGTGGTAATCATGCTTGCTCCTTGGCGGCGGCATAGGCGGCGCCGCGTGCGCCGGTGGTGTCGCCCCCCTCGGCCAGACGCAGCAGGGGTGGGCCATAGCCGGAAAGCTGGGCGTGGGTCAAGGCGGCGGTCAGGTCAGGGATCAGGCCGTTGACGCGGCTAAGGCCGCCTGCCAGAACGATCACGTCGGGGTCCACCGTCAGGCAGAGGGTGAAAATCACCTCGGCCGTCAATTGGCACCAGATGGCCCAGGTTTTGGTGCTGCGATCTTGGGTAATCTGCTCGGGCGACATTGTCAGACCTGTCAGGTGGTGGTGCAGGCGTGAGAGGCCGGGCCCTGCAATAAGTGTCTCTGTGCAGCCCCAACGTCCACAACCGCACCGCAGGATCGGCAGGTTGTGTTCGCTGATGACATGGGCCGACAGGGAGAAATGGCCGAACTCGCCACCGAGCCCGGTGGGGCCGGTCAGGAGGTGGCCGTCTTTGACAATACCGCCCGCAAGACCGGTTCCGAGGTTGAGGGCGATGGCGGTGCGAAAGCCTTTGGCGGCGCCAAAGGTCGCCTCGGACAGGGCTTGGGCGCGGCAGTCGTTGACATAGGTGATGGGGCGGCCAGCGGCAGCGGCGATATCGGCGGGGAAGGGCCGGCCGGTGGCGGGCAGGTTCGCGGTCAGGGCGAGGCCGGTTTGAGGGTTGATCAAGCCTGCGGCAGCAATGCCGATGGGAATGCCGGCGTGGGTTTTGCTTTCGGCCCAACGGATTTGGTCGACCAAGGCCTGAACAAGTTCAGGATAGATTGTCGGGGTCGGAATGCGGTGGCTGTCGACCCTGTTCCAGCCGGAATCGAAGACTTGCGCCTCGATCTTGGTGCCGCCGAGGTCGATTCCTGCTGCGATCATCGGGTTTGCGTCACTTTGGTCAGGGTGGCCGGGCGGTCAGGGTCGTGGCCCAAGGCGAGGGCAGTGTTCAGGACAATCGGGTAGGTCAGGATCAACAGCAGGGCAGCGGCGGCGGCGGGAGTCAGGCCGGTCGTGTCGGCGGGGCGCAGGCGGAAAACCGGGCCGCCGGTGGCGAGAAAGCGTTGCTCGGCCGTATTCAGGCTGTCTTGCACATCGGGTTGGCCGGTATCCAGGATCAGGGTCAGCAGGGGATTGGTGGCCAGTTGCAGGGGGCCGTGCAGAACCTCGGAACTGGAATAGGCTTCGGCATGGATGGCGCAGGTTTCCTTGATCTTGAGGGCAAGTTCCAAGGCGGCGCCGTAACCGGTGTCGCGGCCGATGATGTAGACGTGGCGCGCGCTGGTCAGGGCGGCGGTGATGGCTATGGCTTGCGGGTGCTGGGTGGGTGCGGCGCGCAGGGCTTGGGCCGAGGCCTGGGCGCGGCTGAGGTATAACGGGTTGAGGGAAGCGAGCAGGGCCATTCCGGCGGCAATAGAGCCGATAACGGTCTTGGTCGCGGGGACCGCGAGTTCGGGGCCGGCGTTGATGGGCAGGGTGAAATCGGCGTGGCGCTCCACCGGTGAGGCGGATTGGTTCGTGATGGCGATGACAGTGGCACCGGCCTCGCGTGCGCCTTTGGCGGACCGGACCAGATCCTCGCTCGCGCCGGATTGCGAAACGATGAGGGCGAGGGTTTGGGTCAGGTCGACACCATGGCCGAGGGAAAAGACCGAGGGGGGCAGGCTGGTCATCGGTTTGCCAAGTTCCCGCATGAATTCGTAGGACAGGATGTTGGCGGCGGCGTCGGAGGAGCCGCGGGCGATGGTATACAGGGCGGTGATCTTGGCCAGGTTCAGGTTCAGGGCGGGGATGGTTTGCAGGGCGCGGGCGAAGGCAGCGGGGCCTTCGGCTATTTCGGCCAGCATGTGGGCGCCGGGGGTCATTTGCGCAGGCCGTAGCTGTCAAGTTTGGCCCAGATGTCGGTCAGGTCAACCATCTGGCCGGAGGCGCGCGCCTGATCGACCGCTAATGCGGCGATGCCGGCCTCCATCGCGTCAAGGATCGAGACGGGCAGGCTTTTGGTCTGGCCGCGCAGGTATTTGGCCATGTCGTGGCACATCATCTGATCCGCGCCGTAGTGAGCGCCCTTCATCGCGGTGCCTTGGGTATAGTCGTGGTCGGCCAGGCGGGTTCCGTCGCGGGCGGTGATGCGCAGGTAGCCGCGCACGAAATCGCCCTCGGCCATGCCGTGGGTGCCCATGACGCAGAAGCGGCGGTGTTCGTCAGGGGTGTTCAAGTTGGTATGGAAGGCGAGGCTTGCGCCGGATTCATATTGCAGGATCGCGGTTTGGTAATCGATGATGTCGCCGTCGGAGTGGAAGGCGTCGTCGACCGAATTCCAGACGGATTTCTTGACGTGGAAGATTTGTGCCTCTTCGTTCGAGGCCGGGGCGTTGGCCGGGACATAGCTTTTGCGGCCACCGAAGCTGGCGACTTTCGCGGGGCGGGAAGCGGTGACCATGTTGTAGATATCTATGTCGTGGCAGCATTTTTCCAGCAGGAAGCCGCCGGACAGGTCGACCATCCTGCGCCAATCGCGCATGAAGAAAGCGCCGTGATAGGGAGCAATGTGCTCGTTCGCCTCCAGAGAGACAATTTGGCCCAACAAACCCGCATTCAGGGCGGCGCGGAGGTCAACCATGTGTTGGGAGTAACGCAGGACCAGGCCGACCATGCAGCGGTTGACACCGCCGTGTTTGGCGAGGAGGCTTGCGAGTTCCAGAGTCTCGTCGATGCTGACGACGACGGGTTTTTCGGTAAAGACCTGAATGCCAGCCTCAAGGCCGAGCCGGATATGCTCCAGGTGGAACAGGTTGGGGGAAAAGACGCAGTAGAGGTCGGGTTTTGCCTGCGACAGCATCGCCTCGACCGTGTCGTAGCGCGGAGTGTCGGTGCCGATCATCTGCAGATAGGTCGGTTGCGGGTCGTAGAAGCCGACGAATTCGACCTCGGGCATCGCCTCTTTCAGGGTGGACAGGACGTGACCGGCGCGCAGGCCGATGCCTGCTGTGACGACTCGCATGGGGGGCTCCTTAAGCGGCCAAAGCGGGGGCCATGCGGCGGCGCAGGACCTTTCCACTGGCGGCAAAAACATGGCAATCAGCGGGGTTTATGGTCAGGTTGATCGACTGACCCTCGGTCACAGACGTGTCACCGGGCAGGGTGGCGCAGAAGCGTTGGCCGTTGGGCAAGACGCCGTAGGTGATCGAGACACCGCCCAAGCGTTCCAAGACGCGGACTTTGGCGGTCAGTCCCTCGCCCAGTGTGATATTTTCAGGGCGCATGCCGACTTCGACGCGGTCACCCTTTTTGGCGGTGCCACTGTCGACGGGCAGGGTCATCTGGCTGCCGCCATCCAAGGCGACGGTCAGGCCAGCGGCGTCCATGCCCAGAACCACGGCGGGAACCAGGTTCATGTTCGGCTGGCCGATGAAGGTGGCGACGAAGCGGGTGGCGGGGTGGTGGTACAGTTCCATCGGGGTGCCGAATTGCTCGACCCGGCCGGCATTCAGTACGACGATGCGGTGGGCCATGGTCATCGCCTCGATCTGGTCGTGGGTCACATAGATCATCGTGGCGGACAGGTCGCGGTGCAATTGGCTAAGCTCGACGCGCATATCGCCACGCAGGGCGGCGTCCAGGTTGGACAGGGGTTCGTCGAACAGGAAAACCTTGGGGTTGCGGACGATGCTGCGGCCGATGGCGACGCGCTGGCGCTGGCCGCCGGACAGTTGGCCGGGTTTGAGGTGCAGTTTCTCGGTCAGTTGCAGGATCTCGGCGGCTTTGGATACCTTGGCGTTGACATCGTTTTCCGGCAGTTTTTGGACACGGAGGGGGAAGGCGATGTT
>JBBQGU010000092.1:0-11717 GCA_038323315.1 Rhodobacterales bacterium | reverse complement strand
CCCGGCATCCGCCCCGGCAAAAAGACGCAGGATTACCTCGATTATGTGGTCAACCGCATTCTGGTGCTTGGCTCCGGCTATCTGGCAGCGGTGTGCTTCTTGCCGGAAATCCTGCAGGCCGAGTTCTCGATCCCGTTCTATTTCGGCGGGACATCGGTTCTGATCGTGGTGTCGGTCACGATGGACACGATCAACCAGATCCAATCGCATATGCTGGCCCACCAATACGAAGGCCTGATTGAAAAGTCGCAACTGCGCGGCAAAAAACGGACCACAGCAAAGGCACCGGCACGGCGCTGATCCACGCAAACGCGGCAAGGCCAACTTGTTGCGATAAAGAAACTGAACGGGGGGCCTCATGGTCAATATCATCCTTCTGGGGCCTCCGGGCGCCGGCAAAGGCACTCAGGCCAAGCGGCTGGTCGACGAACGTCACATGGTGCAACTGTCCACCGGCGACATGCTGCGCGAGGCCAAGACGTCGGGCACCGAGATGGGCAAGCTTGTCGCTGCCGTGATGGACCGGGGCGAACTGGTGACGGATGACATCGTGATCGGCCTGATTGCGGAAAAGTTGACCCATCCCGCCCCCGGCGGCTTTATCTTCGACGGATTCCCCCGCACCCTGAAACAGGCCGATGCTTTGGGCGATCTGCTGGCTGCCAAGGGCCACATCTTGGATGCGGTGGTGGAGTTGGTGGTCGATGATGCCTCGCTCGTCTCCCGCATCGTCAAACGCGCGGATGAGACCAAGGCCGCAGGCCGCGAGGTCCGCAAAGACGACACGCCCGAGGTGTTTGTTGAACGACTGCGCGAATATTACAAGAAAACCGCGCCACTGATCGGCTATTACTACGCCAAGGGTGCGCATGTGCCGATTGACGGCATGGCCGAAATGGACGCTGTTGCGCGGTCGCTGGCGAAAGTTCTTGACAGGACGTGAAGTTTCCCCATCCCCGGCCTTGACGCTAGGTCGAAAAGCCCATAAAGCACGGCGTCCCGCTACGGAATCATCGTAGTGGGTTGTCGTTTCCAGCACTTTTTTACCGGCTGGGTTGTGAAAAAAGGTTCTGGCACCACGGAACCGCAACGAAAAGGAAGCAACGTTTGGCACGTATTGCTGGCGTCAACATCCCCACTGCAAAGCGGGTTCCCATCTCTTTGCAATACATCCACGGCATCGGCCCGATGGTTGCGGAACAAATCTGCGAAGCGATCAAGATCGACCGCGCGCGCCGCGTCAACCAGTTGACCGACGCCGAAGTTCTGGCGATCCGCGAGTTCATCGACGCGAATTTCACGGTTGAAGGCGACCTGCGTCGTCAGACCTCGATGAATATCAAGCGTTTGATGGACCTTGGCTGCTACCGTGGCCTGCGCCACCGCAAGGGTCTGCCGACCCGTGGTCAGCGCACCCATACCAACGCTCGCACCCGCAAAGGCCCCGCAAAGGCCATTGCCGGCAAAAAGAAATAAGGAGCGGACAGTATGGCACGCGATACCAAAACCACCCGCACCAAGAAAAAAGAACGCAAGAACATCGCCGCTGGTGTGGCGCATGTGAATTCCTCGTTCAACAACACCAAGATCCTGATCTCTGATGTGCAGGGCAACGCCATTTCATGGTCGTCCGCCGGCACGATGGGCTTCAAGGGCTCGCGCAAATCGACGCCCTATGCCGCCCAGATGGCTGCTGAAGACGCCGCCAAAAAGGCGCAGGAACATGGCATGAAAACCGTCGAGGTCGAAGTGCAGGGCCCGGGTTCCGGCCGCGAGTCCGCGCTGCGGGCTTTGGCTGCGACCGGCCTCAACATCACCTCGATCCGTGACGTGACGCCGCTGGCCCATAACGGCTGCCGCCCGCCAAAGCGCCGTCGCGTCTGAAGCCGTCTCAATTGGTCGGGCCGCGCCAATTTAGCGCGGCTCGATTTCGTCGTTTTACAGGATCCTCGGGCGTCCGCTGTTTTTAGGACATGGACAGCAGACAAGTATGGAGGCGAAAGCATGATCCACAAGAATTGGCTGGAACTGATCAAGCCGCAACAGCTGAACGTCAAGGCTGGTGCGGATGCACAACGAACCGCAACGCTGGTTGCCGAACCTTTGGAGCGTGGCTTTGGCCTGACGCTGGGCAACGCCTTGCGCCGCGTCCTGCTGTCGTCGCTGCAAGGCGCTGCAATCACGTCGGTTCAGATCGACAACGTTTTGCACGAATTCTCCTCGGTCGCGGGCGTCCGTGAAGACGTGACAGATATCGTTTTGAACCTGAAAGGCGTCCGCCTGAAGATGGATGTCGAAGGGCCGAAGCGGCTGTCAATCTCGGCCAAGGGTCCGGGCGTCGTCACCGCTGGTGATATTTCAGAATCGATGGGCATCGAGATTCTGAACCGCGACCACGTCATCTGCCACCTGGATGACGGTGCCGATGTGTTCATGGAACTGACCGTCAACACCGGCAAAGGCTATGTTGCGGCCGACAAGAACCGCCCCGAGGATGCACCGATCGGCCTGATCCCGATCGACGCGATCTATTCCCCGGTCAGGAAAGTCAGCTACGAAGTCACGCCCACCCGCGAGGGTCAGGTGCTGGACTATGACAAGCTGACGATCAAGCTGGAAACCGACGGCAGCCTGACGCCTGACGACGCCGTGGCCTATGCCGCGCGCATCCTGCAAGATCAGCTGGCGGTCTTCGTGAATTTTGACGAGCCGGAATCGGCGGGCAAAGGCATCGAAGACGCAGGCCTGGAATTCAACCCGCTGCTCTTGAAAAAGGTTGACGAGCTGGAACTGTCGGTCCGCTCGGCCAACTGCCTCAAGAACGACAACATTGTCTATATCGGCGATCTGATCCAGAAAACCGAAGCCGAAATGCTGCGCACCCCGAACTTTGGCCGCAAGTCCTTGAACGAAATCAAGGAAGTGTTGTCGGGCATGGGTCTGCACCTCGGCATGGAAGTCGAAGATTGGCCGCCGGAAAACATCGAAGATCTGGCCAAGCGGTTCGAAGATCAGTTCTAAGCGAAAAATGCCCGGACTGCCGGGGAAAACATGGGCGTGATGCCCCAAGGTGAGCGGGACCGCACGTAGGTCCCGCCGGACAAAGCAAAACAAACGTAAGGATACACCATGAACCACGGCTCCGGCTACCGCCGCCTAAACCGCACCCACGAACACCGCAAAGCGTTGTTCGCCAACATGTGCGGCTCTCTGATCGAGCATGAACAGATCAAGACCACCCTGCCCAAGGCCAAAGAACTGCGTCCGATCATCGAAAAGTTGATCACGCTGGCCAAGCGCGGCGATCTCCATGCCCGCCGTCAGGCCGCAGCCTCCCTCAAGCAGGACCAATATGTCGAACGCCTGTTCGCCATCCTCGGCCCCCGCTACAAAGAGCGTCAGGGCGGTTACGTTCGTGTTCTGAAAGCCGGTTTCCGCTATGGCGACATGGCGCCAATGGCGATCATCGAGTTCGTCGACCGCGACCCGAACGCCAAAGGCGCCGGCGACAAGGCCCGCGTTGCTGCCGAAGACAACTACGAAAGCTGACCTGTGGCGCAAGCTGCAACAGGAAGGCCCCCGTAACCGGTGGGCCTTTTTCTGTATGCCTTTCTCTCTGGTTCAAATATCCCACGGGGGACCGGGGGTGTGAAACCCCCGGACGCCAGGGCAGGTCGCTCCCTCTGGCGCAAGGCCGCCGCCGCAAGTAACCTGACCCACATGTCCGACCTTTTCGACACACCCACCCCCACCAACGCGCCGCGCCCCCTGGCCGACCGTCTGCGCCCGCGTGCCCTGTCACAGGTCATCGGCCAATCCCACGTCCTGTCGCCCGAAGGCCCGCTGGGGTCCATGCTCGCCGCCCACAGCCTGTCCTCCCTCATCCTCTGGGGACCTCCCGGCGTCGGCAAGACCACCATCGCCCGCCTCCTTGCGGCCGAAACCGACCTGCATTTCGTTCAGATATCCGCGATCTTCACCGGCGTCCCCGACCTGCGCAAAGTGTTCGAGGCTGCCAAGATCCGCCGCCAGAACGGTAGCGGTCAAAAGGCGGCGGGCACCCTGCTGTTCGTCGACGAAATCCACCGCTTCAACAAGGCTCAGCAAGACGGCTTCCTGCCCTACATGGAGGATGGCACGATCCTGCTGGTTGGTGCCACCACCGAAAACCCCAGCTTCGAACTCAACGCCGCCCTCCTGTCCCGCGCTCAGGTCATCATCCTCGAACGCCTGACGCTGACCGACCTGGAACTGCTTACCCAACGCGCCGAACGCGACCTGAACTGCGCGCTTCCCCTCACCCCAGACGCGCGCGACGCCCTGATCGAAATGGCCGACGGCGACGGCCGAACCCTCCTGAACCTCATCGAACAAATCGTCGCCTGGAACACGTCCACTCTGACCCGCGATCAGTTGTCCACCCGCCTGATGCGCCGCGCCGCCAAGTACGACAAATCGGGCGAGGAGCATTATAACCTCATCTCCGCTCTGCACAAATCAGTTCGTGGCTCCGACCCTGACGCCGCCCTCTACTGGTTTACCCGCATGCTGGAGGGGGGCGAGGATCCCCGTTTCCTCGCCCGCCGCATCACCCGCATGGCCATCGAGGATATCGGTCTCGCCGACCCGCAGGCTCAGCCAGTCTGCCTCGCAGGCTGGCAAACCTATGAACGTCTGGGCTCCCCCGAAGGCGAACTGGCCCTCGCCCAAGCCGTGATCTATCTGGCCCTCGCCCCCAAATCCAACGCCGCTTACATGGCCTATAAACATGCCCGCGCCGATGCCCGCCAGACCGGCAGCCAGCCGCCGCCCCTGCACATCCGCAACGCGCCCACCAAGCTGATGAAAGACATTGGCTATGGCACAGGCTACGCTTATGACCACGACGCCGAGGATGGCTTTTCGGGTCAAAATTACTTTCCCGACGGCATGAAGCGCCCGGCTTACTACCACCCGGCCGAACGCGGCTTTGAACGCGACCTCAAGAAACGCATCGATTACTTTGCCAAATTGCGCGAAAAACGCACAGGCCCCTAAAATCTTCTGCGAAGATTTTCGCCCGGATTTTTCGCAGAAAAATCGCAGTCGCATGACCCCCGGTTGACAATTCCCCCAACCGCGGCCAAGGACATCGTATGATCTGGACCTTGACCCAAGTCGCCATTGGCGGCGCGCTCGGCTCTGTGCTGCGCTTTGTGACCATGTCCATGGTCGGCACCCCCTTGGCTACCGCCCTGATCAACATCACAGGCTCCCTCGCCATGGGCGCCCTGTTCGTCCTGTTGAACCCCCGCTTCGCCCCCCTGATCATGACCGGCGTCCTCGGCGGCTTCACCACCTTTTCGGCCTTCTCCCTCGACGCGCTGAAACTCTACACCCAAGGCCAATCGGCCCAAGCCCTGTTTTACATCGCAGGCACTGTCCTTTTATCCCTAATCGCTGTCGCCCTCGGTGCGGCCCTAGCCCGTGGAGCCTTTACATGAGCGACGTAAAACTGTTGACCGTCACCGCCGAAGAGGGCGAACAACGCCTCGACCGCTGGTTCAAACGCCGCTTCCCGCAACTGACCCAAGGGGCGGTTGAAAAGCTGTGCCGCACCGGTCAGGTCCGCGTGGACTCCGGCCGCGCCAAGGCTTCTGATCATGTCGTGCCGGGCCAGATCATCCGCGTCCCGCCCTTGCCCGACACTGTCGCCCCCTCCAAGGCCGCGCAAAAGATCAGCCAGTCCGACACCGATATGATCCTCGACGCAGTCCTGTGGAAGGATGAACACATCATCATCCTGAACAAACCCGCGGGCCTGCCGTCCCAAGGCGGCTCCGGCCAAGGCGACCGCCATGTCGACGGCCTGACCGAAGCACTCAAATTCGGCTACAAGGACAAGCCCAAACTGGTCCACCGGCTTGATAAAGACACCTCCGGCCTCCTGATGCTCGCCCGCACCGACCGTGTGGCCCGCGCCCTGTCCGAGGCGCTCAGACACCGCGCGACACGGAAAATTTACTGGGCCCTTGTCGCGGGCGTCCCCAACCCGAAAAAGGGTTCGATCAAATATGGCCTGATGAAGGCCCCCGGCGGGCGCGGCGATGGGGAACGGATGATCTGCGTCCATCCCGCCAAAATGGCCGACTTCCCCGACGCCAAACGCGCCCAGTCCGACTATTTCGTGCTCTGGTTCCTCGCCAGCCGCATGAGCTGGATGGCCCTCGAACCCGTCACCGGCCGCACCCACCAACTGCGCGCCCATATGTCCGAAATGGGTCACCCGATCGTCGGCGACAGCAAATACGGCGGCGGCACGGCCGAAAATCTCGGCGACGGATGGGGCGCCAATATCGGCGGCGATGTCAGCCGCAAGATGCACCTCCACGCCCGCCTTTTGTCTTTTGAACACCCGATTACCAAGAAAATGCTGACGTTCAACGCCCCCTTGCCCGACCACATGGCCAAGACATGGAAGATGCTCGATTGGAATGTCGATGACGTCCCCGCCGACCCCTTCGGCGATCTGGAATGAAATGGACGCAGAAGCGCTTCTGGAAAGCGGCGACAGTCGCACCCGCAGAAGGTGGGTTCACCGTCCATCTTGATCAACGCCAGGTCAAAACCCCGGGCAAAAGCCTTCTGGTTGTGCCAACCGATGCCATGGCCCGCGCCATCGCCGCCGAATGGGAGGCGCAGCAAGGGCCAGTGCGCCCCGAAACCATGCCCTATACCCGCGCCGCCAACTCCGCCCTTGAAAAGGTCGCCCCGCAATTTGACGAAGTCGTGGCCCTGCTGGCCGCCTATGGCGACAGCGACCTTCTGTGCTACCGCGCCCCCGGCCCGCAGGAGCTGACCCTTTTGCAGGCGCAAGCGTGGGACCCCCTGCTGGATTGGGCCGCCCAAACCCTGAACGCCCCCCTGACCGTGACCACGGGTGTCGTGCATACGCCGCAACCGGATCCCTCCACAAAACGCTTGCACGAACTGACCGCCGCCCACACCCATTTCCAGACCGCTGCTTTTCACGACCTGGTTTCGCTGTCCGGATCGCTGATTCTGGCCTTTGCCGTGACTCATGGCCGACTGTCGCCGGACGAGGCCTGGGCTATCAGCCGAATCGATGAAACCTATCAGATTTCGCTATGGGGCGAGGATGACGAAGCCGCGGCGCTGGCGGAATCCAAACGGCTGGCCTTTCATCAAGCAGCTCGTTTCTGGGCCGTCTGCTGACTAAATTAATGAATTTATGGATATTTTTGCAGCATCCCCGGCAAAAATGCCCCCGCTCCGGTCAAAATTCCAGCACTTCCGCTTTGGCGGATAAGGTTCTTGACGTAGGTTCCGTAGAAGGCAAGACTAGGTCCACTTTGGGCACGCCCTAAGAATGGCTGGGTCAACCCGGCGGATCAAACCACCCGCAGGGGTGGATCATCAGGATGAGGTATCCATGAAAAGAACTGCACTACTGGGAACATTGACAGTCGCGGCCATGCTGGCCGGCGCTGCCGGCGCTGCGACGCTGGACGATGTCAAGGCGCGCGGCGTGCTGAACTGCGGCTCCAACACAGGGCTGACCGGCTTTGGTGCGCCGGATGCCAATGGCGATTATCAGGGTTTTGATGTTGCCCTGTGCAAAGCCCTCGCCGCGGCGATCTTTGGTGACCAGACCAAGGTGAAATATATCCCCACCACCGGCGAGACGCGCTTTACCGCCCTGTCGTCGAGCGAGGCGGACGTCCTGATCCGCAATTCGACCTGGACCTATTCGCGCGACAACGACCTCAAATTCGATTTCGTTGCCGTGAATTACTATGACGGTCAGGGCTTCATGGTCAAAAAAGACCTTGGTGTCTCGTCTGCCAAGGAACTCGATGGTGCAACTGTCTGTATCCAGACCGGGACCACGACCGAATTGAACCTGGCCGACTTTTTCAAAGCCAACAACATCAGCTATACGCCAGTCACCGTGGCCGACGACAGCGAGGCCACGCGGCAGTTCCTCGCCGGGGCTTGCGACGCCTACACCACGGACGCATCGGGCTTGGCTGCCACGCGTGCGACGCTGCCGACACCCGCCGACTATGTCATCCTGCCCGAGATCATCTCGAAAGAACCGCTCGGTCCGCTGGTACGCCATGGCGACAACCAGTGGGGCGATATCGTCCGCTGGACCTATTATGCGCTGTTGGCTGCCGAAGAAAAGGCATCACCAAGGCCAATATCGAAGAGGTTGCCACCTCGACCACCGACCCCGAAATCAAGCGTCTGCTTGGTATGGAAGGTGACATGGGCCAGATGATGGGTCTGGACAACGCCTGGGCCAAGAACGCCATCTCTGCCAATGGCAACTATGGCGAGATTTTCGAGGCCACCATCGGCGCCTCCACCCCGATCGGTCTGGCACGCGGCCTGAACGCACTGTGGACACAGGGCGGCCTGCAGTACTCGCCGCCGTTCCGGTAGCCGTCAAACGGATCACGGGCGCGCCACATCGGCGCGCCCGTTTTCAATCGACTGCCCCATGGGGATAACCGGCCCAAGCCGGACAGGTCGAGCACAGGGGGACTTCCATGACATTGATCGCGGACGCACCGAAACAAGGCTTTCGGCTGGGGATGCTCATCTATGACACCCGCTATCGGTCGATCACCATTCAGGTGATCGTCCTGATTCTGGTGCTGCTGCTGGTTGGCTGGCTGGTCGACAACACCCGTGAGAACCTTGCAAACAAGGGCAAGGATATCGACTTCGGCTTTCTGTGGCGCCGCGCCGGTTACGACATCGGCCAACACCTGATCCCCTATACCAATGACAGCTTCCACATCCGCGCCGCCGCCGTTGGCCTGATCAACACGCTGGTCGTCGCCTTCTTCGCCTGCATCCTGTCCACCATCCTCGGCGTCATCCTCGGCGTTCTGCGCCTGTCGAAAAACTGGATCGTCTCGCGCCTCGTCGGCGTCTATGTCGAGATCTTCCGCAACGTCCCGCTCCTTTTGTGGATCATCCTCGTCGGCACGATCTTTTCCGAAACCAGACCGCAGCCGCGGGATTTCAGACCCGTCGAAGGTGTCGCTGCGGCGCAGATGATCCTGTGGGACTCGGTCGCGGTCACCAACCGCTCGACCAACCTGCCGATGCCCCTGCTTGACCGCCCCCTCCCCGCGATCGAGACGCCGTTCCTCACCATCAACACCTCGTTCCTGGCCATTCTCGCCCTGATTGCTGCCTCGATCTGGGTCAACCGCCGCCTTCTGAACCGCGCCAAAGCGGTGCAAGAGGCGACTGGCGTCCGCCCGACCACGTGGTGGCAAAGTATCCTGCTGCTGACAGTTCCGCCCATCGCCGCCCTGCTGCTGATGGGCTTTCACCTGGAATATCCGGTGCTCAAGGGCTTTAACTTCACGGGCGGCATCAGCTTTGACCACGCCTTTTCCGCCCTTACCCTGGCCCTGACGCTGTACTACGCCGCCATCATGTCCGAAATCGTCCGCTCGGGCATCCAGGCCATCAGCCGTGGCCAATCCGAGGCCGCTTTTGCCCTGGGCTTGCGCCCCAACCGCACCATGAGGCTTGTGATTCTGCCGCAGGCCCTGCGCGTCATCATCCCGCCGATGATTTCGCAATGGCTGTCGCTGACCAAAGACACCTCGCTCGGAATCGCGGTCAGCTATCTTGACCTGCGCGGCACGCTGGGCGGCATCACCCTGAACCAGACCGGACGCGAGCTGGAATGTATGCTGCTGATGATGCTGACCTATCTGATCATCAGTCTGATCATCTCGTCCTTCGGCAACCTCTACAACTCCTCCGTCAAACTGAAGGAGCGTTAAGATGTCCGAGACCTTCGTTCGCACCCAGATGATCGCTCCGCAATCCCCCCCGGTGACCGAACGTGGCGCGGTCAAATGGATGCGCGAAAACCTGTTCTCGTCCTGGCTGAACATCGGCCTGACGGTGCTGGGCGTCGCCACGATCTATTATTTGACCGCCCTGTCGCTGCCCTGGCTGCTGAATGGCGTCTGGAACGCCAATTCGCTGACCGAATGTCGCCAGATCATTGCGCTGAACTTTGGCCCCGATGCGGGCGGCGCGTGCTGGGCGATCATCCGCGCCCGCTGGTATCAGTTCATCTACGGCTTTTACCCGCCCGACCTGTATTGGCGGCCTGTTCTGGCCTTTGGCCTGCTGTTCGTGGCGCTGGCCCCGGTCCTGTATTCGGACAATGTTCGCAATTCCGGCCTGCTGGTGGCCGTCGTGTCGGCGCTGACGGTGGGGGCGCTGTATCTGGTGGTGATGCCGTTCTGGCTGTTTGTTGTCCTGACCGCCGGGCTGATCGTGGCCTGTTACCTTGCCTATACGCGCCCGACGCGCCTGCTCTACCTGACGCCGCTCTACCCGTTCCTGATGGTCTGGCTGCTGTGGGGCGGCTCGGTCTGGGCCCCGATTGTCGTCCTTGCGGGATTTGTCGTGTTGGTCATTGCCTACCGCCTGCTGAAGCCCAGCCTTGGCGTGCCGATTGCCACCGGCATTGGCGTCGTGGCGGCGGTGCTGTGGTGGCTGCTGCTGGACGTTCAGGTCGCGGACTACCTTGAAAGCGTTCTGCCCTTTGCCCTCGCCCCCATCGATTCCGACAAGATGGGCGGTTTCCTGCTGGCATTTGTCATTGGCGTGTCGTCCATCTCGCTCTCGCTGCCCATCGGCATCCTGCTGGCGCTTGGTCGCCAGTCCGACATGTTTCTGGTCAAATCCCTGTCGGTCGGCTTTATCGAATTCGTGCGCGGCGTGCCCCTGATCACCATGCTGTTCACCGCCAGCCTGCTGCTGCAATACTTCCTGCCGCCCAACACCAATTTCGATCTGATCCTGCGCGTCGTCATCCTCGTGACCCTGTTCTCGGCGGCCTATAATGCCGAGGTTGTGCGCGGCGGTCTCGCCGCCCTGCCAAAGGGGCAGTACGAGGCGGCAGATGCCCTCGGGTTGGACTATTGGCAGGCCCAACGCCTGATCATCATGCCGCAAGCCCTGAAAGTCTCGATTCCCGGCATCGTGTCGACCTTCATCGGTCTGTTCAAGGACACCACCCTTGTGACCTTTGTCGGCTTGGCTGAACCCCTGCGCGGCATCACCACCATCGTCCGCGCCGACATCAACTGGAAGGGCGTCTATTGGGAGCCTTACATTTTCGTCGGTGCGATCTTCTTCATCGTCTGCTACGGCATGTCCCGGTACTCGTTCTACCTGGAAGGCAAGCTGCGGACTGACCACCACTAAGGAGCCTGAACAATGGTAAGCACCGCCAAAATGGACGTGTCCGACGAAGTGGCGATCCAGATCACCGCCATGAACAAATGGTACGGCACCTTCCACGTGTTGCGTGACATCGACATGACCGTGCGCAGCGGCGAGCGGATCGTGATCTGCGGTCCGTCCGGTTCCGGCAAATCCACCCTGATCCGCTGCATCAACCGACTGGAGGAGCATCAGCAGGGCAAGATCGTCGTCGACGGCACCGAGTTGACCAACGACCTGAAAAACATCGACAAGGTCCGGTCCGAGGTCGGCATGGTGTTCCAGCACTTCAACCTGTTCCCCCATCTGACGATTCTGGAAAACCTGACCCTCGCGCCGATCTGGGTCCGCAAGGTGCCCAAGAAAGAGGCCGAAGAAACCGCAATGTACTTCCTCGGCAAGGTCAAGATCCCCGAACAGGCCCATAAATATCCGGGCCAACT
>JBBQGU010000091.1:0-11836 GCA_038323315.1 Rhodobacterales bacterium | reverse complement strand
GGTCTGGACATCGACGCCGGTGAATGGCTCGTCCAGCAGGATCACCATGGCGTCCTGCGCCAAGGCGCGGGCCAGAAACACGCGCTTGCGCTGGCCGCCCGACAATTCACCGATCTGGCGCTTGCGGTACTCGGTCATGTTCACGCGGGCCAGAGCGTCTGTGACTGCCGCATGATCGGCCGGGCGCGGGATGCGGAAAATTCCCATCCGGCCATAGCGACCCATCATCACCACATCTTCGACCAGCACCGGGAACGACCAGTCCACCTCTTCGGCCTGCGGGACATAGGCCACGCGGTTCGCCTTCAGCGCCGATGTCACCGATTGGCCCAGAATGGTGATCTCGCCCCTGGCCACCGGCACAAAACCCATGATCGCCTTGAAGATCGTCGATTTGCCCGCGCCATTGACGCCCACTAAGGCGGTGATCGTGCCGGTTGGCACCTCGAAACTGGTATCGCGCAGCGCGGTTTGGCCGTTGCGATAGGTGACGAAAACCCCCTTCGCGGAAATGCCGGATGTAAGAGGCGCGGCAGATTGCAACATTATGCGTTATCCTGATGTGTCGTCGTGCGGTTCAAGTGGAATATAGCCTGTGCATCAAAACGCCCAAGGCGGCGGCGATACCTATTGTGTCAGACCATCGACAATGGTTTGTGACGTGACGCGCAACAGATCGATATAGGTGGGCACCGGTCCGTCCGCCTCGGTCAGGCTGTCGACATACAGCACCCCACCGTAAGCTGCCCCCGTCTCGCGCGCGACCTGTTTGGCCGGGTCCTGCGAGACGGTGCTTTCACAAAAGATCGCCGGAATGCTGTACTTGCGCATGGCGTCGATCACCTTGCGCACCTGCTGCGGGGTGCCTTGCGCATCGGCGTTGATCGGCCATAGGTACAGCTCTTTCATCTGGAAATCGCGGATCAGATAGCTGAAGGCCCCCTCGCAGGACGCAAGCCAGCGCTGCTGTTCGGGCACCGCCAGAACCGCCGCGCGCAAGGGCGCGATGGTCGCGGTGATGCGGGCCTTGTAGGCGTCGGCATTGGAAGCATAGATCGCCGCATTGGCCGGGTCATGTTCGGACATCGCGTCGCGGATGTTGTCGACATAGATCAGCGCGTTTTCCAGGCTCATCCAGGCATGGGGGTTCGGCTTGCCGGAATACGCGCCCTCGGCAATCCCCATCGGCGTGATGCCATCGGTCAGCGTGGCACTGGGAACGTCGGTCAGGTTGCGGAAGAATTGCGCGAACCACAGCTCCAGATTCAGGCCGTTCCACAGGATCAGATCGGCATCCTGCGCCCGGATGATGTCGCCCGGCGTCGGCTCATAACCATGAATCTCGGCCCCCGCCTTGGTGATGGATTCCACCACCGCCGCATCCCCCGCCACGTTGCGGGCCATGTCGGCGATGATGGTAAAGGTGGTGATCACCTTGAACTGATTGTCCTGCGCGCTGACAACCTGCGCCATCATCAAAGCCGCCGCGCCAAGCAGCACGGATCGCAAAGCCAGTCTGACCATTCCCAGTCTCCGCCCGGTTACACATTCTGTGGAATGAGTATGAGAACCATTTGCAAGTGTAAAGATTAATGATAGTCATTCGCAAACAAAGTCGAAGATGCGAATGGCAAGGCAGGCAGTGGCATGAACACGCCGTACAGGAACACGGACCAGCAGGTGGCAGCCCTGCAGCGGGCTGGCTTTCGGATCACGGCGCAGCGCATCGCCGTGCTTCACGTGCTTGCCGAGGCCGAAGATCATCCGGATGTGGCGGAACTGCACCTGCGTGCCAAGATCGCAGACCCCAAGATATCCATTGCGACGGTCTATCGCACCATTGCCGCACTGGAACAGGCCGGCATGGTCACCCGGCACAGTTTCGAGGGTGCCAGCGCCCGGTTCGAGCGGGTGGACAAATTGCACCACGATCATATCATCGACCTGGACAGCGGCCAGATCGTCGAGTTTCAGTCGGATCGCATCGAGCAGTTGCAAGCCGAAATTGCGGCACGTCTGGGCTATGACGTGGTCCACCACCGGCTTGAACTGTATTGCCGCAAACGACCGTGACCGTGTCAGGGTACGACGTCCTGGCGGGCTTGTTGGCCGCCGCCGCTAATCGTCACCGCCGGCGATTTGGGTCAGGACCGCGCCCTTGCCGCCCAGGCGCAGCAAAATCGGCACGATCAGCGCCAGCAGCGCCAGACCCAGCAGCCCGGCAGAGACCGGCGTGCTGACCAATGTGCCCCAGTCGCCCTGCGCGATGGCCAAAGCCCGGCGCAACTGCTGTTCGGCCATCGGCCCCAGTATCAGGCCCACGACCACCGGGGCGATGGGATAGCCGTGCAGGCGCATCAGATAGCCCATGACGCCAAAGATCATCAGCATCGACAACTCGACCGGCGAGGGGTTGACCCCGATGGTGCCCAGCGTCGCAAACAGCAAGATGCCCGCGTAAAGCCACGGGCGCGGGATGGACAGCAGTTTGACCCACAGCCGGATCAGCGGCAGGTTCAGCACCAGCAACATCACATTGGCGATCAGCGGGCTGGCGATCAGGCCCCAGACCAGCTTGGGCGAGGTGACGAACAGCAAGGGCCCCGGTTGCAGGCCGAACTGCTGAAACCCCGCCAGCATGATGGCGGCAATGGCGGTCGTGGGCAGGCCCAGCGTCAACAGGGGAACCAGCGTTCCGGCGGCAGCGGCGCTGTTGGCGGCCTCGGGGCCCGCGACGCCTTCGATGGCGCCGTGACCGAATTCTTCGGGATATTTGGCAAAGCGCTTTTCCGTGCCATAGGACAGAAAGCTGGCAATGTCCGCCCCGCCCGCAGGCATGGCACCGATGGGAGAGCCGATGGCCTTGCCACGCAGCCACGGCCGCCAGGACCGGCGCCAATCCTCGCGGGTCATGGCGACAGCGCCTTTGATCGCGTGAATCTTTTCATCCGTGCCGCGGCCTTGCGCTGCGCCAAACAGCGCCTCGCCCACGGCACACATGGCGACGGCCAGTGTCGTCACCTCGATCCCGTCCAGCAACTGCGGCACGCCAAAGGACAGGCGCGCCTGCCCGGTCAGACCGTCGATGCCGACAACCGCCAACCCGAGGCCGACAAACAGCGAGGTCAACCCCTTTGCGTGCTGTCGCCAAACGCGGCTGAGACGGTGATGAAGGCCAGCACCATCAGGGCAAAGTATTCGCGCGGGCCAAAGATGAAGACCAGTTTCACGATCTGCGGGGCCAGAAAGGCCAGCGCCAGCCTGGCCAGCAGGCCCGCCACGCAAGACCCGATGGCGGCGGTGGCAAGGGCAGGCCCGCCACGCCCGGCGCGGGCCATCTTGTTCCCCTCCAGCGCCGTCACGATCGCGGCGCTTTCGCCCGGCGTGTTCAACAAGATCGAGGTGGTCGATCCGCCATACATCCCCCCATAATAGATGCCCGCAAACATGATGATCGACCCTGCGGGGTCCAGGCCATAAGTCACCGGCAACAACAGCGCCACGGCCAGACCCTGCAACAGAAAGTCAAAGGTGGTCATCTCAGCCCCCGAAAATCAGGGTTTCCAGAAACCCGCCAGGAAGGTTCAACTGCAACAACCTGTCAAACACCCCGTAAACCACCAGCGCAAAGCCGGTGCCCACCGGCAAGGTCACTGCCAGACTGCGCTTGCCAAACGCCGCCGCCGTGCAGGCGAACAACAGCCCCGAGGCGACGAAAAAACCCAATGGTTTCAGCAATGCCAGTTGCAACGCCAGACCGCCAACGATGAACAGGACCGGCAGCAATTGCTGGCTTGGCACAACCGCCGCCGTGTGGCGCAGCCCCTGATAAACATGCGCCACCGCCAAGAGCAGCATGACGCCGCCGACAAAGACCGGCATGTCGCCCGAACCGATGCCCGCATAGCCACCCTTGTCGGGGATCGCGCGGCCCTGCCAGATCAGCAGCCCGCCCAAGCCGGCCAGCACGACAGCGACGAAAAACGTCGCCCCATGGGGGCGACGCCCAATTGCATGAGCGGTCATTTCACCAGACCGATGTCCTTGAGGATGGCGGTGGTGGCCACGATCTCTTTGGCCAGTTGCGCAGACACCCCGCAAGAGGTGCAGGCCCTTGTCGCCTCGATCAACTCGTTCATGGCGCGGCTGGAAACCGCGCTGGACGCCTTGCGCAATTTTACGGGCAACGCCAGCCACCAGTTGCGCACCCCTCTGGCCGTCGTGCGCACCCAACTGGCATTGCTGGGCCGCAGCACAACCCCGGAGGACGCCAGTTCAGCCAACCAAAAGGCCATAACCGCCTTGAAACGGGCCGAGCGGGTGCTTGCACAACTGCTGGTGCTGGCCCGGGTCGACGCCAGCACCGGCGCCGCCGTCCTGCATCCGGTCGACATCGTCGCAATCGCCAAAGAGGTCACCGCCGAAATGCTGCCCGCAGCCCTTGGGCACCAGATCGACCTTGGCTTCGAGGGCCCCGCGACCGCCAAGGCCGAAGCCGACCCGGTCCTGCTGGCCGGGTTGTTGAAGAATCTGGTCGCCAACGCGATCAGCTATGCAGGGCACGGGGCGGTCGTCACCGTCAGGGTGCACCAACGCGCCCAACACGTTTCCGATCTGTTCGATGCCCGAATCGAGTTAAAGAAAGCTGGCCAAGGCCCGGGCCTTTTGGCCAGGGTCAGTTTGATCCGGTTGCGCAAATAGGTGCAGATCGTTCACGGCGTGTTTTGTAACATCCTATCCCGGCGGGACGGCCCGCCATGGTCAGATCACCTCGAAATTGGCCGCCGTCAGGTCAAGGCCCGCCGACAGGTCGGCGATCTGGATCGCGGTGTCGCTGCCATTGCCGTCGGCGTCGTAGCACAGTTGGCCGCCTTGCGTGTTGTAAAGGATGCGGTCGCTGGCGTCATGCGCGCCACCGTCGGTGCTTTGATAAAACGCCGCCGCCGACAAGCCGCCGAGTGCGCCCAACGCCGCCATGACCGCCTTGCCAAGCTGGATCATGTCCTGACCTGCGTTGAAATCCGCGATCCGGTCCACATTCGTCGCGTCTAAGGCCGCGTTAAAGACAAAGCTGTCGCTGCCGCTGCCGCCCTTCAACCGATCCGACCCGGTGCTGCCGATCAGCACATCGTCGCCCCCGCCGCCATCGATGACGTCGTCCCCCGCGCCACCGTTCAGCAGATCGTCGCCCGCGATGCCGACCTGTGCCGGCAGGGGTTCGGTCGCGACCGAGACATGCAGCGTATACCCTGCCCCATCCGGCACTGCGGCAGAAAACCCCCTGTCCCACGACCCGACAACGATAGTGTAGGTGCCAGCCTGCACAGCGCTGAAGCTGAGCTGCGAATCGGTCAGTTGATCCGACCCGGTATCGCCGCCACCATCGTCGTTTTCCGCGACGACATTGCCATTGGCATCGTGCAGCACGATCAAGCTGTCATACCCCCCGCTGGTGCGGTCCATGTCCAGCGTCAGGACCGTGTGGGCGTTCAGCGTGATGCTGTAATAGCCCGCCTCGCCGTTGCCGGTCGCCTGAATGGTGGTGTGGGGCACCGTGGTTGCGAGGGCGATGTCAGCATCGGCCACCATCGTAAAGTTGTTCGTCAGGTCCACCGCCGTGGCGACCGAGTTGTTGGTCGCACCCGGAGGCAGGGTTTCATATCCGCTGCCCATCCCCACGCCCGAAACCGGGATCGGCAGGAAATCCCCGACCAGCACATCCTGGCTGGCGCCGCCATACAGGCTGTCGTTGCCGCCCTGCCCGGCCAGCGTGTTCATCCCGGGCGTGCCGGTCATCCGGTCATCCAGCGCCGATCCCGCCGCATTCTCGATCGAGGTCAGGTCATCGTCAGCGCCCGTCCCTGCGGCAAGGTCGACCGTCACCGCCTGTGTCGCAGACGCATAATCCGCCGTGTCAAAGCCCGCGCCGCCGATCAACCGGTCGTGGCCCGCGCCGCCTGCCAGCGTGTCGTCGCCTTTGCCGCCGTCCAGCACATTGACGCCGTTGTCACCGCTCAGTTTGTCACCGTATCTTGACCCGATCAGGTTTTCGATACTGAACAAGAACTCGTCCTGAATGATCGTGCCGGTGCCGACGATCTGCACCGGTCCTTCGGCGTCGCCCCGGCTGCCGGTGCCGGTGGTCAGATCGACCCGGACCGCAGCCTTGCTGGTGGCATAGCTGACCGTGTCGGTGCCGCCGTCGCCATGCAGCGCATCCTGACCCGAGCCGCCGAAGATCAGGTCATCGCCGCCGCCGCCAAACAGGATATCGCCGTCCGCGCCGCCATCCAGTGTGTCATCCCCTCGACCGCCGTTGAAATAGTCGCCGCCACCTTTGCCGATGAAGTGGTTGCCATCCAGAGTGCCGATAAACCGGTCGAGCCGGTCATCCGAGCCGATCAGATTCTCGATCCCAAAGAAGGTGTCGCCCGACCCGGTGCCGCCAGCGGCCATGTTGGTGCGCAGGTTGACCAGCAGTTGGAACGGGCTTTCTCGGCTGTAGTCGACCGTGTCACTGCCGGCACCGCCGACAAACACATCTGCCCCGGCCTGACCGAACAGCGTGTCGTTGCCAGCACCACCGTTCAGCAGATCGTCGCCCGCCCCGCCCAGAATGGCGTCGTCGCCATTGCCGCCATAAAGGTCGTCACCGACATCCAGGCTTTCGGTCTGATCGTCCAGATCCATGGCGTCGATGGTGTTGTTGATGTCACGGCTGGCCAGCGTATCGCGGCCCCCGATCACTGTATCATTGCCGGCACCGCCCCGGATCAGGTCATGCCCCTCACCGCCTTCCAGCAGGTTGTCCAGATCGTTGCCGATCAGGTGCAGACCGCGGGGACGGCCGTCAGGACCGTCCGGCCCCGGTTCGGCGGGCAGCGTTTGATAATCATAGTCATGGTCGCGATCAAACAGGATGCTTTCGACATTGGCCGCGTCCTGCAAAGAATAGCGGCCCGCGACGACGATGATCGTGTCCATCCCGCCATTGGCCGTCTCGAACACGATATCGCGTCTGTTATCGACGTAATAGGTATCGTCACCGTCCTGCCCGGCCAGACGGTCGCGGCCGGTGCCGCCATCCAGCACGTTGTCGCCATCATTGCCGATCAGTGTATCGTCGAACCGGCTGCCGATGCCGACCTCGATGTAATACTCGGTGCCATCGGCGTTGTGGCCGTCAAAGATCGCAACATTGTTCAGATGGCCGTTGACGCTGGAAAACTGCCCGGCACGCAGGTCAAGGACGGTTCCGGCACTCGAGTCGGTGAAATCGACGGTATCGTGACCGCCGGTGTCATGGATGACAAAGCCGATGTCACGGGTCGGCCCGGTGATGGTCAGCGTATAGAAGGGGTTGGTACTGCCAAAGCCATAGACGTCGTCGCCGGTGTTCCGCTGGACGTCCTGATAGGTCCAGACGCCGTTGCTTTCGGTTGCGAAATAACGGCGGGTCACAGCCTCGATATCGGCAATCATCGGGGTGGTGGGCGACCAGCGGCTGGCATTTCCGACATCGATGCCGTCGAAATAGGACATCATGCTGTATTGCTGGCGATCATAGATCCAGGTCGCGTTGTTCAGATAATTGATCTGCACACCGCCCGGGCCCCCGTAATTGTACAGGCCGGGATGGTTCAGGCCAAATTCATGGCCGAATTCATGGATGAAGCTGTCAAAGACGTAGCCGCCCACCGCCGCGCGGTCCGGTTCGGTGTCGTGAAAGCGCTGGCCTATGCTGACAAGGCGGCCGCTGGAAAACGCGGAACCGTCGTTCTTTTCGCCCAGTTCCGGGCTGACCACCTGCATAAAATCGGTCTTTGTGTCAAAGGCGCGGTCGTCGATGATCTGGAACGTAAATCCGGTGGTGCTGGCCCACTGTTCCAGTGCGCCGATGGCGGCAGCCTTGAAATCGGGATGGTCGTTCAGGTCAAAGACGTTGATTTTGATGACACCAGCCGCCAGGTCGGGCGTCACCTTGCTGGTCAGCGCGCCAAGATAGTCGAGATAGCCCTCGTAATCGGCGCTCTTGTCATAGGGATTGTTCGGGGTCTGATTATTGGTGACCCATTTGGGGATGGTATCGGGCATGAAAAATCCTTGAGCCGGGGTGCCAACCGTTGCAGCACTGCCGATTTGGGGTGATGTGGAGGCGTTCAGCTAACGGCCTTGAGCAGGGGTCGCGGACAGGCAGAACCCGTCCATGTCATTTTTCCAGTGTGCCCGGTCAACGCTGCCGGGCATTGCACAGTTCCGCGCGCATCGTGGCTGCGGTCAATGTTCCTTGCCACGCAGTCTAATGTTCGGTTTTAGGCAGTTCAAGCCAGTGTGTCACAGCCTCGGCGGTGATTTGCTCGGGGTGGGGGGCAGCAGGTCCAGGGCTGCTGTCGCAGCCTCGTGACAGCGCCGAAATTCGGTGGACCAATCGCGCGCTTGCGGATCAGGCGACAGGCTGGTCGCCAGACTGCACCGGCCCGTTCAAAGGCCCATCTGTCGCAGCAGTGCGGCGCGGTCGATCTTGGAGGCGTGGCGGCGGTCCATGGGCATCCGGGACACCGGCCTGACCGTCGCGATGCCGATGTCACGGGCCCGGATTTGCCAGGTTGGCAGATGGCTTGCATCGCCCTCGATCACCAGACAGGGGCCTGCCGCAGTGGCGATCAGCGCGCATTGCGTCACGCCGTCCCAGCCGTGGGCCGCAACCTCGATCTGAAAGGGAAAGGTCCGGCCCTGTGGCAGGGCAACCTGCGAGCCGGTGCGACCCACGACCCAAAGTCTGCCCTGATCGTCCAGATGGCCCGCATCGCCGGTGCGGTGCCAGATGGTGCCGGCGTCATGGATCTTGTTGTCGGCATCGTGGATTGGGTTCAGGTAGCCAGCGTTGACATGCGCGCCTGCGACCTGAATTTCAACGCCTGCGATCCGCAGTTTCAATCCGGGCACCGGGCGACCGACCAGCAGGCCCTGCCCTTCGGTCATCTGCGCAAGGTCCTGTGCGGTGATGTCTTGTGCCGCGATATGGGCAATCGGTTCTGCCTCGGTCGAGCCATAGACACAGACCATCGTCAGGCCCGGTCTGGCTTGGCCCGGTCTGGCTTGGCCCAATTTGGCCAGCATGTCGGGAAAGACCGGGCCGCCACCGGTAAAGACCGTATGCAGGCCGGGGGGCACCTGGGTTTTGGCCAGCTTGGCACAAAGGGCGGGGGGGATCAGGGCGCGCGTGACGTTTTGGGTGGCGATCCAGTCCGACAGCCGGGCCGGGTCAAGCCGGGCGAGCCTGGACATCCGCCAACTGGGCAGGACCGAGGTCTGGCCACTGGCGATGTTGATCAGGACAAAGACCGGAAAGGCGACCAGATCGCGCTGTGGCGTGGCGCTGTGCAGCAGGGGCGCAATGGCCTGATGCTGGGCGGCCAGAAAGCCGTGGCTGCGGGGGATCGCCTTTGGCGCGCCCGTTGTCCCCGAGGTGAAGGAGATCAGGGCAATGTCGGTGTCCTTGGGCGCTGGCACATCGCGGCCATGGCCTGGCACCTTGGATGGGCGCAGATGGCAAAGGGGCCAAAGCTCGGGGAGGGCGTATTTCAGCAGGCCATAGGCACCGGAACTGCAAAATGCCCGGGGCCGGGTTACCTTTGCGGCATGACGCAGGCCAGCGATGCCCATGGCCGGCTCCGGCAGCACGACCGTCGCGCCAAGCGACCATAACGCGGCAAGGCTGGCATACAGGTCGGCGTTCAGGGTCATCGCCAGCAGCACGCGGTCGCCGGGACCGATGCCTTTGGCGGCCCAGCCACGGGCAAAGCCGTCGGCGCGGGCCTTCAGGTCGGCAAAGCTGGTTTGGTGGCCCTTGCCATCGACAATCGCCGTGCGCTGCGGGTGGCGCAAGACGGCGGCGGCAAAGTCGGCAAGAATGCTAGCCATCCAGTTTCAGCCCGAACAGGCCATAGCGGCGGAAGATGTCCGCGCCCTCGGACGCCGACCGCAGGGCCGACAGGTTGTCGTCATGGATCAGCGCATGAATGGCCGTGTCATAGCCAGCGGCAGCGGCGGATTTGTGAAAGGCATAGGCCAGATGCTGGCCTGCACCGCGCGACAGGCTGGCATAGGTTTTCAGGATGACGCTGCGGGGCGCGGGCCCCTCGGCATAGTTGGGGGTGCCGAACAGGAAGCCTGCAAGGGTCAGATCGGGGCGGCGGGCGAAGAAGATCAGGTCGGGTTTCAGCAGGGGCACGAGGGGCATATACATGGCCAGAAAGGCGTCGCGGGTGATCGGTTTGTAAAAGGCGTTGCGGGCAAAGGCGCGGGCAGACAGATCGAACACCTGATCGAACAGGGCTTCCGGGTTGGTGCCGTCCCATTGTTCGATGGTGAAGTCCCGGGTTTGGTTGGGTCGGGTTGCGGCGGTCTGGGACAGGGGGACGCGGGCCGAGAAATAGCTGCTGATCTGGGTGAACCCCGCCTGCTGGAACACGTTCAGCGCAAGCGGAGTGTCGGCAGGCTCCAGCAGGAACGCCGGGCTGCCGTCGGTTTCGGTGACAAAGCGGTAGCTGTGCCAGGTGTCGCCGTCCATCGGGCCGATGATCTGGCGCAGGCCCGCGTCGCGGATTGAGGTGATGGCCTGGGTCAGGACATCCGCCCCGGATTCAGCGGTCTTGCAGGTGAAGGCACCGAGGGTTGCGGTGGGCGTATCGTCCCATGCGGGGCCGTCCAGATAGACGGTGATCTTGGCGTCTGCGGCTGTGAACTGGTGCTGCGTCATGGATAAAGTCCTTTGATGGCAATGGCGTAGAGGTAGACGCCCAAGGGGATCGGCAGCGCCAGCAGCGTCAGTTTTGTGACGCGCAATGTCGTGAAGGACCGGGGCCATGCCATCGGCACCAGCGACAGCGCAAGGCAGGCGACAGTGACTGGCCACATGGCGCCGCTCCAATTCGCCTCGGCCGGGTTCAGGCCAATGACCACGGCGCGCGTTGCCAAAGTTGCGGCCAGCAGGGCTGCCATGACGCTGTAGCGCAGGGCGGGCTTTTGCGGTGTCAGGGCCACGGCGCACAGGCTGACCATCATGCCCATCGTGGTCAGGCCAAAGAACGACACGGCGTTCCAGCCGCTGGCAGTGCCAAGGGTCAGCCAGCCGAAACTGACCAAGGCCACCCCGGCCACGATATCAAGGTCGGGATGGCGCGCGGTGCAGGGGGCGGCGTTGCGGCACCAGGCATGGGCCGCAAGGGTCAGGATGGGGAACAGGGCATTCTGCACCTCGGTCATGGCCAGCAGCAGGAAAACGGCGGTCACATAGACGCGGGCGGCGTGGTTGGTCAGGCCGATCCGGGGGGTCACGTAACTGACGGCAAGGTTGCAAAAGGCAAAGAAGGCGGCAAAGGTCAGCAGCTCGGGTAAAGGGTCCTGGGCATGGACCGACAGGAAGATCAGCAGGCCAAGGGGCAGGAACAGGTTGTCAAAGCCTCGCCAACTGGCCGCCTCGACCAGCGTGCCGAAGGCTGCGACCAGCAGCGACAGGACAAGGATGTTCGGGGGGGCCAGCGGCGTCATCAGCATCAGGCAGACCATGGCGACCAGCAGGGTCACGGTGAAAAAGACGGCGCTGCCTTCGATGCTTTTCTGGCCATCCTCGACGGCGAAAAAGCGGCGGCCATAGGTGCTGCCGGCAAGGGCTGCGGCGGCGTCGGCAAGGGTCAGGACGGCGATGGGCAGGACATACAGGAACAACTGATCCCCGGCCAGAAACAGGCACAACCCGACCGAGGCCGCCAGCAGCAGATCGCCGTAGGATTTCCGTTCGACGCCGTGCAGCGTGCCGCCAAGCCGCGACCCC
>JBBQGU010000090.1:0-12035 GCA_038323315.1 Rhodobacterales bacterium | reverse complement strand
AAACGCAGGCTTGACCCACACCTCCACCCGCCGGTTCAACCGCCGCCCCGCCCCCGTCTCGTCGCAGGCCATCGGCAGCGCCTCGCCAAAACTCAATACCCGTGGCAACTGATCCTCCGGCACCCCCGGCACCAGGCGCCTCAGCGCCACCAGCACCGCATCCGCCCGGTTCTGCGCCAGATCCAGATTGGACTTGGCCGATCCTGACCCATCCGAAAACCCCGCCAGCACCAGCGCCTGACCCTTGAACAACCCCGCCTCCAGCATCTGCGCCAGATCAACCACACTGTCTGTCGATACCGCATCCAGCGTCGTCGTCCCGCCCTCGAACCGAAAGGTCAGCGACAGCCGGTCCGCCCCGTCCATCGCCGCGACCAGCCGTTGCAGATCGGCCAGCGTCGTCTCGGTCCCGGCCCCCTTGATCGCATTGATCAACCGCAAGCCATCGCTGGTCATCGGCTGCCGTTCGGCCCGCCGGTCGATATACCCCGCCCGCGCAATGGCCCCTTGTGCCGCCGGGTTCGACAAAAACGCCACAAAATCCCGCGCGACCAAAGGCATCCGGTGGCGCGGCGTCAACAAAAATACCGGCAGCGTCAGCGGATAATCCTGCGCCTTCACCGCCAGCCGACTGGGCAACAACGGAAACCCGCAACTGTCCGTTAATTGCAGCAACCGCGCCGCGCCCAAGGCGGCCCGTTCCGTCACCGCAATCGCCCAAGGGTCAGCCGCCACCGCCGTCGCCAGATCCGCCAGCGTGCCGTGAACCACACCAGCCTTTACCTCGCGCCCCAGCCGGGCCACCAGCGCCTTTTGCAAGTCGGCCTCTGCCACCAGCCCGTGCAGCACCAAGGGCATATCCGGCCCACCGACCTGCGCCCAATTGTCCACCTCACCCGCCAGCACTCGCGCCAGATCGGTGGTGGAAATCCGCACCGTCGGGTTGTCCGGTGCCATGACCGGCACCAACGCATCCAGCGCGACGGCCTGCGACCCCAGATCAGGCTCCAAAGCCGAGGCTACCATCATCTGCGCCGCCCCCGACAACACCGCCGCCCGCGCCGCATCCGGGGCCATCGGCTCAAACGAAAACTCCGCCACGACCCCTTGCGCCGGATCGCTCAACACGCCCGCCTCAAACGCCAGCCCCCGCGCCTCGGCAAATGCCGCGAACAGCGGCGGCAGCAACGCCGCACCTGCATCAGCGGCCCCAACAAACCGGATCACCGCCTTGGGCGCGGTCAGGTCCGGGCAGGCCGGCCCATCACATGTCACCGCCTGCCCATCCACCGTCAAAGGTCCATACACGGTCAGAATGCGATAAAATTCACCGTCAAAGCCTTGCAGGGTGCCCAACAATTCCAGCGACCCATCCCGAGAGGTCAGCGTGATGTCCTGCGCCTGAACGCCTGCGCCGATCAGCAGCGCCGCAAGGACAGTGCCGCACCCCAAGAATTTCATGAACGCCCGCCTGATCCTAGTTGGCGGCAACCTTCACGTCTGACGCGAGATTTTTCAACACCAGAAAATCGCCGATGCCCGAACAATCCGGCATGGCCAGCGTCAAGTCGACGGCCTGCACCTGACCGCCCTCAGCCGTCAGCACCTCGCCCAGCAGATCATGGCCACAGGTTTCGGGCAAAACCGCCGCCTCCAGCACAATCTGCGGCATGGCACCACGCGGATGGGTATAAATCTTGGCCAGCAGCGGGTTGGCCACGGCCGGATTGCCCAAAGCCGTCAGGAAACCGGTCTGCGCCGTGCCAGGGTTTCGTTTCCAGACATCGCCCGGCTGTTCAAAATCGCTGCCGTCCGCAATCGCATGCAGCAAGAACGCATCCGCACCCTGCCATTGCACGCCAAAACGCCGCAGGCTCGCCGCCTCCGGCATCGCCAGGGCCTGATCCACCCCCGTGCCATCCGCAAACAGCACCGCCACAGTACCATCCACCGTCAAGGCGGGCAATACAACCGTCAGGCTGCCATCGGCCCCGATCTGATCCGTGACCGCAAGGCGCGCCTGTCGCAGCACAACCCTCTCACCTTGGCGGCAGGGTGCCGTCAGCATGACCGAGATCATGGCCGAGGGCAGGGCCGACAGCGTCAGACCAACCGGACAATCCGATTTCAGACGGCGTCTTTCCAGCGCCAGCAGATGCGGTTCGGGGTCAATGCGGGCCACCACCGGGTCCGGCGCGCCGTCCGAGGACAGTTGCACGATATGGATTGGCAGCGTTGCCGTTTCGGCCATCGCGACTGCCACGGGTTTGCGCGCCGCGAGCGTCTGCGCCAGATGCCCCGCCGCCATCGCAACCGCCACCACCGCCGCAAAGCGGGCAATCCTTTGGGTCGGCAATTGGGCAAACTTCGCGAGCAGGGACATCGTGGGCCTCACCGGGTTCGGGTCGGGTAGGGCTTAGACCCAAAACCCGGCCATCCCGTGGCGCAATCAAGGTGTTTTCTTCACACCAAAGGCCCAACGACGGCAAGATCGCGGCAGCCCTGCCGCAATCCTGACCGTTCCGGTCAAACCAACTTGCCGTGGCAATGCTTGAACTTTTCGCCCGATCCGCAGGGGCAATTGTCATTGCGCGACGGGTTGCCCCAGGTCGCCGGATCGGCCGCGTCAAACCCGGCCAACCCCGTGGGCGGGGCAGGCGCTGCGACCGCTACCGGTGCGGACACTGGGGCGGTCACTGGGGCGGTCGCTGGCTCTGGTGCTTTTTCCAGATCAGGTCCACGCGGCGCCTGCTGTTGCGCAAGCATTTGCGCCAGCATGGTCTGTTGCTCCTCCGCCGTGATCGGACGGATCAGCGACAGCTTCTGCGTCACCTCCTGCCGCAACGAGTTCAACAGATTCTCGAACAGCGTGAACGCCTCGTTCTTGTACTCGTTCAGTGGGTCGCGCTGTGCATAACCGCGAAAGCCAACGACGGTCCGCAGATGTTCCAACGTCACGAGATGGTCGCGCCACTTTGCGTCGATGGTCTGCAACAGCAGTTGCTTTTCGATCGACCGCATGGTGTCGGCGCCAAACGCCTCCAGCTTGCCGGCCATCAGCTTGTCGCTTTCGGCGACCAGCCGATCAATCATCACCCGCTGGTCAACGCCTTCTTCGGCGGCCCATTTGATGATGCCCAGATCCATGCCCATCTTTTCGATGACACCCGCATACAGGCCGGGGGCGTCCCATTTGTCGGCATAGCTCTTGGGCGGCAAATAGAAATCCACCAGATCCTCGGCCACCTGATGCCGCATATCCTCGACGATCTCACCCAGATCGGCCGATTCCATGATCTCGCGCCGCTGACCAAAGATCGCCTTGCGTTGATCGTTCATCACGTCGTCAAACTTCAGCAATTGCTTGCGGATGTCAAAGTTGCGGCCCTCGACCTTGGCCTGCGCGCGTTCCAGCGATTTGTTGACCCAAGGGTGCTCGATCGACTCGCCCTCTTTCAGGCCCAGCGAGGACAAGATCTTGTCCAACCGCTCCGACCCAAAGATCCGCATCAGATCATCTTCCAGCGACAGGAAAAACGACGACCGCCCCGGATCACCCTGCCGCCCCGACCGGCCGCGCAACTGGTTGTCGATCCGGCGGCTTTCATGCCGTTCGGTGCCCACGACGAACAGGCCACCCGCGGCGATCACGGCTGCTTTTTCCTCGGCATGGTTGGCCTCGATCCGCTTGCGCACCTCGTCGGGATGGACCGTGGGATCAGCAGCAATCGCGTCCATCACCAGCATTTCAACGTTGCCGCCCAACTGAATATCGGTGCCACGCCCAGCCATATTGGTGGCGATGGTGACGGCGTTCAGCTTGCCCGCATCGGCGACAATCGTCGCTTCCTGCTCATGCTGGCGGGCGTTCAGCACATTGTGCACCACGCCCTCTTTCTTCAGCATGTCCGACAGAAATTCCGACTTCTCGATGGATGTCGTGCCCACGAGCATCGGCTGCCCCTTGGCATTGGCCTCCTTGATGATCTTGACGATGCCCTCGTACTTTTCCCGCGCGGTGCGGAACACGGCGTCATGATCGTCTTTGCGGCTGACGGGTCGGTTGGTCGGCACCTCCACCACGCCCAGCTTGTAAATCTCCATGAACTCGTCCGCCTCGGTCGAGGCTGTGCCCGTCATTCCCGCCAAGGTGTTGTACAAACGGAAATAGTTTTGAAACGTGACACTTGCCAAGGTCACATTCTCCGGCTGGACCTTGACCCGCTCCTTGGCCTCGATCGCCTGGTGCAGACCTTCGGACAGCCGCCGCCCGCGCATCATCCGCCCGGTGAACTCGTCGATCAACATCACCTCGCCATCCTTGACGATGTATTGCTGATCCTTGTGGAACAACTTGTGCGCCCGCAGCGCCTGCGTGACGTGATGCACCAGCGTCGTGCTTTCGGGGTCATACAGAGATTGCCCATCCGGTAGCAAGCCAGATGCCGCCAGCCGCTGCTCGATAAACTCGTTGCCCTCTTCGGTATAGGTGACGTTGCGGGTCTTTTCATCCAGCTTGAAATGCGCATCGGTCACATCCGGGATCAGCGTATCCACCTTCTGATACAGATCGCTGCGGTCCGTGGATGGACCCGAAATGATCAGCGGCGTGCGCGCCTCATCGATCAGAATGCTGTCGACCTCATCCACGATGGCAAAGTTATGCCCCCGCTGCGCCATCTCCTCGATGGTGCCCTTCATGTTGTCCCGCAGATAGTCAAAGCCCAGCTCGTTATTGGTCGCATGGGTGATATCAGCGCGGTAGGCCGCCCGCTTTTCATCATCCGGCTGGAACGGCACGACCACGCCAACCGTCATCCCCAGCGCCGTATAAACCTTGCCCATCCAGTCCGCATCCCGCTTGGCCAGATAGTCGTTGACGGTGACGATGTGCACACCCTTGCCGGTCAGCGCGTTCAGATAGGCAGGCAGCGTGGCGGTCAGGGTCTTGCCCTCACCCGTCCGCATCTCGGCGATCGTACCGCGGTGCAGGAAAATACCACCCATCAACTGCACATCGAACGGCCGCAGACCCAGCGCCCGCTTGGCCGCCTCCCGGCAGTTCGCAAACGCTTCGGGCAGCACGGCGTCCAGACTCTCGCCGCCCTCCTGCACGCGCTTTTGCAACTCGGCGGTCTTGGCCTTGATCCCCTCATCGCTCAGGGCGGCAAACTGCGGCTCCAGCGCGTTGATCTTGGCCACCAGCGGGCGCACCGTCTTGACCATCCGGTCATTCGGCGTGCCAAAAACTTTCCGTGCTATCGACCCTAGACCCAACATCATGTCCATCCCGGCGAAATTTCCTCTGTCAGGTGGTCCTGACAGCATCGTGTGCGACGCGGACTTGCCCGCCCGCCTGCCCTTGCCTAAAAGAGCCGCAAAGCCGGTCATCCTGCTGCACGCGACCCGTGCGATTTAAGGGTTGGCCGGGGTATAGTCAACGCCGCCAAGACGCGCGGCACGATCAGGAGCCTGTGAGATGACGAAACAATCCCTGAAAATGGCCAGCTTCTGCGCAGCCTTGGCCTTTGGCGCAGTATTCGCACTGCCCGCCTTGGCCCAAGACCCCACCGCTGACACCGTCCTTGCCACCGTGAATGGCGTAAACATCACGCTGGGCGATATCATCGTCACCCGCGATGCCCTGCCCGATCAGTATAAAACCCTCGCCGATGATGTGCTGTTCAAAGGCATCCTCGATCAATTGGTCCAGCAAGAGGCGCTGATGCAATCCCTTGGCGTAAAGCTGACCAAAAAGGACACGCTCGCCATCGCCGATCAGCGCCGCAATTACCTGTCCAACGTCGCGCTCGGCGCCGGCATCGCCAATGCGGTGACGGATGCGGCGGTGCAAAAAGCCTACGACGCCCAATACAAAGACGCGACACCCAGCCTCGAATACCACGCCGCGCATATTCTGGTGGATAGCGAGGACAATGCCAAGGAACTCCTCGCCGAAATCCAGGAGGGCGCTGTCTTCGCCGACGTCGCCAAGGCCAATTCCTCGGATGGATCTGCCGCATCGGGCGGCGATCTGGGCTGGTTCGGCACCGGTGCGATGGTCAAACCATTCGAAGAGGCCGTGGTCGCCGCTAAAGTGGGTGAGGTCGTGGGCCCGGTCAAAACCGATTTCGGCTGGCACCTGATCCTGGTCACAGAAACCCGCAATACCGTCGCCCCCGCGCTCGCCGAGGTGCGGGACGCCTTGGCCGGACAGGTCCAGAAAGACGCCATCGCCGCCTTTATCGCCGACGTAACGGCCAAGGCCACCATCACCCGCACCGAAACAGTCATTGACCCGGCCCTGATCAAGGACCTAACTCTGCTGGACGAATAAGCGCAAAAAAGGGGGCAGTGATGGCCAAAACCGATTGGAAAGCCGAAGCCAAGTCGATGAAAAAGCAGTTGAAACTGCTGCGGCAATCGGCCGAACCTGTGGTGCCCGTGGCAAAGAAGCCAAAACCGGTCTCGCCACTGGCCCCCAAAGCCTTCCCCGATCTGCCCCGCATCGCCGGCGTCGAATTTGCCGCCTGCGAGGCCGGGGTGCGGTACAGTAACCGCAAGGACGTGATGCTGATCCGCCTCGCCCCCGGCACTGCGATGGCCGGGGCCTTCACCCGCTCGACCACACGCTCGGCCTGCGTGCGCGATTGTCAGACCAAATTGGCGCAAAAGGTGCCCGAGGGCGCCGGCGCCGCCATCATCGTCAACTCCGGCAACTCCAACGCCTTTACGGGCAAGGTCGGCGAACAGGCTGTCGTGGCAGTGACCTCGGGTACCGCCGAGGCCCTCGGCCTGCCCGCCTCCCGGGTGTTCTCCTCATCGACCGGCGTGATTGGCGAACCTTTGCCCTATGACCGGATCACGGGCGCCATTCCGATCCTTGCCGCCGACCTGAACGAAAACGCCATCGCCATGGCCGCGCAAGCGATGATGACCACCGACACCTTCCCGAAAGGTGCCTCCGCCAGCTTTCAGGGTGACGGCGGCATGGTCCATATTGCCGGCATCGCAAAAGGCTCGGGCATGATCGCCCCCGACATGGCAACGATGCTGGTCTATATGTTTACCGACGCGACGATCACCGCGACCGCCCTGCAACGCCTGCTGTCGCGCAACATGGACGCGACGTTCAACTCCATCACCGTCGACAGCGACACCTCGACCTCCGACACGCTTCTGCTCGCCGCCACCGGAAAATCCCCCGCCGCGCCACTTAAGGGCCCCCACCTCAAAGCGTTCGAAACGGCTTTGCATCAGGTTATGCGGAACCTCGCCCATCAGGTCGTGCGGGACGGCGAAGGTGCCACCAAATTCGTCGAGATTCGCGTCACCGGCGCGTCCTCCGACGCCGACGCCCTGCGCGTCGGCATGTCGATCGCCAATTCCCCCCTCGTGAAAACCGCCATCGCAGGTCAGGATCCCAACTGGGGTCGCATCGTCGCCGCCATCGGCAAATCCGGGGCCGAGGCTGACCGCGACCTGCTGACGATCCGCTTTGGCGACATCACGGTCGCCAAAAACGGCTGGCGCGACCCAAAATACCGCGAAGAGGAAGGTGCCACCTACATGCTGCAACCCGAACTGGTGATCGGCATCGACATGGGTCTTGGCAAAGGCAAACGCTCGGTCTGGACTTGCGACCTGACAGCCCGCTACATCGAGATCAACGCCGACTACCGCTCCTGATCCCTTCATTCCGATAAAAATACTCCACGGGGGGCTTGTTGGGTGTAAAACCCTCCGGTCTTAGCCAAGGGCACCACATGAAACTTCTCCTCGTCACTGCCGTCGCCCTCATCGACCCCGACGGCCGCGTCCTTCTGGCCCAACGCCCCCCCGGCAAATCCCTCGCCGGGTTATGGGAATTCCCCGGCGGCAAAGTCGACCCCGGCGAGACCCCCGAACAGGCCCTGATCCGCGAGTTGCAAGAGGAGTTGGGGATAAACACCTGGTCCTCCTGTCTGGCCCCCCTAACCTTCGCCAGCCATTCCTACCCGGATTTTCACCTGCTGATGCCCCTGTTCGCCTGCCGCCGCTGGGTTGGCATCCCCCTCCCCCGCGAAGGCCAGACTCTCGCCTGGGTCCGCCCACAAGACCTGCGCAGCTACCCCATGCCCCCCGCCGACCTGCCCCTGATCCCCATCCTGCGCGACTGGTTGTAGAAACTTTAATTCGAAAAACCTATATAAACCGATGCCTGAAGACCCCTCCCATGCCTAGGCGCCCCCATTAAGATTTTTCGCAGAAAAATCGTTTCGAAAAACAAAAGGCCGGACAAACCTGCCCGGCCCTTTAAATGACGCCCGGTAAAGATCAGGCCAGCGTGCGCTGAATCTCTTCCCGCTCAAAAATCTCGATCACATCATCCTTGCGGACGTCCTCGTATCTTTCAAACGCCATCCCGCATTCCTGACCCGAGATAACTTCCTTGACCTCATCCTTGAACCGTTTCAATGTCTTCAGCGTGCCTTCATGGATCACCACGTTATCCCGCAGCAAGCGCACCCCAGCCGAGCGCCGCGCCACACCTTCCGTGACCAGACACCCCGCAACCATGCCAATTCCGGACACCTTGAACGTCTCCAAAATTCGCGCATAGCCGATGAAAGTCTCGCGAACCTCCGCCTTCAACAACCCCGAAGCCGCCGCCTTGATATCGTCCACCAGATCATAAATGACCGAGTAGTACCGGATCTCGACACCTTTTTGCGTGGCCGAAGCCCGCGCCATCGCATTTGCGCGCACATTGAACCCGATAATCGGCGCCCCGGATGCATCAGCCAGGGCCACGTCGGTATCCGTGATCGCACCGACACCATAGCTCAACACGCGAACCCGCACCTCATCGTTGCCAATCTTCTCCATCGCCTGCACGATCGCCTCGGCCGAGCCCTGCACATCCGCCTTCACCAGCACCGGCAATTCAGCCACCGACTGATCCGCCTTGGCCTTGGCCATCAGCTGTTCCAGCGTGGTCGCAGCCCCGACAGCCGCGCGCTTGTCTTTGGTGGTCTTCTCGCGGTATTCGGCGATTTCCTTGGCCTGCGCCTCGGTTTCCACCACGTTCAGCACGTCACCGGCATGTGGCGTGCCCGACAGACCAAGAACCTCGACCGGAACGGACGGACCAGCTTCCGTGATCGTCTCGCCCTTGTCGTTGATCAATGCACGGACCTTGCCCCACTGCTCGCCGACAACAAAGATATCGCCTTTGCGCAGTGTGCCGTTCCGCACCAGAACCGTGGCAACCGGGCCCCGGCCCACATCCAGCTTGGCCTCGATGACCGCGCCCTGCGCCGCCCGGTTCGGGTTGGCACGCAGTTCCAGAATTTCCGCCTGCAATGCAATCGCTTCCAGCAGCTTGTCCAGACCGACACCTGTCTTGGCTGAAACCTCGACATCCTGCACTTCGCCCGACATCGCCTCGACGACGATGTCATGCTGCAACAGATCGGTCCGCACCTTTTGCGGGTTGGCCTCATACTTGTCGATCTTGTTGATGGCCACAATGATCGGCACTTTGGCCGCCTTGGCGTGGGCAATCGCCTCAATCGTCTGCGGCATCACGGCATCATCTGCCGCGACAACCAGCACTACGATATCCGTCACCTGCGCTCCGCGCGAGCGCATCGACGTAAAGGCAGCATGGCCGGGCGTATCCAGGAACGTAAGAACGGCACCATTGTCCGTGTTGACCTGATAGGCGCCGATATGCTGTGTGATCCCGCCCGCTTCACCCGACACCGTACTGGCATGCCGGATCGCATCCAAGAGGCTGGTTTTGCCGTGGTCAACATGGCCCATGATCGTGACAATCGGCGGACGGATCATGCGATTTTCGGCGGTATCAACAACCGTGTCGATCACCTGTTCCACGTCAGAATCCGACACGCGCACGGCGCGGTGACCGAATTCCTCGATGACCAGTTCTGCCGTATCGGCGTCAATGGCTTGATTCATCGTCACCATCATGCCCATTTTCATCAGGCTCTTCACCACATCGGCGGCGCGTTCGGCCATACGGTTGGCAAGTTCGCTGATGACGATCGTCTCGGGCAGCTGCACGTCGCGCACCTGCTTTTCAGGCTTCATGCCCAGACCAAGCGCCTTTGCGCGGGCCTTTTCCTGCTTGCGCTTCATCGCAGCCAAGCTGCGTGTCCGCCCGCCTTCACCGGCCAAAGCGTCATTCAGCGTCAGCTTTCCGGCGCGGCGTGCGTCATCCGGCTTGGCCTTGTTGGCGGCGCGTTCGCGGTCTTCGCGGTCACGGTCGGTCTTGCGTGGGCTAAGTCCGGGCTTTGCACCAGCCGGACCACGCGCATCCGCATCGGTCGTGGTTGTCGCGGGCTTTGCGGCGGTGGTGCTGCGCGATGGTGTCGGAGCAGCCGCCGCCTTGCGTGCGTCTTCCTCACGCTGCTGGCGAATCTCGGCTTCCTTGCGGGCGCGATCCTCCTCGTCAGCCTTGGCCTTGACGCGGGCAGCGGCCTCGCGCTCCTCGCGCTCTTTGGCGTCAATTTCTTCACGACGGCGCGCGCGGTCTTCCTCGCGCTGCTTGTCTTCCACCGCGCGGCGCGCATTGTCAGCAACTTCGGCGATTTTAGCCGCCCGCAACGCCGACAGACGGCGCTCCATCTCGGCATCACTGATCCCCGCCGGCCGCTTGGCCGGGTCGCCCAGATGCGGCGCAGAGGTTATGGCAGCATTGGACCCGGGCGCCCCGGGCTTGCTCGGAACCACCACACGCTTGCGCTTGGTCTCGACCAGCACGCTTTTCGTCCGCCCGTGAGAGAAGCTTTGCTTCACCTGACCGGAACGCGGGGCGCTGCCACCCAGGCCGAGGGGTTTCTTGCCGTCAGTATCGTTCATGCGTCCTACGTATCCTTCAAGGCGGTCTCGCCGCCATCCTGCTGGTCAGATTGCCCGCGCAACCCGGCCAGCCTTGCCGCTTCCTCTACAACACGCGTCGTGAGTCCACCAGCCGCAAGCGCGGCGTGTATCGCACGTTCGCGCCCGAATGCCAAACCCAATTCCTCTGCCGTCAAACAACTGACATAGACGCCGTTTTCCGATGGCATCCGCAGCTTTGACTTGCCTCGTTCCGACCCGTCCGACGATTGGATCAACACCCGGGCCTTGCCGGTCTGCAACCAATCCTTGACCTTCTCATAACCCATGACCGCACTGTTCGCCTTGCGTGTCAGCGAGATCATTTCGATCACCCGCCTTAGCACAAAAGCCTCGACCAGATCGGCGAGGTTCTCGGGCACTGTGACGGGCTGCTTGGCGGCGCGGGCAAAAAGACCCTTCTTCGCCGCCTTCTCCAACATAGTACGATCTGCGGTCACATAAAAGCCCCGGCCCGGCAGTTTTGACATGACATCCGCCACAACCTGACCCTCCGGCCCCACGCAAAAGCGGATCAGGCCGGCTTTCGGCTTGACCTCTCCCGACACAATGCACTTGCGCTCGGGATCTTCTGCTTCGTTGATACGGCCGCCGCGTGTCACGCGCTGAACCCGAGGTCTGAAATCAGACCTCGGCCTCCTCTTCTTCAACGGCAGTTGCCATTTCGGTCGGGTCCACCCAACCCAGCATGACCCGCGCCGTCATGACCAGTGTCTGCGCCTCCTCCAGCGAGACATCGAATTTCTCCAACACGCCCTCATCCTTGTGGCGCGCACCTTTGACCGTGGTCCAACCGCCCGCCAGCTCCCAATCGGCACAGGTGGCGAAATCTTCCAGCGTCTTGATGCCGTCCATCGCCAACGCCTCGATCATCTGCGGCGTCAGGCCCTCAAACTCGACCAGGCTGTCCTCGACACCCAAAGTCCGGGCGTTTTCCAGTGCCTTGATATTGGCCGCCTCCAGGTAATCCCTTGCCCGCGCTTGCAATTCCCCCGCCGTAGCCTCGTCGAACCCGTCGATGGACAGCAGTTCCTCGGCGTCAACATAAGCCACTTCTTCCAGGTTGGTGAACCCTTCGGACACCAGCAACTGCGCCATCATCTCATCAATATCCAGTGTATCAATGAACA
>JBBQGU010000089.1:0-12186 GCA_038323315.1 Rhodobacterales bacterium | reverse complement strand
GCATCTATGTGCAGCCGATCAACTATCCCACCGTTGCAAAGGGCACCGAGCGTCTGCGCATCACGCCATCGCCGTTTCACAGCGACGCGGACATTGACCATTTGGCAAACGCGCTACATTCCCTTTGGCAACACTGCGCATTGTCCCGCGCAGTCGCCTGACAACGCGCGAATGTGATCTGGCAAAGTGCCGGGTCCGGGTGTAAGACCATGAAATACGAGGAGGACTGTGATGAAATTCAATCTGGCTATACTGGCGGTTTTGGCCACCGCAGCAGCACCCGCTTTCGCAGCAGGTGATGCGACCAAGGGCGAGGCTGTTTTCAAGCAGTGCCAAACCTGCCACGCTGTTGTGGATGGTGAAGGCAAAAAGCTTGCTGGTGCCGGCAAGATCGGCCCGAACCTGTACGGCGTGTTCGGCCGCGTGGCCGGCAGCCTTGAGGGTTTCAAATATGGCAAGGACATCATTGCAGCCGGAACCGGCGGTCTGATCTGGGACGAGGCGCATTTTGTTGAATACGTCCAGAATCCCTCGGGCTTCCTGAAAAAGCAGAACAACGACCCGGCCGCTGTCGGCAAGATGGCCTTCAAACTGAAGAACGCCGAGCTGGCCGAAGATGTCTATGCCTATCTGATCCAGTTCAGCCCTGACGCCGCTGCTGCGGCTCCCGCCGCCGATCCGGCTGCGGCCGTACCGGCCCCATAAGGCTGATCCAACGGTTCAAGTCGCTGCGCCCAAACAAAAAGCCCCCGGAAATCCGGGGGCTTTTTGTTTGGGCGGTTCAGGCCGATCGTCAGGCGCGCAGGGCTTGGGCGCGCTGCGGCGCAACCCCGGTCACGGTGCGTACGATATCGGCCACGGTCAGGCCGGCATCGGCATACATGACCGAGGGGCTGGCCTGGTCGATAAAGCGGTCGGCGAGGGTCATCGTCCGCAGGCGCAGCCCGTGATCCAGACCGCCGGAATTGGCGAGGTATTGCAGCACCTGCGCACCAAAGCCGCCGCCTGCGCCCTGTTCGACTGTCACCAGCGCACCGTGGTGGCGCGCCAGCTGATTGATCAGGTCACGGTCCAAAGGCTTGGCAAAGCGGGCATCGGCCACGGTGACGGACACGCCTTGTTGTTGCAGCGCCTCGGCGGCCAGCAGGCACTCGGCCAGATGGGCGCCAAAGCTGAGGATTGCCACATCGGTGCCCTGCCGCATCACCCGGCCCTTGCCGATGGTCAGGGGCACGCCCTGGGCGGGCATCTGGACGCCAACGCCCTCGCCGCGCGGATAGCGGAACGCGATGGGGCCTGCGTCATGGGCGGCGGCGGTGGCGACCATATGGACCAGTTCCGCCTCATCCGCCGCTGCCATCACAACGAAACCCGGCAGGTTGGACAGATAGCCCACGTCGAACATCCCGGCATGGGTGGCACCATCCGCGCCCACCAGCCCAGCCCGGTCGATGGCAAAGCGCACCGGCAGACCTTGCAGCGCCACGTCATGGACGATCTGGTCAAAGCCGCGCTGCAGGAAGGTGGAATAGATCGCGACAAAGGGTTTCAGACCCGAGGCCGCGATTCCGGCGGCAAAGGTCACGGCATGCTGTTCGGCGATGCCCACGTCGAACACCCGCGCCGGAAAGCGCTGCGCCATGATGTCAAGGCCGGTGCCGGACGGCATGGCCGCCGTGATGCCGACGATCTTGCCGTCGCGGGCGGCCTCATCCGTCAGGGCGGTGCCGAAGACCGAAGTATAGGCGGGCGCATTGGATTTGGATTTGGCCTGGGTGCCCGAGGCGACGTCGAATTTGGCGACACCGTGGTATTTGTCGGCAGCGTTTTCGGCGGGGGCATAACCCTTGCCCTTGACGGTGATCGCATGGATCAGAACCGGCCCGGTGGCGCGGGTGCGGACGGCGCGCAGGGTTGCGAGGAGTTCGGGCATGTTGTGACCGTCGATGGGGCCGACATAGGTAAAGCCCAGTTCCTCGAACAGCGTGCCACCGCCGGGGGTGCCGGTGACCATGGCCCGCGCACGCCGCGCGCCGTCGCGCAGGGGTCCGGGCAATGCGGCCTCGAACCCCTCGGCCATGCCGCGCAGGGCGCCAAAGGGGGTGTGGCGCGACAGGTCGTTCAGATAGCGGTTCAGGGCGCCGACGGGGGGCGCGATGCTCATGTCGTTGTCGTTCAGGATGACGAACAGGCGCTTGCCCAGATGGCCTGCGGCGTTCATCGCCTCATAGGCCATGCCTGCGGTGATGGCACCGTCACCGATGACGGCGATGGCGTCGCCGGTGGGCTGGCCCATGTCGCGACCGATGGTGAAACCCAGCGCGGCCGAGATCGAGGTGCTGGAATGGGCGGCACCGAAGGGGTCATATTCGCTTTCGGACCGCTTGGTAAAGCCGGACAGGCCGCCACCCTGACGCAGGGTACGCATCTGGGCGCGGCGGCCGGTCAGGATCTTGTGCGGATAGCATTGATGGCCGACATCCCAGATCAGCTTGTCGACCGGCGTGTTGAACACGGCATGGATGGCCACGGTCAGTTCGACCACGCCCAACGACGATCCCAGATGGCCACCGGTTTCCGACACGACCGAAATCACGTCTGTGCGCAGTTCATCTGCCAGCCGCGTCAGGTCGTGATCGGACAGGCCGCGCAGATCGGCGGGGAGGTTGACCTTGTCCAACAGCGGGGTGTTTGTGGTCATTTCAGAGACCTTTCCGTGGAATTGGGGGGGCGAAAAAAGGTGCCGGGTGGCCAGGCACTCGGCACCAGGTTCCTGTCGCCAACAGGAAGGGAACCGGGCTGTGGAAAGCCCAGGTTCGGGCGGCATGGCCCGAACATCGTGGCAGGCCGGGCGGCATAGCTGCCGCCCGGCCCGGTTTTTGATCAGACGACCTGCACGATTTGCACAAGTTCCAGCGCGCCATAAGGCGAAGGTGCCTGTTTGCTTTCCGGCGGCAGGAACATGGATACGACCCAGATCGCGGCCAGAACGGCCCCTATCGCGAAGACGACGATCGCGGCGAGGAACCCGCCCCAGATCATCTGTCCCAAGACCCAGATCCGCAAGCGGATGACCGGATGTTGCTCGGTGTAGAAATTGTCTTCAGACATGATCCATCCTTTCTTGAATAAGGCTCAATTCAGCGGCGCGTAGCCGTGATCTTGCGCCCAGACATACCAGTTGTCGACCACTGTGCCGGTCAGCAGGATACCGATCCCGCCGGTGATCGGCACCAGCACGGCGAACCACCAGGCCCAGCGGTGGATCCCCTCCATCGTGGCATTGAAACCCATGGTCCAGCGCCAGAACAAAGCCGCACGTTCCGAGGCGGTGCCACGGTCGACGATCTGTTCCAACTCGCGGTCGCCACCCAGACGGGTCACCGACAGGATGGTGCCGCCATGCATGGCGAACAGCAAGGCTGAGCCATACAGAAAGACGATGGAGAGCGCGTGGAAGGGGTTGTAGAACAGGTTGCCATAGGTCAGCGAGAACAGGTTGGTCCAGTCCAGGTGCGGGAAGATGCCGTAGGGCACCGCCTCGGACCAGCTGCCCATCAGGACCGGGCGGATCAGACCCAGAACCATCACCAGCCACAGCGCGGCGGCAAAGGCCCAGGCGACGTGTTTGCCCATGCCGAGTGCCTCGGCCCGCAAATAGGTTCTGAGCCACCAGGTCCACAGCGAGATCAGGAAGAAGAACCCGGCAACCAGAAACAGGCCGCCCTCGCCCATCGGCGGGATGCGCAGGCCCCATTCCGGGGCCGGCGGTTCCAGCGACATCCACAGCAGATCCCGTACAAACACCGCCGGGTTATAGCCCGCGACATGCCAGAACCAGCCGCCGATGATCATGAACCAGATGGCGCCGCATGCCAGGCTGATGACGCCGAAGGTGCCCAGATAGATCGGTCCCAACTGCGCATTGCCAAACCAGCCCATCAAGGTCGAGTAGCTGGCGGTTTTGGTGCGGTTGCCGACTTCGACATCCTCGACCATCCCCATTTCAGGCACGCCCGCCACCTGAACCTGGGTGAAAATGTTCAGATATTCAGCCATTGATGCCTCCATGAACATTGGCAAAGATCGGCAGGTTCAACCACCAGTTCCACCAGTCAACCCATTGGTCAAACCAGATCGTACCCGAGATCAGGATGCAGATCGCGCTCCAGAACCCGGCATTGAGAGCCAGAAGCAAGCCCAGGCGGTGGATGCCCAATGTACCGACCGAGTAGCCGATCAGGTCACGGAAGAAGGTATCCTCGTGATCTGGCGTCTTCATCACCCTGCCTTTGCCCGGATTGGCTGCGGACAGGATCAGACCGCCATGCAGCGACAGGGCAAACGTAGTGGTGAAAAAGAAGGTGACCGCGACCATATGGGCGGGGTTATAGTGAAAGTTGCCATAGGTGTAGCCGGTGTTGGACACCCAATCGAGGTGGCTGAAGATGCCATAGGGGAACGCATAGCCCCAGGCCCCCATCAGGATCGGACGGGCCACAACCAAGGTGATATAGGCAAAGATCGCCACGCCAAACGCGATCGGAACATGCAGCCCGATGCCCAGCTTGCGGCAAATTTCAACCTCGCGCAGCGCCCAGCTTATGAACGCGCCGATGGCGCATAGCGTGATGATCTGCCACAAGCCGCCCTGCATCAGGGGCGCAGCCGCCAATCCGTATGAGATATCGGGCGGGTTTATCGAGATCAGCCAGGGGTTCCAGGTTGGCCCCATCGCCGCACCGTAAAAGATCAGCATCGTGCCCAGCACTGCAAAGAACAGGGTCGTGACGCCAAAGACTCCGACGTAGAACGGGCCGACCCAGAAGTCGAACAGGTTGCCGCCGATCAGCGTGCCTCCCGGCACGCGGTATTTTCGCTCGAAGCTGAGCAGTGCCATGCTTCCCTCCGCCTTTGGACGGGTCATCCGGAAATCGCCTTTGGGCGCACGGCAGGACCGTCTGATTTTCGTTTTCAGGGGTGAATTTGGTGCGGCCAGCCGGGCCGCCCGCACCAGATGCGAGATGTCTCAAGGTGGTGGCCTTAAGGTGCAGCCACGACGCCAGGTGCCACATAGCCGTGCTTGGCAGCAGCGATGTCGAACCAGTTGTAGGCCGGGCTGGACAGCAGGACGAGATGGATCATCGCGGCCAACAGGAACAGGAACACGCCCTGTGCCACAAAGACGCGGCGGGGATCGAAAATCAGCCAGATTTTATAGAACTTGCTCATTTCTGTTTCCCCCTCAGAACCACGGACGCCAGATGAAGACGGCCAAATGCGCGACGACGGCGATGGTCACGAACAACCAAAGCCCGCTCATGTAGACCGAGTGCAGCTCTTGCGCTTGCTGGTCGGTGAGACCTGTAAAAGACAGGTCGGATTTATCAGCCATAGGATCCTCCGGATATTCGGACTGACGCCGCATTCCCTGCGGCCGGGCCACGGTGGGCGGAATGCCCCTCCGGTGTTTCGCAACCATCTTCTGACGGGTGCGAATGCTGTATCGCGTGTCGGCGTGCCGCAGAGCGGCAGGTGCCTTACCCGCGGAAAATCATCGGCGTTACCGCCTGTGCGTCCTTCCAGGCCCGCGCCGCCGGGCTGAGGCGGGGCAGCTTGGCATGGCGGATCGCCTGATAGGTCCAACCGATCATGTGCGGCCCGATGGCCAGACACAGGATCAGCGCAAAGTAGACAAAGAACTCGATCCGTGGCACGCGCTTGACGTGGTGCAACGCGCCGTTGGCTGTGTAGTCACTCATGTTCTCTCCCCCACTTTTGCCGAATTATCGGCGGTTTGCAGAATGCCTGCGCCAGGCAAGGCTTCCACGGTTTCCCTCACCACCCGTTCCGCACCTGAATCCAATGCGGCCTTTTCTGCCGCGTCGCGCAGAGCGCGCGCCGCAGAGATCCGCGTCAGGATGGGGTGAGTGTTCACGATGCGGTCCAAAGCGGCCTGCGCATCGACATCCCAAGGGAAGTCACGGCGCAGGGTCGTCGGTGTGGCGGCGGCCGAGTCCATTTCGGTGCCCAGGGGCAGGATGTGGAACAGGGCGTCGAACAGGCTGTTGCAGACCTCTTGCAAGATCCAGACAGCGCCGGAATAGCCCATCATTGGCGTGCCGATGGCGCGGCGGATCGCTGCGCCCGGAAAGGATGCCGGGATGAAACTGGGGGCCGGGCCGAAGCCACCCTTCATTTCCGCCAGATACATCTTTTCATTGATCGACCCCATCACGACCAGGGGGCGATGCTGTTTCAACAGGGCGCGGACGGCCTCGTTGTTGGTCTTTTTGCCAGGGATGCGGGCGATGGCAAAGGCGCAGGGCAGGCCCAGATCGCTTTCCAGGTAGTGCCGGATGCCACGGGCATAGGTCTCGGTGGCGACGATCCCGAAGGAGGCGGTCGCAAAGAAATCCTGCGTGACCGAGCGCCACAGGTCCCAGACCGGCTTCAGAGTCGAATGTTTCTCGACGGCGATGAACGGTTCTGGGTCAAGTTCAAGCAGTTCACCCAGTTTGCGCAAGAAAGCGGTGGTGCTTTCGACGCCAAACGGCGCTTGCAGATAGGGTTTGCCCAGAACCTCGGCCAGACCCCGGCCAAATTCACGGTACATGACGACGTTGACATCGGCATTGACCAGATTGCGCATCTCGGCCACATGGGCGCCAAGGGGCAGGACCATATTGACCTCGGCCCCGATGCCCTCGATCAGGCGGCGGATTTCGTGCAGGTCGGACGCCATGTTGAACACGCCATACATCGGGCCAAGGATGTTGACGCGGGGTTTGGCACCATCGGCGCGCGGTGTCTCGGGTGGCATGCGGCCCTTGGTCTGGCCAAATTCGGTGAATATCCAGGTCATTGCCCGGTCGGCGGTCTGCCACTGATCCTCGTCGATGGTGCGCGGCAAGAAGCGTTGGATGTTGGTGCCCATGGGGGTCACGCCGCCACCGATCATCTCGGCGATCGAGCCTGTGACGACGACTGCAGGCAGCGCCGGGTCAAGGGCTTTCCAGGCGCGACGCATCGCACCCTCGGTGCCGTCGCGGCCCAGTTCTTCCTCGCCAAGGCCCGTCACCACGATGGGCAGTTCATGGGGCGGAAGGGCGTCGGTGTAGTGCAGAACGGAGGTCACCGGCAGGTTTTCGCAGCCAACCGGGCCGTCGATCACCACCTGCAACCCCTTGACGGCGCAGAACGCATAGACGGCACCCCAATAGCCGCCTGCCCGATCATGGTCCTGGATCAGCATCCAAACCCCTCCGAACGTTGATTTTTCGCAGAAAAATCGTGGGCCATCAGATCATCTCCTCGGCTTTGGCGGCTTTCGCAGCCTTGTCGAGTTTCTTTTGATGCTGGGCGCGGTAGTCGGGCCGCAGGTTCGGCGCGCCCTCCCAGATGCCAGCCGTATCGCCGGTGCCGACACCCTCGAAGAATGCCTTCATGCCGGCCATACGCTCTTTGCCCGCAATCGCCGCGTTGACGACCTGGCCGAGCGAGCCTGCACCCGCCGGACCCATCAAGGGGCGGGCCGAGATCAGGTTGGTGAAATACAGCGCCGGGATGGCCATTTCCTTGGCCTTTTGCACCAGAGGCGTGGTGCCGATGGCGAGATCCGGGCGGATCGCCTCCATCGCAGAACAGTCGTCTTGCAGGCTGGCGCGGAATTTGACCTTGACGCCCTTGGCCTCCAGCCACTCCAGATCGGCGGCGGACCACGGGGTTTTCGGGCAGGCGGTGCCGACATAGGGCACATACGCGCCGCTTTCGATCAGCAAGCGGGCGACCAGCAGTTCGGAGCCTTCATAGCCCGACAGCGTGATCGTGCCCTTGATCGGATGGGCCGACAAAGCACCCTTGATGGCGGGCAGGAAGGCGTTTTGCGCGGCAGCAACCCGTGCAGGGTCAACTCCGTAAGCGGCACCGATGGCGGCCAGCCAGGTGGCGGTGCCGTCGTGGCCGACGGGAGCGGAGCCGACAATCTTGCGGCCAGCGGCCTGAAACTCGCGCACGGCGGCGGTGTAGAAGGGATGGATCGCAGCCACGACGTCGCAGTCGAGAGCGGCATACAACTCGCGCCATTCGCGGCAGGGCACGACCGGACCCGCGGCCAGACCCAAGGGAGCCAGCATCGCGCCCAGCATCATCGGATCGGCGGGGAACATCTCGCCCAGCAGGGCGACGGTCGGGCGGTCGGACCGGCCCGAGGCGGGGGCCTGCACGGGGCCGGCCTCGATCTCGGCGCGGGCGTATTTCAGCATGGCACCGGCCAGCACGTCCTTGGCCTCGGCATGGGTCGGGATGCCAAAGCCGGGCACATCGATGCCAACGATCCGCACACCATTGATTTCGCTAGGCAAAAGCTTCAAGGGCACGCCCGAGGCGGTGGGCACACACAGGTTGGTCACGATGATGGCATCATTGCGGGTCGGGTCGGCCAGTTCGTGGACGGCGTCGCGGATATCCTCGAACAACTTGCCCGTCACCAGCGATTCCGAGTTGAAGGGGACGTAACCGACCGACCGCCTTGCGCCGTAAAAGTGGCTGACGAAGGTCAGGCCATAGACGCAGCAGGCCGAGCCGGACAGAACAGTGGCAACCCGGCGCATCCGAAGACCGACGCGCAGCGAGCCGAAGGCGGGACACATGCTTTGTGGTTTGTCGTGGGGGCCTTGGGGATAGTCGCGGGCATATTGGTCGAGCAGTTCGGAATTTCCTGCGGCGCGCGCTGCCGCCTCCATCGTGGCGGCCCCGGCATGACAGCCCATGCCGTCTACGGGCTCGGCTGCCATGGGTGCGGGCAAATCCATGCCCTGCACCTGGGTCAGCGGCGCGTCTTGGGCGTTGTCGTAGCCAACTTCGCTCATCGGCCGGCCTTTCCGGCGAGGCGGCGCAGTTCGGCTTCCAGTTTGGCGAGCAGGTCCAGATCAAACATTGTCGTAAACCACTTCCAGGGATTTGCGCAGAACCGCGTTCTTGCCGCGCATGTCGGCATCGGTTGCGGGGGTCAGGATGAAGCCGGCGCCGGTCGCCTCGGCCGAGAACAGGTTCAGCAATCCGTCCTGCGTCAGGGGTGCCGGGCGCACCGGGGGGGCGATGTCGACGGCGTCGGCAAGCGCGGCAAACATCGGGCCCCACTGGCTTTCATAGCTGCCAACGATCTGATAATTCGCGGATTTCTTGCGCAGGTCGTCGTCTTGCGGGATCGCGGCCAGCACCGGGATGCCGACGCTTTCGGCGAATGCTGCCGCTTCGCCCGAGCCGTCATCCTTGTTGATCACCAGACCTGCGATGCCGACATTGCCACCCAGACGGCGGAAGTATTCAACCGCGGAACAGACGTTGTTGGCGACATACAGGCTTTGCAGGTCGTTCGAGGCGACCAGGATGACCTTTTGCGCCATGTCGCGGGCGATGGGCAGACCAAAGCCGCCGCAGACGACGTCGCCCAGGAAGTCCAGCAGAACATAGTCAAAGTCCCAGTCGTGGAAGCCTAGTTTTTCCAGCAGTTCAAAGCCGTGGATGATGCCGCGACCGCCGCAGCCGCGACCAACTTCCGGCCCGCCCAGCTCCATCGCGAACACACCGCCGCGCTTGAAGCAGACGTCGCCGATCTTGACCTCTTCGCCCGCAAGTTTCTTGCGGCTTGAGGTTTCGATGATAGTCGGGCACGCCTTGCCGCCGAACAGCAGGCTGGTCGTGTCCGATTTCGGGTCGCAGCCGATCAGCAGCACCCGCTTGCCCATCTCGGCCATCATGTGGCTGAGGTTGGCAAGGGTGAAGGACTTGCCGATGCCGCCTTTGCCATAGATAGCGATGATCTGGGTCTTTTTGGTCGGCTCACCCTGCGGGATTTCCAGCGTCGGCTCCTCGTGAGCCTCTTCACGCAGGCGGGCGTCGAAATCTTTGAGGTTCGGGATGTCGAGCGTCATGCGGTGGCCTTCCAGTCTAGGATCATTTTAAGGCAGTCGGGGTCGGTAAATGCTGTCTCATATGCTGCGGTTGCCCCATGGGCGGGGCGGGTGTGCGTGATCAGGCCGCCCAGGGAAAGGGCACCGGATTCAACCAGTTGGCGGGTCGCCACCATGTCATCGGCGGCCCATTCGGCGGCGATGCGCAGACGGGCCTCTTTCATGAAGGCGGGCGGGAAATTGAACGAGATGGGCGCGGTGTAAAAGCCTGCCAGAACCACTTCGCCACCCTTGGCGATGCGTCCGATAAGGGTGTTCAAGAGGTCAGGCGCGCCCGAGGCGTCGTAGATCGCCTTGTAATTGCGGCGGGTGTCGGCCTCGGGCAGGATTACTTCGTAGCCTTCCGCGCCGCCATGCCGGGCGGGATTGTTTTCCCACACGGTCGGCGCGGGAGCACCGGCAGCGACGGTCAGGCGGGCGAGCAGACGGCCCAGCACGCCGTGGCCAACGATCAGGTCCGGCAAGGCGCGATCAAACCCGGCCAGAGCGTGCCGTGCGGTGGCGGCGAGGGCCAGAAGCGCACCCTGCGCGCCGAAGCCTGCATCGATCCGCGTCACGCGGGAACCGGGCGTCACCAGCAGTTGCGAGGCACCGCCGAACAGGCCGCGCACCGGGCCATTTTCGTTCGCCTGAAAGCAGTTGGCGCCGGGGACAAAGACGTGGTCGCCGACGGTCATACCCGAATCAGCGCCAGCCTCGACCACTTCGCCCGCAGCCTCATAGCCGGGCACCAGCGGGTAACCCATGCCGGGAAAGGGCGGCATCGTGCCGGTCCAGAACAGTTTCTCGGTCCCGGTCGAGATGCCGGAATGGTCGACCCGCACCACCACATCGGCGGCACCGGGTTGGGTCAAGGACACCTGCCCCAGGGCGAGGTCTTTGGGTCCGGACAAGATGACGGCGTTGCTGATCACGTGCGTTCCTCGATGACGGTGTCGCGGAACCCTTGTGGGATTCGATTGACTGTCAATTCCATAGTGTCACTTTAAACTTACAGACCAGACTGTCAAACAAAATAGACACTCTCTGCGCGAACTATTTACACACGGGTTTTTTCGGCGGTGACGACCGAGGTGATGAAGGGCCGGAAACCCCTTTTATCACAGATGTTTACGAAGCCCGACTGAGTCAAAAGGGCGGCGATTTCAGCGGCCGAGCGGGTCCGGCCGGTTTGCATCGCCATCGTATAAACTGCAAAGTACACGTCGGTTGTGCGATCAGGAATCGCGCCGCCTGACATAGGTTCGGCGATCACGAGTCGTCCTTGCGGCGGCAAGGCATGGTGCACGGCGGACAAAAGTCGCAAGACGGTCGCGTCATCATGGTCGTACAGAACCCGGATCAGACTGACGGCGTCGGCGCCCACGGGCAGCGGGTCGTCGCGAAAGCTGCCGGGATGCAGGGCGACGCGGGCTTGCAGGCTGGCCAGATTGGTCTGCGCGCTGCCGAGGACGGCAGGCAGGTCGAACAGGTCGAGCTGCATGTCCGGATACTGGGCCGCGACGGCGGACAGAAAGGCCCCGGTGCCGCCGCCGACATCCATCAGCCGCTTGACCCCCGACAGGTTCACCAGACGCAAGGTATCCTCGGCGACCAGCACCTGGCTTTCGGACATCAGGGTGGAATAGGTCGCGGCGACGGTCTTGTCGCGCGCCCCCTCGGCCCCAAAGACATAGGGCCAGAATTGCGACAGTTGGGTTTGCTGGCCGCCGCGCAGAAAGGCGACGGGGTCGGCGAGGTCGGCATACAGGGCGCGGTGGTGCCTGATCATCGCCTCCAGCCCCGGCACGCCCAGCATGGATGCACCGCGCAGCGACAGGCCAAAACTGCCATCCTTGTGGCGTTTCAGCAGGCCAAGGGCGGCTCCGGCCTGCAGCAGAACCTGCATGCGGTCTTGTGGTACGCCGCAGATGCCTGCGACCTGACGGACAGTCAAAGGGCCGTCAAACATCAGGTGCAGGATGCGCAATTCGACCAGCGCCATCAGGGTTTGCGAGTTTACAAAGCCTGCGACCAGATCGAACATCGCAGCACCCTCGGCACGGGCGATGTGCCGCAATCCGGGCACGCGGGCGGCAAAGGACTGGAACCTGCGCGAGGCGGCGAGGCGCACCAGCCAGTTGGGTCGTGTGGGCAAAACCTCGGGGAAAGCGACCATGTCAGCGCCGGGCTTCGGCCTGATGCAGGGCGGGGGCGACGGGCGTCATACGCT
>JBBQGU010000088.1:0-12188 GCA_038323315.1 Rhodobacterales bacterium | reverse complement strand
CGGCTGTGGTGGTATGGCAACAGATTGTTCTGCGTCGCGATGGAGAACGCCCTTTGGTGTTTCGCGGACTGCCCATCCTGACCCGCCGCTGCGTTTCGGACAAGGTGGCCGGATCGGGGGAACAAACGCTGGCATTCTATCTGGCAGAAGATCGGACCATCTATGCCAGTCTGATCTTCGAGCCGCCTGAGACGACACCTGCCAGACCTGCGCATCAGTGCCAGCCGATCCGAGACCAAAGCGATTTGGTAAGTTTCGTCCGGGGTTGGTATCCTGAAATGTCCTTCGAGGCGGGTATCGCCTGGGACTGTCATCAACATCTTGCGGCGGCCAAAAGCGCCGTTCGATCAGCTTTCAACTCCATGGCCGCAGACTGCCTTTGCAAAGGCGTACTGCTAGCATAAGGAAATCTGTAATGTCTCCCATGATGGAAAATCTGCATCAGGACCCGTCGTCATCGACCGGCATGTCGCAGTTTGCCTCCGCCCCACCCACGTTTCGCATCAAACGGCCCGGCGCCCGGCCCATCGTGTTTGAGGGCATCGAGTTGGCCATGGCCATGAGCTTCACGCCAACTGTCCCTTATTGGTACGAAGTCAACCTTTATCGCACGACGGATCAGCGGTTTGTGGTCACGGTCAAGCTGTTTTATCAGTCGGAAGATGAACAGGATCAGGTGCGCGGCTGGGAGTTTGAATCGGTGGAGCAAGCCTTGGACAAACTGGCCCATTACGACGCGGGTCAGGATATCCGCGTGGCGGTGAACCCCGCCGACCCGGGCATCTGCTCGGCGGAACTGGCCGCCTGTGCAATGGACTTGCGCGCCAGAATCATGAGCGCGCGGCGCCACTTTGAAAGCCTGGTTGGCGAATTCTTTTATGACCTGGAAGCGCCCAAGGCCTCGGTCGGGCGCGGGCGAGGTTGACAGGTCAGGATGCCAAATGACCTCCGGGGCCGTGTAGTTGAACCAGTGGTCCGGGAACTGCATCAAAATGATCGCATATTTCTTGCGGCGGGCCCAATCCGCCGCCTGTGTGTCAGCCTGATCCTTGCAGAACAGAAGGACCTGATCGCCAAAGGGCAGATGCCGCGTGACGCAACGCGCCCATTGGAGAACCCGAGACTGGCAGCAGCTGTCCTTGACCGTCTGCGCGTAGATGAGGATGGGTTGGGGTTTGACAGCCTTGCCCGACTTGGTCTGATTCTACGCGTCAACAGGTTCTTCAACCTGTCGGCAACAGGGGTCGAGGACTATTTGTTGATGCAGAGGTCTTTGGGCGAGTGGGTGGAGTTGATCGGCGAGCATTTCCGATTGATCGGGGCCGAAGCTGCGTTGACCTTTGACACCTCCGGCAGCGGGGGTCCGGTTAAACATGTGAACCACAGGGCCAGCGGACTTGAAGCCGAAATGCGCGCCCTGCTTGCTGGGCCGCTCCAGCCTTTTGCCACAGGCATGACAGGTCGTACCCTGACTTTGGTGCCACCGCACCACATCTATGGCTTTTTGTTCACCTGCCTTTTGCCCATGCTGGCTGAGTGCCCGGTGCTCGACCTGCATCAAACTGGGCCTGCAGCGGTGTTTCGGCATGCGAAAGCGGGCGATCTGATCATTGGCACGCCCTTTAACTGGCAGATGCTGCATCGCACGGGCCTGCGCCTGCCGGATGGTGTTTTGGGCGTAACATCGGCTGGACCCTCGACGGCTGCGACATGGGACGTTTTGCCTGCCAATGGTCTGGCCCAATTGATCGAAATTTATGGCGCCACGGAAACCGGCGGTTTGGGCCATCGCACCAGTTTTTCGGCTCCATTCCAACTGTTGCCGCATCTGAACGCTCGTGATCATAAGATTTTTGGTCCTGACGGCGTGGCACTAAATGTACAGGACCGGCTAGACTGGGTTACATCCAACAGTTTTCATGTGCAGGGGCGACGTGATGACGTTGTGCAAGTGGCGGGGGTAAATGTCTCGCCCGCTGAGGTGTGTCGTCGAATCAGCTTGATGGACGGGGTGGCCGAAGTCGCTGTCCGGCCTGGTCCGGATCGGTTAAAGGCCTTTGTCGTTCCAGGGCTGACGGTGCGGGATCAGGCGGCTTTCGAAGCTGCGGTGCGGTCGCATATTTTGGTGAGTTTGAGTGCACCGGCTCGCCCGGCTTCGCTGACCTTTGGCGTGGCCTTGCCGCGGAACGCCATGGGCAAAGTTTGCGACTGGGACGTTTCGGCGTAAGTTTGCTAACCCAAATTTAACCTCAATCGCTGACTGTCTGAACAGGGGCAGGACCAGTGCCGCGTGGAACGGGAGCAATAAGTGACAAAGCACGCAATGCCGGCGCAGACCATCAGTGGAGACTCGGCACCGAATCAGGCCGTCCAAAACCCTTGGCTCGGCCTGACCCAATCCGAAAATTTCTTTGAAAACGATGAAATCGCGGGCCTGATGAAGCGCGGGCTGTTCTATGCCCGCGCCGGTGTGCCGATCCATTTTCAGGGCACGGCGGGCTTGGGCAAAACCTCGCTCGCCTTGGCTATTGCGCAACGCTTGGGACGGAAGGTTGCCGTCATGGCGGGCAATGATTGGCTGGATATCGATGATATGATCGGCAAAGAGGTGGGCCAATCGACCAGTTCGGTCGTGGATAAATATATCCAGCGTGTTCGGCGCAGTGAATCGTATGTGCGCTATGATTGGGGCGACTCGATCTTGGCCGATGCGATGAAACACGGCCACACGCTCGTTTATGACGAATTCACACGCTCCAGCGCCAAAGCCAACAGCATATTGCTATCGGTGCTGGAGGAAGGGGTTCTGATATCGACGAACCAGGTCAATGGCCGAACATATCTGCAGGCGCATCCGGATTTCCGCATCATCCTGACCTCGAACCCGCATGATTACACTGGCAGCAATGCGACCCCCGATGCCTTGTTGGACCGAATGATCACCTTCAATCTCGGCGTCTATTCATTGGAAACCAAGACCGGCATCGTCGCCGCCCGCACAGGTTTGGAGCCGGACATCAGCGCCCGTATCGTGCGGCTGGTCCATAATCTGCAACAGTCAGCTTCAGCGCAGAAGGAACCCAGTTGCTCGATGCGCACTGCCATTCTGATCGCCCGCATCGTGGCGATGCGGCTGCACAGCGCCACCCTGTCGGACGCTCTGCTGGCCCAGATCACCGCCGATGTACTGAACGGCCGTGGCCCCGTGATCAGCACTGGTCAGATCGCCAAACAGCTAGCCGCCCAAACCTGATTACGTGAGTGGAGAATGCCGATGAACCGCCCCAGGACCCAAACCCTCCGCCGCCCCCGCATGGCCTCGGCCCGGGTCGCCAAAACTGCCAAAGAAGCCGCGATTGATCTGGTGCGGCTGGAATTTGACGCCGACCGGCTGCACATGGGTGTCGAACAGGCACAGACCCGCGTTAAAAGCTATCAGACCGAACTGGACCGCAACCGCGCCCAAAGATCGGTTCTGATCAAGATTTTGACCACTTGATGCATTTGCAGGGGGCGTCACGATGCAACAGGACACCAGCATGAAATTCACAGTCTCGGCCTTGAGCGGATCGCGCCTGTCGATGATGGATGCGATTGTGCAGGCCAAGACTGCGGTGGCCACGATGACCGTACTGCCATTCGACCAGATCGCGCGCTGCGAACGTCTGCAGGATGGTGGCTGGACCGTGGTGATTGATGTCGTCGAAAGCGTGGCCCGCATGGGCGACAACGATCTTCTGGCCAGTTACGAGGTGCGGGTCGACCCTGAGGGCGAGCCGCAGAATGTCACCCGGACGCGCCGCTATCACCGCGAAGATCGGGATCAGTCATGAGTTATGAGATCCAGGGGGCTGCCCGTTCCGACGGTCTGGCCGACGTTCTGGAACGCATCCTCGACAAAGGCATCGTGATTGCCGGGGACATTTCGATCTCGCTCGTTGGCATCGAATTGCTGACGATCCGGGTTCGACTGCTGATCGCGACGGTGGATAAGGCGAAAGAGATGGGCATCAACTGGTGGGAAAGCGACCCCAAGCTCAGCGCCGGGTCTGATGCGCTGCGTCTGGAAAATGACGCCCTGTTGGCCCGGATAGAGTCGTTGGAGGCTCGAATTAGTCAAAAACCGCCAACCAGTTCCGAAACAAGGATGCCCCGATGACCGAAGACCCCAAAAAGCGCAGTCGCAGGGCCGCCGATCAGCTTGACCTGAACCTGACCGGCCTTTTGGGCTCATTGGGCAAGGCACTGAACGAGGCTGTCACCCGACTTGGGCACGGCGAGCAGACCTACGAAAGGACAGATGGGCCCGTGCGCGCCTCGGCTGATATCAAGATGCGAATGGGCGGGCTGGATGTGGATACCACGCCGCAGGCAAAACTCGTCAATCCATATCGTAAACCGACCACCCCGGCTGCTGCAAAACCGACTGTGGCGCGGCCCCTGGTCTTCGATCTGCTGCAGGATAAGGGCACATGGATCGCCACCGCCGAACTACCGGGTGTCGAGCTTTCGGAACTGACCCTGACGATAGAGGGCGAAGTTCTGGTGGTCAAAACCTCCGGCGACAGGGCATATTTTGGCCGCCTCAAACTGCCGGTCAATTGCAAGTCCGACAAGATCACGACGATCCTGAACAACGGCATCCTGACCCTGCAATTTCCCGCAAAGGCAGCGGAATGATCTACCTGTATGGCTTGGTCGAACAACCCCACCTAAACTTGCCGCAGGACCTTGCCGAAACTCCCGGCCTGCAAGGGCCCTTGCTAACCTGCCCGATCGGCCCTTGGGCATTGGTCTACTCTCACCATGACGATGCCGAAATCCTGCCTAAACGGCGGCTTTTGCTGGCTCATACCCGCGTGCTGGAGCAAATGCTGACCCTCGGCACCGTCCTGCCCGCCCGATTTGGTCTGGTGTCCGAAACGTTCGCGAAGGTCGAATCGATGATCCTCGCCAAAGCTCCCACCATCACACAGGAATTCGCGAGGGTGAATGGCTGCTTCGAACTCGGGATTCGGGTCAACTATCCCCGCAAACCGGCGCTGGACGCCACGCTGGCCGAAGATCCTGCCTTGCTGCGCGAACGCGATCGCCTGTCAAGGCTCGGTCCAGAGGCACATTTTGCCATGGCCGAGTTTGGCGGGAAACTGGCCGACCGGCTGGACCGCCGCCGCGGTGCCGCACAGGCCCAACTGCTGCGCGTCCTCGTGCCCCTCTGCCGCGCACATGTTCTTCGCAGACCCGAGGAGGATACCGAGGTTTTGCGCGCCGAATTCCTGATCAAGGCCGAGGATCAGGTCGGGTTTATAAACGCCGTCGATCAGGCCACCCAATCGCTGATCTTCGCCCCCGGTTACGAAGCCGCCATTCAGGTCGTGGGTCCAGTGCCCATGTACAATTTCGTCCGCCTCAGCCTTGCGCTCGACTCAAAAGAGGAGGCCGCCTGATGGGTTTGCTGCGCTCGCTGTTGTTGCTGCCCGTCAAAGGCCCGATTGATGGAGCACTCTGGGCGACGCAAAAGATCGTCGAGGCCGCGGAGGCCGAGGTCAACAATCCCGCCACCCTGCGCAAATCCTTGCAAATGCTCGAAAAAGATCTTTTGGCGGGCCGCATCAGCGAAGATGCCTATGACGCTGCTGAAACCCTGATTCTGACCCGGCTGAAGGCCATTACATGACCGAGGTCACGCTGCAAAACGCCAAATCTGCCATTGGACGCGGGTTGATGCGGGTGCCGCTGGACAGGATGGCTGACCTCGGTCTGCAATCCGGCGATGTGGTCTGTTTCATCGGACAGCGCCAGACCCATGCCCGCGTTATGCCCGCCGCGCGCGGCGGTACGCAGGTCGAACTCGGAGCGGAATTACTGCAAAATCTGGGCGGAACCTGGGGGGACTTGGCGCAGATCACGCCGGTGGAATTGCCAAAGCTACGCTCCGTTCTGCTGAAATCCGATGGGGGGCACCTGACCATCGAACAGCTTTCGGACTGCCTTTATGATCTGGCTTTGACCGTCGGCGACCGCATCGGCCCGTTACCCTCTGGCGCTATACTCGACATTGTCGCAACGGACCCCGACCCCGCTGGTCTGTTTGACGAGGCGACCGCGGTCTCTTTGCAGACCAGCCCCGCGCACCAACAAGGTTACGAAGGCATCGGCGGTCTGTCTGAACAAATCGCCCGAGTGCATGAGATGGTCGCAATCCCCTTGCTGCGACCCGAGCTTTTTACCAGGTTAGGCGTGCCTGCTCCGCGCGGGGTTCTGTTTACCGGACCGCCGGGATCGGGCAAGACCCTGCTCGCGCGCACTATTGCGGCCCGCACTTCGGCGGCTTTTTTCCAGATCAACGGGCCGGAATTTGTTTCGAAACACTATGGCGAAAGCGAAGCCGCCCTGCGGCAGGTCTTTGCCGCAGCCGCCAAAGATACCCCCGCCATCATCTTTATCGACGAAATCGACGCCATAGCCCCCAGACGCGATGGGTTGTCCGGCGAAAAGCAGGTCGAACGCCGCATCGTGGCGCAATTGCTGACGCTGATGGACGGCATTTCGGAACGTGGCCGCGTGATCGTGATGGCCGCGACCAACCTGCCCGACAGTCTGGACCCCGCCTTGCGTCGCCCGGGCCGGTTCGACCGCGAAATCAACTTTGGTCCGCCCACACCGCCGCAACGCCGCCAAATCCTGAACATTCACCTGCGGCGCGCACCTTTGGCCGCCGATGTCGACTTGGAGGTCATCGCGCGCGATAGCCACGGCTATGTCGGTGCTGACCTGGCGGCCCTGGCGCGTGAGGCGTCGCTGGCTGCTTTGGACCGCGCCGTGACCGAGGCCGGCGGCGAAGACCGGCTCTTGGCCGAGAATCTGTTCATCACCCAAACCGATCTGCTGCACGGTCTGGCCGTGACCGCCCCCAGTGCCCTGCGCGACACGTTTGTGGAAAGCCCGGTCGTGTCCTTTGCCGATGTCGGCGGGCTTGACGCAGCCAAGGCCGCGCTGACCGAGGCGGTGATCTGGCCACAAAAGCACCGTGCCACGTTTGCCGCCCTGAATCTGCGGCCAGTTTCCGGCGTGCTGATGTCGGGGCCGCCGGGGTCGGGCAAGACCTTGCTCGCCCGCGCTTTGGCCTTTGAGAGCGGCATGAACTTCATTCCAGTGCGCCCGACCCGGATCATGTCGCAGTTCCTGGGCGAGGCCGAGCGGGCAGTTGCCGAGATTTTCGCCAAAGCGCGACATGCTGCGCCCTGCCTGATCTTCTTTGACGAATTGGACGCGCTTGCCCCACGCCGGAGCGGAAGGGATGCCACCCTTGACCGCATCGTGGCGCAGCTGCTGACCGAGATGGACGGGCTGGCCAGCAACGCGGGCGTCGTGGTCCTGGCCGCAAGCAATCGTGCCAATGCAATCGACCCGGCCCTGACCCGACCGGGCCGGTTTGATGTGGTGGTGCCAATCGGGCTGCCCGATCTGGCGGCGCGAAGGGCCATTCTGGCGGTTCACTGCCGCGATCTGCCTTTGGCGGATGATGTTGCGTGGGAGGAACTGGCGGCCCAAACCGAAGGTGCCTCTGGCGCAGCACTGGCATGTATCGCGCCTGCGGCGGCGCGGAACGCTTTGCGTCGGGCATTGGCGGCGGGGTCCGCCGATGTACCCGACATCCAGATGCAGGATTTTGCCGTGGCGGTCGCCGATCTGACCCTCTGGCAGGGTTCGTTAAACCATGATTTCATTCAGGAAAAGGTATTAAATGGCTTTGCATGATCTGATCGCTATTCTGCAAGGAGCGCATCCTGCGGCCCCATTTCCCGAGGTTCGGATGGTCGTGCATCGCGGGTTGACGGCGGTAGTGTGTGCAAACCCGCGGCCACCGATACGCCTACCGCAAACCCGCCGCGATCAATTGACCGAGGTTGCAACTCGACTGCGCTGGCAAGAGGCCTGCATGGACTTGGGCACGCTGCTGCCGGTGCGACAGGGCAGTGCTGTGACGTCAGAGGGGGCCACGGCATTTCTGGCCGCCAACCATCCTGATCTGACATATCTCGTCAACAGATTTGCGGGTCAGGTCCAGGTGCAGATCACAGTGTCGTGGGCCCAAGACCGGGTGCTTAGCCGCTTTAGCCAGGGATTGGAACTGGCCCCGATCTTTGCCCGCGGCTCGGTTGACCCACTGGAGTTGGGTCGGGCAATTCAGCGTCTGGCCTTGCGCTTGTCCGCTGAGATTGACGCCAAGTTGGCGCCCGTGATCACAGATTGCGCCATGTTGCCCATCACCGAAGGCATCGTTTGGAACGGAGCGGCACTGCTTGCGCACCATGCCCTGCCATCCCTTGACAGCGCGGTAGAGGAAGTGGACGCAATATGGCCAGAGGGCCTGAGCATTCGTCAGATCGGCCCTGCACCGATCAGTTCATTTGCAACTCTGGAGGTGGAGGCGGTGACGTCCCGGCAAATAGACCGGGCTCTGGACCGATATGCTCTGCAGGGACTCGGAGCTAGGGCAGAACGATCCATGATGCGCCGGCAGGCTCTGATGGCGCTTGGCCCAAATGCCGACAGTTCCTTGCGTGAGGTCGTGCGCAGTGAGGGCATAATTGTTGAAGCCTCGGCACGGCTGGCCGAAGCGGGGCTAAATCCTGCGGCCGGTTTTGCCCTGTGCAATCTGTGGTCAGAGGGTCGCACGACCCCGCTGCAAAACCGCGCGGTAGCCTGACCATGCCCGCACATTTGCTTCACGGGCTGGTGCCATCTGCAACGCCGCGCAGCAATTCCGCCCCCGAGCATGATCTGATTTACTGCGCCCGATTTCTGGCCTTGGTCAGCCCGGCTCCGCCAAATCTTGATAATCTGCCCCCCACGGCTTTGGCTGACCTCGCCCTCACTCACAACGCTCTGCTGGTGGCATATTGCACGCGGTCCACTGTGCTGCCGATGCGGTTTGGCGCGGCCTTTTCGTCGACCGAAAATTTGCGCCGGCATCTTGATCAGTCAGCACCGCGCCACGTTGCAGCTTTGCAAACCCTTGCGCGGCTGGATGAATACATCCTGCGCCTACAGATCATCGGTGACCCCCCTGCCCCAACGTTGCCGGTTGGTTCGGGCCGGGATTTTCTGGCGCGCGGTCGCAGCTTACGCGATCAGCGCCTCTCACTGACAGAACGGCGACGGGCGCTGGCCCGCACTGCGCTGGCGGACCTCGAACCAATCAGTCATCAGATCGAAGCGGCCGGGACACCCCGGTCGGAACGGTTGCTTGACATTGCAATCCTGCTGAACAAGACCCGGCGCGACCTGCTGGCGACGCTGGCTGCACGCGTTGCCGAACAGGCCCCCGCTTTGGGGCTGGAGCTGATCGTGACCGGCCCCTGGCCTGCCTACAGTTTTCATGCGCATGCGTTGGAAGAGGTGTGCAATGGCGCTTGAACTGCAAATGGCAACACCCGGCGAGGTGTTGGGGTCGAACCAGACAAGGTTGGTGGATGTGGTGGACGGGCTTTTGCGCCACGGTGTTGTGCTGCGAGCGGAGCTTTGGCTGACGGTTGCTGATGTCGACCTGGTGTTCATCGGCGCCGATCTGTTGTTGGCCGACCCCCACAAAATGCGCGAATCACGGTGATGAACTCGGTCGCCCTCGGTTGGGTTCATCGCGACACGGCACTGCCCGGACCGATGCAGGGATTGGGCCAAGGCGCAGTCCAGACCATTGCCGCCCCCGCCAGTCGGTGCGGGACCGCGCGGGATCGTCTTGCATTGCTGCAGGCCTGCTATGATTGCGGGATCGATCTCCTGCCGCTGAGTTGCGATCATGTTTGGCAGATCAACCCTGCCATGGATCTGGCCCGCCAATGTACCGAAAATATTCTGGCGCAACTGGCCACCATCCGGGGGACTGGGCAGCTTTCGATCACGCTGTCTTGGTCGGGGGGCCTCCTGCCTTCGGATCGCTGCGCCACTGGCCGGGCGTGGCTGCAGGCACAGCACCTCCGCCAAACAATCCTGAAGAAGCAATCCTGTTTCGGGCAACAGGTGATGGACATCGTGACACTGGGCCTGCCCGGTAAGCGACGTGTGTTTGACAATGCGACCTCACGCAGGCTGGACCTTTGGATACAACGGCAGGACTTGGCAGGTGCCCAGGCCCAGATTGTCGAGGCGGCGCAACACTTGGCACAATCGCCACTGCCGGATTTGTCTCTGATGATCACCGGTCTGTGGCCAGTCTACGGTTTTGTCACCTCGCCACAGCCCTGCATGACGGCTCCCGCGTGACGACTGACCCAAGTCTCGACATCGGCACCGATCAGGTGAAGCGGTTACTCGGTCAACTGGCGGCTCCGGATGGACGCGTTCGGATCAACCCTGAAAACGTCGAACAAGATTTGGCACGCCTCGTCCTCGGCCTGATGGAATTCCTGCGACAATTGATGGAACTGCAAGCGATCCGCCAGATGGAACAAGGGCGCCTCACGCCCGATCAAGAGGAAAAACTGGGTACAACCCTGATGAGGTCACAAGCGGCGCTACAGGATATGGCCGCAAGATTCGGGTTGAAACCCGAGGATCTCGCACTGGATCTTGGACCTCTGGGCAAGACAATCTAGCCCAGCTTAAACCATCTTTAACTCTGGTCGGGTTAACTGAACAACGGACACTTGCTACATCTTCACCTTGTGAATGGGGGAGAATGTACTGCCCGCCGCTCCTTTTCAGGATATCAAAAATGGCTGTATCTGCTCGCCACGACACGGTGTTTGAGGCTTTGGTCCGCAAGCTTGGCTCCCACACAGTCACCAACGCCGCCGAGTTGCCTGATGGTTCGATTGTCCTGCGCTATGCCCGCGATCTGGCCGAAATTGGCCAACCCGGCGCCCAGGCGCAAGTGTCCCAAGCGGCCTTCGACGAGATGAAACGCAAGATTGATGCGCTGATCGAGGATCGGCTGGAACGCGAGCGGATGTCAGACCGTCTGGATGCAGTCGAATTTGCTTTGCTGCAGAGTCTGACACAGGAAGATGACGAGGCCATGCCGGCCCAATACCAGATCGCCGCCTCAAAATCTGCCGCTCCCAAAGGCTTTCTGGTAGCCTTGCAGTCGGCCGAGAATCGTATCATGGCCAGTTTGCACGAAGCTGTCGCCCAGATGGACCTTTCGCAGCCGCTGGACGCAGAAAGAAAAACGGTGCCCAGTTCGGACCACACGTTCAGCGCGGATGCGACTGCGGTGCTGGCGCGGCTAGAAGACAGACTGGCGTCTTTGGAGCAACAACCTGCACAGCAACTTGATCTAACCCAGCAACGCCAGAGCTTTGCCAGATTTTTGACCTCGATCGGCACGGTGATTTCCAGGCTGGAACACTGCAGTGACCAACTTTCCGCCCCAAACGCAGCCACAACTTCACGGGATCGTCTCGCCGTGATTGAGACGGCGGTGGTGAATTTGCCCGCAAAGATTGATGCCTTGCTAGATCGACCAGATCTGACTGCACAGATCGCCCGTCTGTCAGAGGGGGTTGACCATCTGCGGGCCGAAATTCGCGGCCTTGCGGACCGGCCTGCGCCGAAGCTGGACTTGACCCCACAAAGAGAGAGTTTTGCCCGCTTCGCGACCTCGATCGCTCAAGTCGTCGCGCGGCTTGAAAGAGTGTCGGACAGGGTCGAATCGTCGCCCGCACCACTGGCTCCGGCCGCATTCACCGACAGGCTTGGGCGGATTGAGGGGTTGTTGTCGCGGGGTGCTGTTCCAGTCCCAACCGACGCGCTCACGGCGGCCATCATGACTTTGGCAGACCGGATCGATCATCGTCGGTTCCTTTCTGCACCCGCGCCGGAGGCAAAAATTTTGTCCCATGAGCTTGAACATTCCAGTGCCATCCTGGAAAGCTGCCGCGCAGATCAGGATGAGTTTTTTCAGGACTTGCGATTCGTTTTTGCCGAGTTGATTGCAACCCAAATGAAAGCCCGGCATCAAGGGCAAACGACCGCGGCCTGAACCGACATTCCCCAAGTGGCATTCCGTTTGACGCCAAGATCACCTAAATTCGCCTGCTGATCAAGCGTTTTGGGCCCTGAGCGGCGTTTGCGTGCGCCAGAACGTTCGAATGCGGGCAGGTCGGGCCGCAAACTCGGATCATTCTTGCCCAGCATCGCCGTTCTTCAGCGCGGTGGACAGAACTGTCCTGCCGCTTTCG
>JBBQGU010000087.1:0-12202 GCA_038323315.1 Rhodobacterales bacterium | reverse complement strand
GGCGGAGCTGACGGCGCCGTAGTTTTAGGCGCCGGTCGTTCTGATGTCGGGCAAGGGATGGATCGAGGGCATTGATAGCGAGGACCGTCGGCTGCATCTGTGGCGGCGAACGGCTGACGGCTGACGGCGTACGGCTGACGGCTGACGGCGGTGACCGGTTGGCGTCGGCGATGCCTGCCTTGCGGGACTGGCAGGCAGTTCTGGTGGGCGGTATGGGTGACGATCCGGGGCGGTGTTTTTGTTGAGCCAACGGAAGCCTTGCCGCTGCGGCCGATGGCGGCGGTTGCCACGCCGGTGATGCTGTTTGTCGCGGGATAGGCGCTGATTCCGACGGTTCCGGGAGTGGGTCGCATCGCCGGATATGGGGCTGGTCTTGGCGGCGCAGACCTGGCGGGTAAGCCCATGGCGTTGATCACGACCTATGGTGTGCCGCTGTTCATGATCCTGCAGCTGATCGCCTGGCTGACGCTGCGCTGCGCCATGTGATTTTGGGCTGCCTGGCCATCAACTTACGTCACGAAAAGCGGCGCGCGGGCATGTGACTGCAAATGAGGCTTTCACAGGGCGGGCAAAACGGTCAATAGTGGTCATTCCGGCAAAGCAATCCGGTTTCAACCTGTGAAAGCCAGATCTTGCCTCCCCTGTTCTTCCTGCAAAGGCTCTGTAATGACGATTGACACCGATGCTGGCCTGAGCCGGCAGGAAAGCGCCCGGCAGTGGGTGTTGAAGCTGGCGCGCTACCGTGAACCCTCGACCTGGCGGTCGGTATTCGAATTGGGCGTGACGTTGGGGCCGTTCCTTCTGCTGTGGGGGTTGGCTTGGGCGGCGCTGTCGGTGTCGCCGTGGCTGAGCCTGGCGATTGCCGTACTGAACGGCGGCTTTCTGGTGCGGATATTCATCATCCAGCATGATTGCGGCCATGCCAGTTATTTTAACAACCGGTTGGTGTCGGATTGGGTCGGGCGGGTGTTGGGTGTGTTGACGTTGACACCGTATGATGTGTGGAAGCGGACCCATGCGATCCACCACCAGCATCACGGCAATCTGGACCATCGCGGCATCGGCGACGTTTTGACGCTGACCGTCGAGGAATATCACGCGCGCAGCCTGTGGGGGCGGCTGGGGTATCGGTTGTACCGCCATCCGGTGGTGCTGTTCGTGCTGGGGCCGAGCTATCTGTTCATCTTGCAGAACCGGCTGCCGTTCGGGCTGATGCGGTCGGGTTGGCGGTACTGGATCTCGGCTATGGGGACCAATGCGTTTATCGCAATTGTCGTGGCGCTGATCATCTGGCTGGGTGGGTTGATGCCGTTCTTGCTGATCTATATCCCGACCTCGGTCATCGGGGCGACCATCGGGGTCTGGTTGTTCTATGTGCAGCACCAGTTCGAAGAAACCCATTGGGCCAAAAGCGACGACTGGCAGGTGCATGATGCGGCACTGGAGGGGTCATCGCATTATCTGCTGCCGGCCCCCTTGCAGTGGATCACCGGCAATATCGGCGTGCATCACGTGCATCACCTTTACAGCCGCATCCCGTTTTACCGACTGACCGAAGTGTTGCGCGACCACCGCGCGCTGGCCGAGGCGCAAAAGCTGACGGTGCGTCAGTCGCTGGCCTGTGTGAAGCTGAACCTGTGGGACGAAAAGACGCGCAAGCTGATGAGTTTCCGGGATGCCAGGCGGATGTACGGAGCGGCGTGAGGAGCGGCCCTGGGCCGCGTTCATCAAGCCTGAGACGGCTTTCTTCACTCATCGTGATGCGCGCGCTGGGTGACGGCAGGCATTAACCAGAGTTTAACTCTATTCGGCAAATCTGGGCCGATGGACAACGACGTCATCACGATTAAACTTTCACAACCGATGGTCGCGGCGTTGCGCGATCTGGCGGTGAAAGAGGATGTGTCGGTTGGGCAGATCGTCCGGATGGCGCTGGAAAAAGACCTGCAGCGCCGCGCCGCAGCGAAGACGCCTGTCAGGGCGGATGAGCGGCTCGTCGCTCCCTTGCGGGCGCTTCTCGCTGATGACTTTGCCTATGCCAATTCATGGACGGATCTGACCTCGCGGCTGGCGCAGAAAGGCTATGCGCTGGCAGAGTCGGGCGGCGGGCTGATCCTGATCGAAACGGCGACGGGCCAAAGACTGTGCAAAGGGTCCGAGCTTGGCTATGGCTATGCCCAGCTTTTGCGCAAATTCGATGCGCCGTTCCCCAAGCATCGTCACACCTGGATTTTGGACAAAGAGCGGATGCTGAGGGATGGAGATGTCCCGGCCACATGATGACCGACCTATGGGGCTGAACTAAATCAGTGGCGCGGGGTTGGGCAAAGGGGTTGGCTTGGGGGATGACAGGCGTTTGGCCAGGTAGATCATCAAAGGGTTGATCAGGATCGACAGCATGGCGCCCGCGACGACAAGGTCGCGCGCGTTGGCGGGAATGATGCCCAGACCCACGGACATGCCGATCAGGATAAAGGAAAATTCGCCGATCTGCGCAAGGCTTGCAGCCAAAAACAGCGCCTCGGGCCTTGTATGACCAAAGGCGCGCAGCACGGCCCAGGCTGCGATGGTTTTCAGCACCAGGATCACGGTCACGGTGGCCAGCAGCGCCACAGGCGCGGTCCACAGCACGGCGGGGTCGAACAGCATGCCGACGGCCACAAAGAACAAAACGGCAAAGGCATCGCGCAGCGGCAACGTGTCTTTCATCGCCTGCGTCGACAAGGGCGAGCCTGCCATGACCATGCCCGCAAAGAATGCACCCAGCGAAAACGTGACGCCAAAGAACAGCGCCGAGCCATAGGCGACGCCCAGCCCGATGGCCAGCACCGACAGGCGGAACAGTTCGGGCGGGCCATGGTCGTCGACATAATGCAGCACCCAGGGGATCACCCTGCTGCCCACAACCAGCATCAGCACCACAAAGGACACGACCTTGGTCGCCGTGGTCAACAACGTCGCCCAGACCGGCGCCAGGCCCATGCGGGCAACCTCGGAGGCGGCACCCGGCTCCAGCGGGGCCTGCACGCCGCCCATCAGGCCTGCAAGCGGCGGGATCAGAACCAGAACCAGCACCATCACAAGGTCTTGCACGACCATCCAGCCGATTGCGACGCGGCCAAACGGTTCGGTCAGCATTTTGCGCTCGGTCAATACCCGCAACAGGACCACGGTTGACGCGACAGACAGCGACAGGCCGAATATGGCACCTGCCGCGAGGCTCCAGCCCAAGGCCCAGCCAAGGCCGATGCCACCGGCGCAAGACAGGACGATCTGGGCGGCGGCTCCGGCCAGCGCGATGCCGCGCACGGCCATCAGATCGCGGATATTGAGACTCATGCCCACGCCGAACATCAGCAGAATGACGCCAAGTTCAGACAGTTGTGCGGCGATGCCAAGGTCGGCGACATAGCCGGGGGTAAAGGGTCCGATGGCGACACCCGCCATCAGATAGCCCGCGATCAAAGGCAGGCGCAGCCGGTTGGCGGCAAGGCCGAACAGGAAGGCCAGACACAGGCCGGTGACAAGGGTGGCGATCAGGGGGGCTTCATTGATCATGGAGACAGGTTAGGGAAGTGGCGGGAGGGTGCAAGGGTGGAATGGGACGCTGCAGTCACAAAAACGCGGGTGATTGCGGCTTGCCGTTCCGTTCGGCGTTGTGCAGCCAGTTGACCCGAGCGACGCGCCTGTTACCCCTGTCGCATGACCCGCCCCATCCTGAAAAATTCCGACGCGCGTCGTTTGTTTCTGGACCGCCATGCCTTGGCCGAGGCCACTGTGGGGCCCGGCCACGGCGCTGATCTGGCGCGGTTGATCGACCGTTTGGGCTTTGTCCAGCTTGACAGCATCAATACGGTGGAACGGGCGCATCACATGATTCTGTTCAGCCGCCGCACGGCCTATCGGCCCGAAGCGTTGAAGCGGCTGCATGAGGTGGACCGGGCGGTGTGGGAGCATTGGACGCATGACGCCGCGATCTTGCCTATGCATCTGCACCGGTATTGGCACCACAACTTTCCACGGCGCGAGGCGCGGATGCAGGTGCATTGGGGCAAGTTCTTTCGGTCGGGCTATCACGCACAGATGGACGCTTTGCTGGCGCGGATTGCGGCGGAGGGGCCGGTGTCAACCTCGGATGTGGGGGAAGGCGAGGCGCGGGGGGCGGGCGGGTGGTGGGATTGGAACCCCAGCAAGACCGCGCTGGAATGGTTGTGGCATACGGGCAAGCTGGCCGTTACGCGGCGGGAGGGGTTTCAGAAGGTCTATGACCTGGCAGAGCGGGTTATTCCGGAGGTGCATCGGGGGGAGACGCCCGGTGAGGCGGAGATGGTGTATTGGGCGTGTAACGGCGCGCTGGACCGGCTGGGGTTTGGCGATGTGTCGGAACTGCGGGGGTTTTGGGGGGTGGTGACGCCCGCCGAGGCGCGGGCCTGGGCGGTCGGCGCGGTCAGGCGTGGCGAGGTGATCGAGATTGAGGTGCAGGGGTCGACTGGTCAGATGAAGCGCAGTCTGGCGCGGCCGGATGTGTTGGCGCAGGCCATGGCCGCGCCGGAACCGGGGCCGAGGGTACGGATTTTGTCGCCGTTTGATCCGGCTTTGCGCGACCGGGACCGGGCGGAGTTCCTGTTTGGCTTTTTCTACCGGATCGAGGTGTTCGTGCCGGAACCCAAGCGGAAATATGGTTATTACGTGTTTCCGGTGTTGGAGGGGGATCGGTTGATCGGGCGGGTGGATTGCAAGGCGTTTCGCGCGGCGAATGCCCTGCGGGTCAAGGCGTTTTGGCCTGAGGCGGGGATCAGGCTGGGGGCCGGGCGGTTGACGCGGTTAGAAGCCGAGTTGGGGCGTTTGGCGCGATTTGCGGGTTGCGACCGGCTGGAGTTTCTGGACGGATGGCGGCGCGACAGTTTGGGATAGGGGATGGCGATGAACGGGGCTGAGAGTCTGGTGGAGACCCTGCTGGGGTCGGGCGTGGAGGTGTGCTTTGCCAATCCGGGCACGTCGGAGATGCACTTTGTCGCGGCTTTGGACAAGCGGCCCGAGATGCGGTGTATTCTGTGCCTGTTCGAGGGCGGAACCTCGGGGGCGGCGGATGGGTATTACCGGATGTCCGGCAAGGTCGCCGCGACCTTGCTGCATCTGGCGCCGGGCTTTGGCAATGCCTTTGCCAACCTGCACAATGCGCGCAAGGCGCAGTCGGGGGTCGTCAACATCATGGGCGAGCATGCCAGTTACCACCTGAAATACGAGAGCCCGTTGAAGGGGGACACGGTGGGGATCAGCCAGACCGTGTCGCACTGGACCCGGGTTTGTGGCGATGCCACGCAGGTCGCAGGCGATGGTGCTGCGGCGGTGACGATGGCACGGGGCAAGAATGGCCAGATTGCAACGCTGATTCTGCCGGCCAATACGGCGTGGGAGGCGGGCGGAGTGCCGGTGGTGGCGGCGGAGGCTGTCGCGTTGCGGCGGCCTGCGATGGCGGCGGTGGACGCGGCGGCGCGGGCGTTGGTGCGGCCGGGAGCGGCGCTGATGGTCGATGGCAGGGCGCTGTGGGACCTGGAACTGGGGCAGGTCGCGGCGCGGATTGCCCGGGCGACGGGGTGCCGGTTGATGGCACCGTTCTATACCCCGCGGGTCCGGCGGGGGGCGGGATCGGTTGCCGTGCAGCGGCTGGTCTATGATGTGGATGGCAATCTGGCGATCATGGCCGAAGTTGAAACTCTGGTTCTGTGCGGCGCGGCGCGGCCCACGGCATTTTTCGCCTATCCCGGGAAACCGAGCCTGAACGAGGCGCCGGGGACGGCGGTTCTGGAACTGTGTTCGATTGACATGGATGTGCCTTGGGTTTTGCACGCGCTGCTGGCGGCGGTGGGCGGTGCGGGGTTGGAGGCGGGGGATTTTGTGGCGTTGGATTTGCCGGACCTGCCCACGGGTGTGCTGACACTGGACAAGGTGGGTGCGGCGATTGCGGCCTTGATGCCCGAGGATGCGGTGGTGGTGAACGAGGCGATCACCTCGGGCGCTGCGATCAGTTTGGCGACGGTGGGGGCAAGGGGGCATGACTGGCTGGTGACGATGGGCGGGGCGATCGGCGGCTGTCTGCCATCGGCGGTCGGGGCGGCGGTGGCGTGCCCCGCGCGCAAGGTGCTGGCGCTGTCGGGCGACGGGTCCGCGATGTACACGCTGCAATCGCTGTGGACCATGGCGCGCGAGGGGCTGGATGTGACAATCGTGATCTTTGCCAACCATGTCTACAAGATCCTGCATGGCGAATTGGCGGCCGTGGGGGCCACGGCGGGGCGCAATGTGGCGCGCATGTTCGATATGGTGGAGCCGCGTCTGGACTGGGTTTCGTTGGCGCAGGGGCATGGGGTGCCGGGCGTGCGCTGTGTGACGACGGAGGAGTTTGTCGCGGCGTTTGGCCGCGCGATGGCAGAACCGGGGCCGCATCTGATTGCGGTGGAGTGTTAAGGAAGATGGATATTTGGGTCAGAATGAACGGGGTTCTTTCGCAGGGGGCGGGTTTGGTGCATTCAGGGGAAAAGGGAGGGTGCCATGAGTGAACCATCGCCGATTGCGGGCCGTGCGCCACGGCTGGCCGTGCTGATCGATGCGGATAATGTGACGGCGCGGAATGCTTCGGCGATCCTGGACGAGATTGCCAGTTTTGGCGAGCCTTCGGTGCGGCGTGTTTATGGCGACTGGTCGTCGCAGGCATTGAGCCAGTGGAAGGAGCAGGCGCGCGATCTGGGCCTGGTGATGCATCAGCAGTCGGCCAATACCAAGGGCAAGAATGCGTCCGATATCGGGTTGGTGATCGATGCCATGGACATCTTGCATGCGGGCAAGGTGGATGGATTTGTGCTGGTGTCGTCTGACAGCGACTTTACCCGGTTGGCTTCGCGCATCCGCGAGGACGGGTTGCAGGTGATCGGGATTGGCGAGGCCAAGACGCCGGAATCCTTGCGCAAGGTGTGCAATCGGTTTGTGCTGATCGAGAACATCGTTGGCGGGGAGCCGGTGGTGGTCGAGGCCAAGGCGGGCAAGGCCGAGGTCGCAATGTTGGCGGTGAAGGAGCCGCCTTTGAAGGCGATCCCGCTGATCTTTGCCGCGATGAAAAAGATTGATCCGGATCAGGACGATTACAGCCTGGGTCTGTTGGGGCAGGTGATGACGCAGTTGCATCCGGATTTCGACCCGCGCAGCTACGGGTCTGCCAAGCTGTCGGATCTATTGCGCAAGACCGGGCGGTTTGAGGTGTTTTCGGGGGTCAACAATTCGCTGCGGGTGCGGGACAAGGCCTAGTTTTGGTCTATGGTCTGGTCTGAGTTGAATGCCTAGTCTGAGTCTTCGGGTGCGATTTCGCGGAAGCGCAGGGTGTCGCCTTCGTTCAGGATGCTCCATGAGGGTTGGCCGTCGAAACCCAGGATCAGTTCGGTCGAGCGGCTGCCGAGGATGTGGCGCAAGGTGGTGACCTTGCCCTGACGGCGGACCCGGTGTTCGGTGATGCGGCCAAGGCCGGCCATGTCAACTTCGCCCGGCGAGGTGGGGCCGAGCACCAGACGAACGCCGTCGGCGGCGCTGCGCAGTTCAATCATGTCGCCATTGCGGTCGATCAGGGCGATGGAAAGCAATTCGGGATCAACCTCGCCATCGGGCAGGGTGAGGTGGCGCAGGCAGAAACTGTCGGCCTGACTGCCGATCAGGCGTTGAAAATCGGCGGAATGATAGCTGGGGCCATCGCGGCCGACCCGGTTCGTCATGGAAATGCGTCCTGCCGGTCAAGTGAGGCTGAGGTATCGATACATACGCCGTTTACCCCGACCATCACAGGGATGCTGGCGCGGCTGCCGAGGTCGCGCGAGCCTGCGAGGTGGTAAGCCGTCATGGCGCCGTCAGCGGCACCGCAATAGCCGGTCAGGGCAGAATCGGGGAGGTCGAGGCCCATCTGGAGGGCGCAGCGTTCAGGGGTCATAGCGCCTCTCACGGGATTTGGGCCGGTGCGAGGAACAGTGTAGAACGAGATGATCCGGGATGAAACAGTCATCCAAGGGCATGCCCGACGCCTGAGTGCCATGCCGCCGACGGGCCGCTGCTGGCTTGCGGGATGGCCCATGACGCAGCAATCGCCTTGACGAGTCCCGCTTCGGTGCGCACGGGGGCATGAAGGAACCCGGTTTGGGCTGGCGGAACCCACGCAGTTGCGCAGCCAGGCCAAGCCCAGTGCGAGAACCCCTTCTGTCAAAACCCCAATGAAGCGCCCGCTGGCCGAAGCCACCTGTCGTGACGCCGCAAAGGTTTGTTCCAGATCTGTGACCCATCCACATCCCAGCGCATCATCCTCAGGGCAATGGGATAACACCTGATGAGCGATTACCAGATTCGGCAGCGGATAATGGACGGGATTTTAGCGGGTTCGGGCGGGTCAGATCATCTTGATGACGTCTTTGCCCACCGCAAGCACGTAGCCGCGCCTTGCCACGGTCTTGACCAGCAATTCGCTGACCAGTTGGTTGCCCAGCGTGTCGCGCAGGCGCTTGATGCGGGTGGCGCCGGCAGCCTCGTCGCAATCCACCTCGTTGCGGCCCGAGATCACCGCCTCGATCTGGGCGCCGGTCAGAACTTCGTCATCCATGCGGGCCTCGGCCAATACGGCGAGGGTTTCAAGCGCGGCTTCGGTCAGGGCGAATTCGAGGTCGTTGATATAGACCGCCCGACCCTCGCGGCTGATCAGCATGGAGGCCACCTGGATGCCCGAGCGTTGAATGGCCGAGATGCGGCGGTTCAGGGCGATGATGGTTACAAGAAACACCAGCGTCGCGATCAGCAGGGCGGTGGAGAACACCAGAAGGACAAAGATCACGGCGCGGTAGGTCGTGAAAATCTCGGTGTAAGAGGTGCCGGACTGGGCCAGAATCTCCAGCAGCTTCAGTTCGGCGAAGGTGGTCAGGTTGTCGTTTTCGACGAACAACTGTTCGACCCGTGCGTTGAAGGCATTGGCGTCGGGCAGGTTCAGGAACAGGATCGCTGCGGCACCCAGCAGGATGAGGACGATGGCCGCGATGCCGTAGCCCACCACGCGGTTGCCCGCGCGGAGGCTGTCAGTAGCGGAGGTAGAAATCTCCGGCACTCGATTTCCTTTCATCCAGACCCTCGGGGCCGAAACTGGAGACTATTTTCAGCAAAGTCCAGCCGTCAGCGGCGAGGCGGGGGGCAAGTTCATCCTTTGCCCGCTTGGGTTTGCCGCATGAGGTGTCACTGACCTGCGAAACGCCATAGGCAAAGCGCGTTGGATCATCCTGTTTGGCCTTGTAATCGACATAGCATTCGGCCGTGGCGGGCAAGGCCAGCACGGTCAGCAAAGCGCCGAGGATCAGGGCACGGCGCGGGGTATGGGGCATGGAAACCTCCTGTTTCATGGGTTTACCTTGGGGAAAACCGCGCTGCTATACAATAACCGAAGGCGTCCGATGCCGTGCCGTGGCCATGTTATCGCCTAACACTGGCCAGATATTGCCTGTCTGATGGCAAATGGAAGAGATGGGGGCATCGCTTTTGGTTGCAGGTTTGCGGCCTGGATGACGGAGGCCCCGATGACACGATTCTTACCCCAACTGACCACGCTTGCCGATGATGTCGCATGGCATCTGGAGGGCTTTGCCCAAGGTTTGCTGGATGTGCTGACGGTTACGGTGCTGGCCCTGGCCGTCTATGTCTCGGGCGTCGAGGGGGGGCCTGCGGCCTTGGAGCCTGCGCCAGCAATGACCCATGCGTCGAATATCTGTGTTGTCGATTGCATCAGCGCGATGGTGTTGCAGCCGCAAGACAGCTGAAAAGCGGGCCGCATCCTGTTTTTGCCAGGGCGGAGGCTTGCGGGGGGAGGGGGGACGAGCAGCCCCTCTTCCCCAAATTTTTTCCAAGAAGATGAGTATTTGGGTCGGAATGAATGGAGGATCGGGCGGGCCTGCGGTAGGTGATCGGGATGGCATTTCCGCATTTCGACCATGAGCGCGCTGTGTTTGCCCGGGGGTTTGCCCGGGTTGCGGGGATTGATGAGGTCGGGCGCGGGCCGTTGGCCGGGCCGGTGACGGCGGCGGCGGTGGTGTTGCGCGAGGGCCACATTCCGGAGGGGTTGCGGGACAGCAAGCAGTTGACGGCGGCGCGGCGCGCGGTGCTGGCGGTCGAGATCTTCGCGGTGGCCGAAGTGTCGATTGCCCATGCCTCGGTTCAGGAGATTGACCAGTTGAACATCTTGCAGGCGGCGTTGCTGGCGATGGAACGGGCGGCGGCCGGGCTTTTGGCGGGGTATCACTTGATCGACGGCAACAAGATCCCTGCCGGATTGCGGGGCCGGGCCGAGAGTTTGGTGAAGGGCGATGCGATTTGTTTGTCGATTGCGGCGGCGTCAATTGTGGCAAAAGTGACACGCGACCTGATCATGGTGGATTTGGCGCAACAGCATCCGGGTTATGGGTGGGAGCGCAACGCCGGATACCCGACTGCGGAGCATCTTGCGGCGCTGAGAAATCTGGGTGCCACCCCTTGGCATAGGCGTTCGTTTGGGCCGGTCCACAATATGTTGTGGCAAGATAAATCTATAAGTGCTTGATTAGATAAAGAATTTGACGTCGATTCACCGACGCTTCATCTTGGGTTCCAACAAGTGGTGGCAAACACCCATGGGACAGAGGCGAGAATGGTAACAAAACTCAAGGAGGCGGTGACGCTTCCACTGAATCAGATATTGGCCGGTGATTGCGTACAGGTGATGAATGCCCTGCCGGCGGGGTCTGTGGACCTGGTTTTTGCCGACCCGCCCTATAATCTGCAACTGAAGGGCGATCTGCATCGGCCGGACAACAGTCTGGTCGACGCGGTGGATGACCATTGGGACCAGTTTTCAAGCTTTGCAAGCTATGACGCGTTCACCCGCGACTGGCTGACGGCGGCGCGGCGGGTGTTGAAGCCGCATGGCGCGATCTGGGTCATTGGCAGCTATCACAACATTTTCCGCGTTGGGGCCGAGTTGCAGAATCAGGGCTTTTGGCTGCTGAACGACGTGATCTGGCGGAAATCCAACCCGATGCCGAATTTCAAAGGCAAGCGTCTGACCAATGCGCATGAGACACTGATCTGGGCGGGGCGGGATGAGGCCAGCAAATACACCTTCAACTATGAGGCGCTGAAGGCGTTGAATGACGGCGTGCAGATGCGGTCGGACTGGGTGCTGCCGTTGTGCACGGGCCATGAGCGGATCAAGGATGAACATGGCGACAAGGCGCATCCGACACAAAAGCCGGAAAGCCTGTTGCACCGGGTGATTCTGGCCACGACCCATGCGGGCGATGTCATTCTGGACCCGTTCTTTGGCACCGGTACGACGGGCGCGGTGGCCAAGATGCTGGGCCGTGATTTCATCGGGATCGAGCGTGAGGAGGCCTACCGCCGCGTCGCGCAGGACCGGATTGATCGGACGCGGCGGCTGGACGCCTCGGCCTTGGAGATCACCGGGTCGAAGCGGGCTGAGCCGCGCGTGCCATTCGGGCAGGTGGTTGAGCGGGGTATGCTGCGGACCGGTGAGGAGTTGTTCTCGATCGGCAACCGGCATGTCGCCAAGGTGCGGGCGGATGGCACTTTGGTGGGGTTGGACATCAAGGGATCGATCCATCAGGTGGGCGCGCACATGGAGGGCGCACCTTCGTGCAACGGTTGGACCTATTGGCACTTCAAACGCGACGGCAAGCTGATCGCCATCGACGTGCTGCGCCAGCAGATCCGGGCCGAGATGGAAGCGGATACCAAACCCAAACATTGACCGAGGGTAGGATGGGCGATGCGCCCATCTTTCCGGAAGGTTCACGGAACGCCTGCCTTGCAGTCCACCTGCAAGGCCACTGCCCCGCCATGTTCGCATGGCGGGGCTCTTTCCTGGAGCTATGCCCGAAAGTTGGTGGCGGCGCGATCAGGCGGCTTTGATTTCGTGCTTGATCCCGTTGCGGAATTCAATCCCCTGGGTGATCTCGGCGAGGCGGTTTTGACCGTCGGGTTTGCGCCGTTTCTTCTTGGCCCAGAGCATCAACTTTGCGTCATGCATTCCTGCAGGTGATTGGAACATTCACCCAGAGGGGCCGGCGCCATTTGTCGGCTGAGGCACCCCTTGGTCTTGGTGGTTCGGTGCCTGACCGAGGCAAAGGTGCTTTCGATG
>JBBQGU010000086.1:0-12208 GCA_038323315.1 Rhodobacterales bacterium | reverse complement strand
CCGGTCTGTTCCTTGATCGGCAAGGCGTCCATGTCGGCGCGCAGGCCCACGACACGGCCACTGTCGGTGCGGCCCTTGATGACGGCCACGACACCCGTGCGGCCAATGCCCGTCACCACCTCGTCACAGCCGAAGTCACGGCACAGGTCGGCCACGCGGGCGGCGGTGCGGTGGACGTCGAACAGCAGTTCGGGGTGACGGTGAAAATCGTGGCGCCATGCGGTGATCTCGGGCAGCAGGGCAGCGATGCGGTTCTTGACGGGCATGATGTGCTCCTTTGCTCCGAGTGTCCGTCAATCGCGGATGGGGTGCAAGGGGGGCTTGGGTTTGATCTTGCGCCCGGGGCTTATCATTCCCGTGCGGTCATTCTTCGCGGCGTACCAATGAAGACTGACCGCACGGGAATGATGAGAGGCCTTTGGGAGGGAGTTCATGCCTTGTCTGCGAGAAGCAAGGTTCAAGGTCAAGGTTCAAGGTTCAAGGTTTAAGGGAGTATTTTGGTCGGAATGAATATAGGCGCGACAGTTCGGGAAAATCAGATGGATTTCGTCACACGGCATTGATCTTGATGCCATGCCGAGCGGCGAGGTCGCAGAAGAATTGCCAGGCGACGCGGCCCGAGCGGGCGCCGCGCGTGGCTTGCCATTCGATGGCTTCGGCCCACAGTTGATCATCCGGCAGGGTCAGACCGTGGGCCGCCATATAGCCGCGTATCATTGCCAGATAGTCGTCCTGGGTGCAGGGGTGGAAGCCCAGCCACAGCCCGAACCGGTCCGAGAGCGAGACCTTTTCCTCGACCGCCTCGCCCGGGTTGATGCCGGACTGGCGCTCGTTGTCGATCATATCGCGCGGCATCAGGTGGCGACGGTTCGAAGTCGCGTAGAACAGGACGTTTTCGGGGCGGCCCGAAATGCCGCCATCCAGCACTGCTTTCAGGCTTTTGTAGTGCTGGTCGTCTTGTGCAAAGGAAAGATCGTCGCAAAACAGGATGTAGCGCGCCTGCGAGCCGCGCAGACAGGTCAGCAGGCGGGCGACCGAGGGCAGATCCTCGCGGTTGAGTTCCACGATTTTCAAATCGTGCCCTTCGGCGCGGATCTGGGCGTGGACGGCTTTGACAAGGCTGGATTTACCCATCCCGCGTGCGCCCCATAAAAGGGCGTTGTTGGCGGGCAGGCCTGCGGCGAAGTGGCGGGTATTGGCCAGCAATGTGTCGCGGCTGCGGTCGACGCCGATCAGCAGGCCGATATCGACACGGGCGACCTGGGACACGGGTTCCAGCCGGTCCGGGGCTGTGGCCCACATGAACGCCTCACCTGTCAGATCGGGGGCGGGCAAGGGCGCCGGAGCGAGACGCTCCAGCGCCTGAGCTATGCGAAGCAGCGCATCATTCATTCCGCGTCAGGTTCCACCCAGGTGCCGTCCGCACGCTCGCGCGCCTCGCGCTGCTTTTCGAACCGCACGATGATCCAGATCGAGATTTCGTACAGCGGATAGATCGCCGAGAACAGGATCAGCATCGACGCCACATCGGGCGGCGTGATGAACGAACACAGCACCAGTATCCCCACGACCGCATATTTCCGCGTGGCACGCAGACCGTGGGACGAGATGATTCCGGCCCGGCCCAGAAGGGTCAGCAGGACCGGCAACTGAAAGCTGAGGCCGAAGGCCAGCAGAAACGACATGGTCAGCGAGAAAAACGCCTCGACCGAGCCGGTATAGACCACGCCAGAGGGGGTGTTGTTGATCAGCGCGTCCTGACCGGATTCCAGCGACGCCGTCAGGCTGTCCTGAAACGCCAGAAAGAACGAGAAGACCCGCGGCAACACTGCGTAATAAGCGAAAGCCGCACCCAGCAAGAACATGGCGGGCGAGGCGATCAGAAACGGCAAAAAGGCCATCTTTTCGTTCTTGTACAACCCCGGTGCGATAAAGCGCCACAACTGATAGGCGATGAAGGGGAAGGACATCATGAAGCCACCCCAGACCGCGATTTTCAGGGTGACAAAAAAGCCCTCCTGCACCTTGATCAGCACCAGTTGGCATTCCTGGCCCCGGCTTTGCAGCGCCTCGCACATCGGGTGTGACAGAAAGGCGAAGAAATAGTCCCACAGATAATAGGCGACGCAAAAGAACAGCACGAACGCGCCAAGGCTGTACAGGATGCGGTTGCGCAGCTCTTTCAGATGTTCGATCAGCGGCGCGGCAGAGCCGTCCATTTCGTCAGCCGTGCTCATGCCATGTCTGCCTTCTTGCTGGATTTGCGCGGTGTCTTGGCGGCGGGTTCGGCGGCTATGGGGTCTGCGGTCTTTGACTTGGTCGCGCGCTTTTTGGCGGCAACGGGCAGAGACTCGGCGACGGTCGTCGCGGACTGCGCAGGCGGCAGGATGGTGTTGGCGGCCATGTAGCTGCCATCCTCGATCGCCTTCAGTTTCGCGGTCTGTTCGGCGATCACGGCGGCGCGCGCAGCCTGTTTGTCGTAAAGCGCCTGCGTGGCGGGACCATGTGCTGTCGCGGGCAGGGCTGGTATCGGTTCGGCGTGGTCGGCCAGATCTTCATCCGCCTCGGCCAGGTCGTCCATGATGTCTTGCATCAAAGGGTCGGGCATCAGGGCCGCGGAAGGCAAAGCTGCGGGCAAACCTGCAGGCAAAGCTGCGGGCATCGGTGCGGGCACCAGCGCTTTGGCGGTGTTGACCGGGGTCGCGACATAGGGCGAGGCGGGTTTGGCGGCGTTCTTGATCGGGTCCCATTTTTCGAACTTGTCGGCGGCGGATTTCACCGCATCCAGACCCATCGCTTTGGACGAGGTCATGCCCTTCAGGTCGTTGGCCACGTCCTTGACGCCGGAGTCTTTCGCAGCCTGATCCATGGCGCGCGAAAACTCGCGGCTCATCGACCGAAGTTTGGCGGTAAAGCGGCCCAACTGCCGGAACATGTCCGGCAGATCATCAGGGCCGATCACGATCAGCGCCACGACGCCAATCACCATCAATTCGGCCCAGCCGAAATTCAACATGATTCAGCCCTTTCGGTTGACCGTGAAAAACGGATCAAACCTTTTCTTTTTCGATCGGCGTCACGTCTTTGACGAGGCTGGTCGTCGTCGTGGTTTCGGCCGGCTTGTCAGCCTCGGCCTGGCCTTCGCCGATGCCCTTCTTGAAGGCCGAGATGCCCTTGCCGACTTCGCCCATCAAGGCGCTGACCTTGCCACGGCCAAACAGTACCAGAACGACGGCGGCGATGACGATAAGCTGTAGCGGTCCAATTGAACCCATGATCAGTCTCCTGTTGAACCCAAACGGCCCGTTGATCCAATCCCTAGGCCACAGTGGCGCGCGGGCATAGGATAATCCCTTGGCAAGGGCGCATTTCCGCCGTACCAACTGACATGATTTTGTCAGTTGCCCATAGGATCACCAGATGCGCCGTTCCGACCGGTTGTTCGACCTGATCCAGACCCTGCGCGACGGGCGGTTGCACCGGGCGCAGGATCTGGCCGCGCGGTTGGGGGTTACGGACCGCACCATATGGCGCGACATGGCGACGCTGATGCAGTCCGGCATGCCGGTCGAGGGCGAGCGGGGCATGGGCTATGTCCTGCGTCAGCCAGTGACCCTGCCGCCGATGATGCTGTCGGCAACCGAGTTGCAGGTACTGCGGCAGGGCTTGCGCCTGATGGCGCTGTCGGATGACCCGCTGCTGGCGCGGGCAGCGCGCGGGCTGGCGGCCAAGGTCGCCTCGGTCACCCCTGCCCCTGCAGACCCGGAACCCGATGACCTGTTCCACCCCACCAACCGCGAGCCGATCCGTGCCGCCCGCCATCTGCCGCTGCTGCGCCGTGCCATCCGTGACCGTGAGGTGCTGTCGCTGACCTATCTGGACACGCGCGGTAACGAGGCTCATGGCGACATCCGCCCCCTGCGCTTGCAAGCATCGGGGAAAACCTGGTCGCTGATCGCCTGGGACGAGGGTCGGCTGGCATTCCGTGCGCTGCGGGTTGACCGGATCATGGCCTTGGGCGAGACGGGGGAAGTCTTTGCCGACGACCGGGCCAAGGGGCTTGCGGCCTATCAGGCGATCATGTCGCAGGAAACACAAAGCAGCGATCCCGGCGAATCATGAGCCACAGCGCCAGCCCCGGCTTGGGCAGGAACACACCCGGCACCGCGGCGGTCAGGGTCGAGCCGTCATAATCCATCCGAAACTCGACCAGACTTTCGCGGCCAAGAAAGCGGGCGCGCTGCACCTGACCGCGGGCCGGGGTGCCGTCGATCACGGTGGGGTTCGGTCCCCGGCCCGCGCGGTCAAAGTCGATCTTCAGGTGCTGGGGCCGGATGATGATGTCGACCTGAGCGCCCTCGGCCTGACCGGGGGTCAGAAAGCTGCCAAAGGGGGTTTCGGTCAGCGCGCCCTGTGACGTGCCGCAGATCACGTTGATATCGCTGAAAAAGGCGGCGGCGGCTTTGTCGACCGGGGCGTTGTACACATTGTAGGGCGCGCCGTGCTGCACGATGCGGCCATCCCGCATCAGGGCAATCTCGTCGGCCATCCGCATCGCCTCGTCGGGCTCGTGGGTGACCAGCAGCACCGCCGTCCCCTCGGCCTTCAACACTGCAAGAGTTTCGTCGCGGATGCCGTCGCGCAGCCGGTTGTCCAGACCCGAAAACGGCTCGTCCATCAGCATGATGCGCGGGCGTGGTGCCAGGGCGCGGGCAAGCGCCACGCGCTGCTGTTCGCCGCCCGACAATTCATGGGGAAACTTCGCGCCAAAGCCCGCCAGATGCACCTTGTCCAGCAACTCGGCGACCCGCGCCTGCCGTGCCACCTTGTCGCCCCGCAGACCGAAGGCGACATTGCCCGCCACCGACAGATGCGGAAACAGCGCAAAATCCTGAAACATCAGCCCGACGCCGCGCGCCTCGGGGGGCAGATTGACGCCGGGGCCAAAGACCGGCTGGCCGTCGATGTCAATCTGGCCCTGATCGGGACGGTCTACCCCGGCGATCATCCGCAACGTGGTGGATTTGCCGCAGCCCGACGGGCCCAGCAGACAGGTGACCTGCCCCGCCTGTACGGTCAGGGACAGGTCCATGACCACGGTGCGCCCCTGAAAGCTGCGGGTCAGGTTGCGAACCTCAAGGCGGGGGGGTGGCGTCATGATATCCCGAGTGAATTGGTCAGGCTTACCTAGCAGCCCGGGCCAACCCCGGCAAGATCAGGTGAGCCACCGACAAGACAGCGGTGCCCCTGAAAACCCACCAGTCTGTCGGCGTTCGCGGGGGCTTCGACCATCTCGGTCCGACCGGTACCCGCGATGCAATGCACCTGGCGCACCGCTGAACGCGGCGGTGTCGACATGTCGCCTGCACAGCCCTCATTCCGCCCGGCCCCGCCCATCAACGGAGTGTTCACATCGTGCTGTACATCGCCCCGCCGTCCAGCAGGATGTTCTGACCCACGATATAGCCCGCATGCTGGCTGCACAGAAAGGCGCAGACGGCTCCGAATTCTGCTGCGGTGCCATAGCGCCGGACGGGGATGGTGGCGGAACGCTCGGTCTTGACCTGATCCATCGTGATACCGCGCGCGGTCATGATGCCTTGATCCAGGAAGGTCGACCGGTCAGTGTCGTGGATGCCGGGCAGCAGGTTGTTGATGGTGACGCCGTGGGGGGCAACCTGCCGCGAGGTGCCGCCGACAAAGCCGGTCAGCCCGGCCCGGGCCGCGTTGGACAGGCCCAGTTGCGGGATCGGGGCCTTGACCGACTGCGAGGTGATGTTGACCACCCTGCCCCAGCCTTTGGCGATCATTCCCGGCATCAGCGCGGTCATCAGCGCGATGGGCGTCAGCATGTTGGCGTCGATGGCGCGCAGATAATCCTCACGCTTCCACGTTTCCCACGACCCCGGCGGCGGGCCACCGGCATTGGTGACCAGAATGTCGACATCATGGGCGGCCGTCAGCACAGCGACCTGACCCGCCTCGGTCGTGATGTCGGCGGCCATGGTGATCACATGCACGCCAAACCCGCGCAATTCCACGGCGGTCGCCTCCAACGCCTCGCCGCCGCGCGCGTTGATCACCAGATCCACCCCGGCCTCGGCCAAAGCCATGGCACAGCCGCGCCCCAACCCCTTGGAGGAGGCCGTCACCAATGCGCGTTTGCCCTTGATTCCCAAATCCATCTGGCCGTCTCCTTGATTGTTGGTGAATTGCCTTGCTATCGCCGCAACTTGTCCCCTTTGTTGACCTTTCGGTCAGATAATTCCAGCCCTATCATGACCGAAACCACACCCACCGCGTTCCGCTTATCAAAGGCCATCGCCGTGCCTCGCCAATCTCCAACCGGGCCTGCCCCCGATACTGCCACAGGACATGCGCCCGGTCACGCCTGCCAGATCTTTCAGGCCGACGACATCTTTGTGACTTCGGGTGCCAATCAGGGTGACGGGGTGCAGGGGCCGTCCGAGGTCGATCCGGGTGATGTCTATCAACTGGACCGGAACGCGGTCGCGCGGCGTCTGGTCGTCAGCAAGCCCGACGGCGGCAAGCAGCATGTCGAACCAGGCTCCGAGGTCGGGCAACCGGGCCATGAGATCCGGCTGGAGGCGCGCTATACCCTGATGGCACCGGACGGCGACAAGGTCGAACTGCTGATCCTGCTGCTGGGCGGGGTTGACCGCTATGTGCTGCCGTTATCGCCGATCGGCCCACAGGTCGAATACACGCTGCTGTCGGTGGAACCCGCGCCCGGCGGCCTCATGCTGGCCGACCTTTTATGTCTGTCCTTTGCGCGCGGCACGATGATCACCATGCACAACGGCAAGCAACGCGCGATCGAGAACCTCAAGGCGGGCGACCGGCTGTTGACCCGCGACCATGGCAAGCAATGCGTCCGCTGGATCGGGCATGCACGCCTGCGCGCCGTGGGGGCCTTTGCGCCGGTGGTCATCCCGGCGGGCACGCTTGGCAATGCGGGCGACCTGATCCTCAGCCAGCATCACCGGGTGTTCTTGTACCAGCGTCAGAAGCTGACCGATCTGTCGACCAGCGAATTGCTGGTGCAGGCGCGGCACTTTGTCGACGGCGAGCAGGTTTATCTGCGCGAGGGTGGCTATGTCGACTATTTCAGCCTGGTTTTCGACCACCACGAAATCATCTATGCCGAGGGTGTTCCATCCGAAAGCCTGATGGTCAACGATGCCACCGTCAGCCGCCTGCCGCCCGAGATTGCCGCCGAGGTCAGGGCACAGTTTCCCGGCCTGACCCAGACCCCCCATTTCGGCACCGAGGCCGGACGGCAGTTTCTGGATCAGATCGGTCCTGCGACCCTGTTCAAGGGTCGCGCCGGGCGGTAGGGCGTGGCGGCATGGGCTGCCCGGTCGCTCGCTTTACCGCAGTTCGATTTTCGGCTAGACGGCGGCCATGCTTGACAATGCCCCCACCCTCCCGCCCGAAATCGCCCGCCGCCGGACCTTTGCGATCATCTCGCACCCCGATGCCGGCAAGACGACCTTGACCGAAAAGTTCCTGCTGTTCGGCGGTGCGATCCAGATGGCAGGGCAAGTGCGTGCCAAGGGCGAAGCGCGGCGGACAAGGTCCGACTTCATGAAGCTGGAACAGGAGCGCGGGATTTCGGTGTCGGCGTCCGCGATGTCGTATGACTATCGCCAGTGGCTCTTCAATCTGGTCGACACGCCCGGCCACAGCGATTTCTCCGAAGATACCTACCGCACGCTGACCGCCGTCGATGCCGCAATCATGGTGATCGACGGGGCCAAGGGGGTCGAGTCACAGACCCGCAAGCTGTTCGAGGTTTGCCGGATGCGCGACCTGCCGATCCTGACATTCTGCAACAAGATGGACCGCGAAAGCCGCGACGTGTTCGAGATCATCGACGAGATTCAGGAAAACCTCGCCATCGACGTGACGCCCGCCAGTTGGCCCATCGGGGTCGGCCGCGACTTTATCGGCGCCTATGACCTGCTGCATGACCGACTGGAAATCATGGACCGCGCCGACCGCAACAAGGTCGCCGAAAGCATCCAGATCGACGGCATGAACGACCCCCGCCTTGCCGAACACGTGCCCGCCGATCTGTTGCAAAAGTTCCGCGAAGAGCTGGAAATGGCCCGCGAACTGCTGCCCCCGTTTAATCGCGAGGCGTTTTTGAACGGCTCGCTGACCCCGATCTGGTTCGGCTCGGCCATCAACTCGTTTGGCGTCAAGGAACTGATGGACGGCATGGGCGAATACGGTCCCGAACCCCAGCCGCAACAGGCCGCCGAACGCCAGATCGGGGCGGAAGAGCCGACCGTGGCGGGCTTTGTCTTCAAGGTTCAGGCCAATATGGACCCCAAGCACCGCGACCGGGTGGCCTTTGTACGGTTGGCTTCGGGGCATTTTCTGCGCGGCATGAAACTGCTGCATGTCCGCACCAAAAAGCCGATGGCCATCGCCAACCCGGTCATGTTCCTGGCCGCCGACCGCGAGTTGACCGAAGAGGCCTGGGCCGGTGACATCATCGGCATCCCGAACCACGGCCAGTTGCGCATCGGCGACGCGCTGACCGAAGGCGAGGCGCTGCGGTTTACCGGCATCCCGTCTTTCGCGCCGGAACTGTTGCAGACCGTCCGCGCGATGGACCCGATGAAGGCCAAGCATCTGGAAAAGGCGCTGACCCAGTTCGCCGAAGAAGGGGCCGCCAAGGTGTTCAAACCGATGATCGGATCGGGCTATATCGTGGGCGTCGTGGGCCAGTTGCAGTTCGAGGTGCTGGCGTCGCGGATCGAGGAGGAATACTCGCTGCCCGTCCGGTTCGAACCCAGCCAGTTCACCTCTGCCCGCTGGGTTTCGGGTGCCAAACCCGAGATGGAAAAGCTGATCAACGTCAACAAGGGCCATATGGCGACCGACAGCGACGGCGACGCAGTGTTTCTGACCCGCCTGAAATGGGACATCGACCGGATCGAGCGGGATTACCCCGCGTTGACGCTGTCGGCCACCAAGGAGATGATGGTCTGACATGGCACGCCCGAACCGGGTGCAACCTGACGGCAGCTTTGGGCCAACCCCGTTGCGCGGGCAGTTCATGGGCAACCGGGGCTGCCTGCACGATGATCAGGGCGTAATCAAGCGGCGGTTCCAGACCCGGCTTTGGATCACCTGCACGCTGCACGAAAAGCCCGCACGCGGCAAAGTCGCCAAAGGCCAGCCGGGCCGCTATACGCCGCTGTTCTTTCTGGATGAGGCCGTTGCCTGTGCGGCAGGCCACCGGCCCTGTGCCGAATGCCGCAGGGCGGTTTACCGGAATTTCGGTGCTGCCTGGGGCAGGGCCTTTGGTGCGGTGCCCAAAGCGGCGGAGGTTGACGTGGTCCTGCACGCCGCCCGGCTGGACGACAGTCGCAAGGCACAACGGCGGTTTACGGCCGCAGCCGACGATCTGCCGGATGGGGTGTTCATCCACTGGCAGGACCACCCGCATCTGATCCGGCAGGGCTTGGCGATACAATATGCCGCAGCCGGCTATGGCCCGGCTGTGCCCCGCCCAACCGGCAAGGTTCAGGTGATGACCCCTGCCCCCCTGGTCGCCGTCATGCGCGCCGGTTGGCAGCCGGTGATGGATGCAAGGCTTGACCGACCAAACTGGTAGGCACGTTGTGTTGCGAAATTAGTGCCAGGCCAAGGAAATTACCTTGTTAACTGACTGGAAACAGTGGGCTGGTACTCTGACCCCGGTCGAATGCGTGCTGACTGGAAATCTGCAGCACGTCAAAAAGGGGTGATGGGCTATGCCAACTGCAACTGTCGAGCGGCGTGACTTTGCGCGTTATGACACTGACGTTCCCGCAATGGTGGCAAGTTCCACCATGCGGATATCGGTCAAGATGCTCAGCGTCTCGGCCGGCGGTGCCATGTTGCGGATGGACCGGCTGTCGTCCAAGGTGTTCGATGATGCGACGTTCACGGTGGAAATTCCGGGCATCGGGCGGTTGACGGCCAACAGGAAATGGCGCCGCGATACCGATATGGGCTGCAAGTTCGACGTATCGGATCAGGATCGCCTGCGTCTGTCCGAACGGCTGGAACTCCATTTTGGCCGCGCAAAGCCACAATTGCAGCTTGCAACCGCCAATGCGCCGCGTCCTTGACCTTTTCCAACTTATCCGGTAGCTGGACTCTGGTGGCCATCAGGTCGCCAATCCCGACGCCGGGACGCTGGGAAATTGCGTCCCAAAACCGTGTCGGCCCATCCGTTTGGGGTGGCCCGCCATTTTAGGACGTATATGACCAAATTTACCGATCTCGCGCTGGATCCACGCGTGCTGCAAGCCGTGATGGATGCAGGTTACGAAACTCCGACACCGATCCAGGCACAAGCCATCCCGCCTGCCCTGGAACGCCGCGATGTGCTGGGCATTGCCCAGACCGGCACCGGCAAGACCGCCAGTTTTGTGCTGCCGATGGTGACGCTGCTGGGTCAGGGCCGGGCGCGGGCTCGCATGCCACGGTCTCTGGTGCTGGCCCCCACGCGGGAACTGGCGGCGCAGGTCGCCGAAAACTTTGACACCTATGCCAAATATACCAAGCTGACCAAGGCGCTGCTGATCGGCGGCGTGTCCTTTGGCGAACAGGACAAGCTGATCGACCGTGGTGTCGACGTGCTGATCGCCACGCCCGGCCGCCTGCTGGACCACCACGAACGCGGCAAATTGCTGCTGACCGGGGTCGAGATCATGGTGGTCGACGAGGCTGACCGCATGCTGGACATGGGCTTTATCCCCGATATCGAACGCATTTTCCAACTGACCCCGCCGCGCCGCCAGACGCTGTTCTTCAGCGCCACGATGGCCCCCGAGATCGAGCGGATCACAAACACCTTCCTGAAATCACCGGTCAAGATCGAGGTGGCGCGCCAGGCCACCGCCTCGTTGACCATCGAACAGCAGCTGATCAAGTTCACCCCGACCCGAAAGGACCGCAGCTTTGCCGAAAAGCGCGCCGTTCTGCGCGCGCTGATCAAGGCTGAGGGTGAAAGCTGTACCAATGCCATCGTCTTTTGCAACCGCAAAATGGATGTGGATGTGGTGGCCAAGTCGTTGAAACAACACGGCTTCAACGCCTCGCCCATCCACGGTGACCTTGACCAATCGGTGCGGACCCGCACGCTGGACGGGTTTCGCGACGGGTCAGTGCATCTGCTGATCGCCTCGGACGTGGCGGCGCGCGGCTTGGACATTCCGGCCGTCAGCCATGTCTTCAACTTTGACGTGCCCTCGCACCCCGAGGATTACATTCACCGCATCGGCCGCACCGGCCGCGCCGGGCGTCTGGGCAAGGCCTATACCATCGCGACGCCGCATGACGACAAATATCTGGCCGCCGTTGAAGCGTTGATCAAGATGCCGATCCCGCTGGGTGAGGTGCCCGAGGGCGCGGTCGAGGCAGCGTCGGAAACCCCGGACCGGCCATCCAGCAGCCGCAATGCTTCAGGACGCAGCACTGAGGGCCGCAGCACTGAGGGCCGCAGCACAAGTGGCCGTAGTCCGCGCCCGCCGCGTGGTGGTGAGCGTAAGGTCGAGGCCAAGGTGGATGCGATGCCGGTAATCGATGCCGAAGTCGAAGCATCGGAAGTCGAAGCGCCGCTCAGCGAAACGCCGCGATCAGAAACGCCACGCAGCGAAACCCAACGGTCCGAGGACCGTCGCCCGCCCCGCAACTCCAGCGAACAGCGCGGCAATGCCGATCGCCGCCCTGCCGAAAACCGCTATCCGCCGCGCTACGGCAACGATCGAAACGGCAATGACCGCGTCGTGGGCATGGGCGATCACGTGCCGGACTTCATTCTGCGCAGTTTCCGCATCGCGACCCCCGCGACCGAGGAAACCGAGGATGAACCGGCCAGCAGCTAGTGTTCCGAGTCTGACGCTTGCTACCTGCTCCCTCTGATTTCATCGAGTTCGTCCAGCGCGCGTCGTTCCCGTGTCAAGATATCCTCGGTTGTTTTTGACCAGTGAAACGGTTTCGGCTTGGTATTGTGCTGCCCAAGGCAGTCATGGATGGCGGGTTCCAGATCATCGACGCTGGTGTAGCTGCCGCTGCGGATGCGCTTTGACGTGATTTCGGCAAAGAGCCGTTCGACGAGGTTCAGCCACGACGCGCTTGTCGGCGTGAAATGAAGCTTGAGGCGCGGATGCCTCGTAAGCCA
>JBBQGU010000085.1:0-12237 GCA_038323315.1 Rhodobacterales bacterium | reverse complement strand
GTGCGGCTTTGTCCGGCGTGCCGTGCGGGATGTCGAGCGAGAAATCGGCCGCGATGTCTTTTCGCGGAAGGTGTCAGACGCGGCTTTCATCTGCTGGAATGTGGCGGTCCGTTCGTGGTGATCTGCAACGCAGGTCGATTGCAGTTGAAGTGTTGACGGGGTGCCGCCCAAGAATTTTCGTCGAAAATTCTTGGGGTGCGGGCTTTGCGAGATTTTCGATCCTATTTCGCCGCAACCGACGGGTTGTTGGGGTGCTGGGTCCAGTTGCCGTAATCTCCCACCGTGCGGCCTGTGCGGGGGTCGACGGCGCCTTTGGGCATCTCGATCATGGTGATGCAATCCTGCACCGGGCAGACATTGACGCACAGGTTGCAGGCGACGCATTCGTCATCCATGACCGTGAATTTACGGTCTGGCGACATGGCGATGGCCTGATGGCTGGTATCCTCGCAGGCCGCAAAGCAGCGGCCACAGGAAATGCAGGCGTCCTGGTCGATGCGGGCTTTGGTCACGTAGTTCAGGTTCAGGTCCTGCCATTCCACGAAATTCGGCACCGCGCGGCCGACAAGGTCGGACAGGGCCATCTCTTTGCTGTCAAGATACTCCGACAGGCCCGAGATCATTTCCTGGACGATTTTAAAGCCATAGGTCATGGCAGCGGTACAGACCTGCACATTGCCGGCCCCCAGTGCCATGAACTCGGCCGCGTCGCGCCACGTCGTGACACCGCCAATGCCGCTGATCGGCAGGCCGCGAGTCTCGGCGTTGCGGGCAATCTCGGCCACCATGTTCAGGGCGATGGGTTTGACGGCGGGACCGCAATAGCCGCCATGGCTGCCCTTGCCGTCGATCATCGGAAAGGGCGAAAAGTGGTCAAGGTCGACATTGGTGATAGATTTCACCGTGTTGATCAAACTGACCGCATCGGCCCCACCCCGGTGCGCCGCCGTAGCGGGCGGCAGGATAGAGGTGATGTTGGGTGTCAGCTTGACGATGCAGGGCATGCGGCTGTGTTTCTTGACCCAGGCCGTGACCATCTGGATGTATTCCGGTACCTGGCCCACGGCACTGCCCATGCCGCGTTCGGCCATGCCATGGGGGCAGCCGAAGTTCAGTTCCACGCCGTCGGCCTCGGTATCCTCGATCCGGTGCAGGATATCCTTCCACGACTCCTCATCGCAGGGCACCATCAGCGAAATCACCATGGCCCGGTCGCGCCATTTGCGTTTGACCATCTTGATTTCATCAAGGTTGATCTGCAAGGGCCGGTCGGTGATCAACTCGATGTTGTTCAAGCCCAGCAAGCGCCGGTCCGCGCCCCAGATCGCGCCATAGCGCGGGCCGTTGACGTTGACGATGGGCGGCCCTTCCGAGCCGAGGGTTTTCCAGACCACGCCACCCCAGCCCGCTTCAAAGGCGCGTTCGACGTTATAGGCCTTGTCGGTCGGCGGAGCGCTGGCCAGCCAGAACGGGTTGGGGGATTTGATGCCGATGAAGTTCGATGCCAAACTTGCCATGTCAGATTCTCCATAGGGCGGGTCTTGACCCACCGTCCCCTGATGATGTGATGCCGGTGCGTCCCAGCCCTGTCCCGCCTGTCCGTAGGGCGGGGTCAACCCCGCCATTGCGCCGTAGCGCGAGGTCAACCCCGCCATTGCCGCCCGACATCAGCCCACCAGACCCCACAGCTTTTCGACCAGATCGCCGGTCTTCGGGACCACATAGGCCCAGGCCAGCGCCCCAGGCACATTGGCCAGTTGAAACCGCCAGAACGGCATGCGCGTAACACCCGCGATCAGGAACACGGCGGCGGTCAGGGGTGCGAAGATGTGGCTGAACAGGATGACCCAAGGGCCATAGCGGTTGATCCCATCCGTGCCCTTCTTGACCCAGGCCGGATGCGTCTCGATCGGTTTCCAGCGCAGGATGGCGCGGCCAAAATGGTGGCCGAGCCACCAGGAAAAGGTCGACCCGATCACCGCCCCCGCCCATGCCCCCAGAAAGATCGGCAAAAAGCTGATCGTCCCCGCCGCAGCCAGAGCGCCCAAGCCGATCAGCACCGGCATGGTCGGCACAACCGCCGAGACCAGCGGCGTTGTCTCCAGCACCGACATCAGCAGAACCACGCCCCAGGCGAGCGGCTGATTCGCCGTGGCAAAGGCCATCATTCCGTCCGCTGACCAATCCATCCCGCTCTCCCATGCCTGCGCCACTGGCAGTTAGGACCTTGGGGGCCAGCCGTCGCTGATATGGATCAAGCGGGGCAACAAGGTCGTCACACGGTTCAGGGGGGTGCGGCATATGGGGCAGATTGATCACGCCGCCATGGCCAAACCTTATCTGATCAAGGCGAGGCATCCGGTTATGGGTAGGGTGGGTTTTCAACCCACCGGCCCCGTCAGCATGGCGTGGATCGCTTCGGCAGCGTCGCGACCCTCGGCGACGGCGGTCACGGTCAGATCCTCGCCCCCCGCCGCGCAATCGCCACCGGCCCAGACCTTGCCGGCGCGGACCGCGAGTTTTGTGCCGTTACGGGCAATCGGCGCGTCGGTCAGGGTCTGGCCGATCGCCTTGAACACCTGATCGGCCTTCAGGATAAAGCCCTCACCGCCGTCATAGGCAAAGGTGACGCCGTCGGCGGTGATCGCCTTGGGCGAGGCGCCGTAGATGATCTTTACACCGCTGGCGGTGGCGTGGTCCTGTTCGTACAGGCTGGCGCTCATCCGGTCTTTGGTGCGGCGGTAGACCATCGTCACGTTCTGCGCGCCCAGCAGTTTGGATTGCACGGCGGCGTCGACAGCCGTCATGCCGCCGCCGATCACCACCACGTCACGGCCAACCGGCAGCGTGGATTTATCGGGCGCCTGCCGCAGGTCGGCAATGAAATCGACGGCGTTGCGGACATGGGGCAGATCCTCGCCCGGCAGGCCCAAGGCGTTCACGCCGCCAAGGCCGATGCCCAGAAACACCGCGTCATAATTGGCCTCTAGCCCGGCGAGGGTGATACCGGCCCCCAAAACGCCGGTCTGAATCGTGATACCGCCGATCTTCAGCAGCCATGCCACCTCTTGCGCGGCATAGTCGTCGGCGGATTTGTACGCAGCGATGCCGTATTCGTTCAACCCGCCCGCCTTGGCGCGGCGTTCAAAGACCGTGACGGCATGGCCGTGCAGGGCGAGGCGGTGGGCGGCGGACAGGCCCGCAGGCCCTGCACCGACAACAGCCACCCGCTTGCCGCTGTCGGCGGCGCGCTGAAAGGGATGCACGCCCTTGGCCATCAGCGTGTCTGTGGCGTAGCGTTGCAGGCGGCCGATCTCGACCGGCTTGCCCTCGGCGACCTCGCGCACGCAGACCTCTTCGCACAGGGTTTCGGTCGGGCAGACGCGGGCGCACATGCCGCCCATGATGTTCTGGGCGAAGATGGTCTTTGCAGCCGCCTCGGGCGTGCCGGTGGCGATCTGGCGGATGAACAGCGGGATGTCGATGGTGGTCGGGCAGGCCGTCACGCACGGCGCGTCATGGCAGAAATAGCACCGGTCTGCGGCCACCAGCGCCTCGTGCGGGTCAAAGCGCGGGGCCTTGTCGGTGAAATTGGCCGCCACCGCCGCAGGCGTCAGGCGGGCTGCGGCGATGCCGGGGGTCATGGGAGAGTTCGACATGGGATCCTCGCAGTCTTTGTGAGTTCAGGCTATTTTGGGTTCAGGCTTTTTTGGTTCAGGCCGCCATAGTCTTCAGGCTGGCACAGGGTGCATTTTTTATCAAATGGTAAATAATGCGGAGGGGCCAGATTTTTGCAGGCAACGCCCCATCCCAACATCCCGGCTTTTCCTTGAGGCGCTTTACCGATATAGAGCGGGCACAAATGCGGCCCATGCTGTGGAACCCCGGCCCCACGGACCCCGAAACGACGCCAACAGAGGACGGCATGAGCAAACAATCTCCTGATGCAGACGTGACCTTCATCGCAGCCCTTGCAGAGTTGTTGAACAAGAATGACCTGACCGAATTGTCGGTCAAGCGGGAATATGGCGAAAACGACAGCCTGAACGTGCGGGTGGTCAAACAGGGCGCGGTTGTGCAGGTGGCGGCAGCGCCTGTGATGCACTATGCGGCACCTGGCGCTTCGGCCCCTGCCCCATCGGCCCCTGCGGTCAGCGAGGACCCGGCGCAGCATCCGGGTGCGGTGACCTCGCCCATGGTCGGCACCGTCTATCTGTCAGCGGAACCGGGGGCTGTGGCCTTTGTCAGCATTGGATCGACCGTGACCGAAGGGCAGACGGTCCTGATCATCGAGGCGATGAAGACCATGAACCACATCCCCGCCCCCCGTGCCGGTGTGGTCAGGCGCATCGTGGTGTCGGATGGTCAGGCCGTGGAATATGGCGCGCCCTTGCTGATCATCGAATAGGGGCCGCGATCTTGACCAAACCCATCTTTGACAAGATCCTGATCGCCAACCGTGGCGAGATTGCCCTGCGTGTCATCCGTGCCGCCCGTGAAATGGGCATCAAGTCGGTCGCCGTGCATTCCACCGCCGATGCCGACGCGATGCATGTGCGGATGGCCGATGAGAGTGTCTGCATCGGGCCTGCGTCGTCGACGCTGTCGTATCTGAACAAGGCCGCTATCATCTCGGCCTGCGAGATTACCGGCGCGCAGGCCGTGCATCCGGGCTATGGGTTCCTGTCCGAAAACGCGGCCTTTGCGCAGGCGTTGCAGGATCATGACATCACGTTCATCGGCCCCACGGCGGAACATATCCGCATCATGGGCGACAAGATCACCGCCAAGGAAACCGCCAAGGCGCTGGGCATCCCGGTCGTGCCGGGGTCCGATGGCGGCGTGGCGGATTATGAAAGTGCCATCGGTGTGGCCAAGGGCATCGGCTTTCCGGTGATCATCAAGGCGACCGCAGGCGGTGGCGGGCGTGGCATGAAGGTCGCACGCACCCCGGTCGAGTTGGAGATTGCCTTTCGCACCGCGAGGGCGGAAAGCAAGGCCGCCTTTGGCAATGACGAAGTCTATATCGAAAAATACCTGCAAACCCCGCGCCATATCGAGATTCAGGTGTTTGGAGACGGCAAGGGCAATGCCGTGCATCTGGGCGAGCGCGACTGTTCGTTGCAGCGCCGCCACCAGAAGGTGTTCGAGGAGGCTCCGGGCCCCGTCATCACCCCTGCTTTGCGTGCAAAGATCGGCAAGGTCTGCGCCGATGCGGTGGGATCGATCAACTATATCGGGGCCGGGACCATCGAGTTCCTGTATGAGAAGGGCGAATTCTTTTTCATCGAGATGAACACGCGGTTGCAGGTCGAACACCCGGTGACCGAAGCGATCTTTGGCGTGGACCTTGTGCGCGAGCAGATCCGCGTCGCCTCGGGCCTGCCGTTGTCGTTCAGCCAAAGCGATCTGGAAATCAACGGCCATGCCATCGAGGTCAGGATCAACGCCGAACGCCTGCCCGACTTTGCGCCGCGTCCGGGCAAGGTCAAGGTGTTTCATGCGCCCGGCGGGTTGGGCGTTCGGATGGACAGCGCTTTGTACGGCGGTTATTCGATCCCGCCCTATTACGACAGCCTGATCGGCAAGCTGATCGTCCACGGTCGTGACCGCCCCGAGGCCCTCGCACGGTTGCGGCGCGCCTTGGGCGAGTTGATCATCGACGGCATCGAAACCACGATCCCCCTGTTCGAGGCGCTGTTGGCCGAGCCTGACATCCAGAACGGCGATTACAACATCCACTGGCTGGAAAAATGGTTGGAGACGCAGTTCGGCGCGTGACCCTGTGACGCGCTGGACGTCATTGCTTGCCCGATCTGATCACCTACCGGCAAATCATCCGGTCAGTCGGGCAACCCTGCCAACAGCATGCCCTTGCCCAGATGCGCGATCTGCTCATCCGAATATCCACCGCGCCGCGACGTCGATATCCGGAAGGCTGGGTTCTGTTCCAGAATACGCTGCGCCATATCTTTTGCTTCGGTGATGCGCCCCAGATGGGCCAGGCAGACCGCTATGCGAGACAGCACCCAAACCTGCGGGCGCGTGCGTCGTTTATAGGCCTCGATCGCATCCTCATAACGGCGCGCGGCCAGAAATGTGCCGCCAAGTCCGACCCAATACCATTCCGGATGGAAAGGGTTCAGCCGCATCGCCTCGCGGATCTCGCTTATGGCCTCGTCGTGCTGGCCAAAGCAGGACAGGGCGCTGCTGTAGGATGCCTTGGCGTTCGCGTCGTTGGGATTGAGGGCCAATGCGATCTCCAACTGGCGTTTTTCATCGTCAAATTCGCGTAGATAGCTGTGAACGAATGCCAGCAGCCAATGAATGCGACCATCATCGGGATCGAGGGCCACCGCCTGATCGATGCGCGTTTTACAATCGACCAAGATGGCGCGGGGTGCCGCGTCGTAGTTGTTCACGACCGCATCGGTGAATGCCAGATAGGCTTGCGCCAGCGGATAATCCGGGTCGGCCTGCAGCGCGTCCTGAAACAGGGCCAGAGCCTTGGCATTGTCGTCGGCCGCGTAACCGCGCAGATGCTTGATGCCGCGCATCGTGCATTCATAGGCGGCCATCGATGGCTTGCCTTTGCTGCGATCCGTGACCGTAAGCTCGGCCCGGTTGTGCACCGTCGCGATGATCGCGTTGACGATCTGGTCGGGGATGCCCGGCGCGTCGGTGGCCGCAGATTCGAAAACGTCGCTCCAGATCTGGGCCCGGGTGGCGCTGTCGACCAGCCGCACGGTGACCCGCAGGCGCGCGGCGGTGGTCTGAATGCTGCCCTGCACCAGCGCGGCGGCACCCAGCCGTTTGCCGATCTCGACCGTGTCCGAGGTGGCGGCCGCCACCGCCGCCGCGGAATAGCGGTCGATCACGAACAGCGAACGGAACCGTCCCAAGCCGGTCGAGACATCCTCGGCCAGCCCTTCGCACAGAAAGTTCAGACTGCCTTTTCCGGTCAGATTGACAAAGGGAATGATGGCGACCGAAGGCTTGGTGGGCGCGAGTTCGGTCAGAACCTCGACCGGCGTTTGTGGCGCTTTGGCGCTGTGGGTCAGGATGTCACGGTACAGCTTTTCCGTCTCGTGATCCGGCTCGACGCCCAGTTCGTCGCGCAGGGCGTCACGGCAGGTTGCGTAGACCTTTAGCGCCGTGACCCGTTCGCCGCGCGCATGGGCGATGCGCATGGTGGCGCGGTACACCGTCTCCAGCGTCGGATCATCGGCCAGCAACCTGTGACCAAGCTGAAGGGCTTCCTCGCAATCGGCGGGCGGCAGGACGGAAATCGACGCGGTCACGACCAGTTGCGCCGCCAGCGCGGCAAGGTGGTGCCGTTCCTGTGTGACCCATTGTTCAAAGTCGGGGGTTGAGGTGTCCAACCCGTCGAGGAACGGCCCCCGGTACAGCCCGGCCAGCGCAGCCGACGGCACCGATGTGGTGCATCCTGCCGCAAAAGTCACCATGTCAACCGAGATCAGGCTCAGGTCCAGACAGACCGTGGTGCGGTCGCTGATCACGGGGTCAAGACCGACGGTGCGAAATGCGCGCCGCAGGGCCGCCAATGACTGCCTGAGGCTGTCGCGCGCCTGTTCCTCGGCGCGGTCTGCCCAGAGCAGGCTGGCAAGCTTTTCGCGCGACTGGGGCCGCCCGTTTTGCGCCGCAAGATAGGCCAGCAGCTGCCGGTCCTTGCGGGTCGGCAACGGCAGATCTGTCGACCCGGTCAAGGACCAACCGCCGAGCATGATGATCTGGCATCGCGACACGGCGACTTTCCTTTCGCTGACAGGATATCGGATCGGTTTTCACAGTTAATTCACGATCACGCCCGTTTGCAAAGCCTTTTTGCCAAGGGTTTTCACGTGCCGACCCCCGCGCGTTTCACGGCGCAGGGTCAGCATCAGTGCAACAAAACCAAACACAGCAAGGAGACTGGCGATGAAACATCTGACCCACCGGATCGCGAGGTTCATGTCGGCGGAGCGTCCCGCAGCAGTGGCCGAAATCCCGTCCCGGATCGGCATGCGGGATGATGCAGGATGGGACGAGGCGCTTTTGGCCGCCATCTGTGACGAAAACGCGCGCGTGCTCGTGGATCATTGGGGGCCGCGTTGCAGATGAACTCCCTGTCCCAACCCCGGCCGGCGCGCACCGCGTTGATGTCCCTGACGGCGGACCTTGTTGCCCTGTGCCACCGCGACATGCCACCACCGGCACGCGATCCGGCCACGGTCCGCTTTGCCGAAGCCGACTTTGACCGGGCGGCGACCGAAGTCCTTGCAAACCTGGACGGCGCCCCGATCTGGGTATTCGCCTATGGCTCGTTGATCTGGAAACCGGCAACTGACATCGCCGAGCAGCGCCGCGGCACGGCCCATGGCTGGCACCGTTCGTTCTGCATCGAGATGCGCAGTTGGCGCGGCTCGCCCGAGCAGCCCGGTTTGATGATGGCCCTGCGCCGTGGCGGCGCATGTCTTGGCATGGCGCAACGCCCGCTGGGTGACGACTGGCATGCGCTGATGGTCAGATTGCTACGACGCGAGATCGGCGGGCCGATGGGCTATGCCGCCTTGCAGGTGATCGATCTGCAGACCGGGGATGGTCCATTGCGGGCACTGTGCTTTTACGCCGATCCGCCAGAGGTTGCGGGCCTGCCCGAACTTTCCATCCAGCAGGTCGCGTCGATCCTGGCCCGCGCCTGCGGTCATGCAGGATCAGGGGCCGAATACCTGTTCAAGACCGTGGCAGCCCTGCAATCCGTGGATATCCACGATCCGCATCTGTGGCAGTTGCAGGATCTGGTCGCGGACGAAATCAGGCAGCTGCACCGTGTTCCGACGGCTGACCGGGCGTGTTTCGCTCAAATGCCCGGCTGAGGCCGACCCGCGCTGGTGGCCGGCGTTCACCTGGCCCCAGCGCTCCAGAGAAAGTCACAGGCCGGCCTGCTGCACCGGCCTGACCTGTTGTTCCAGCCTTGCAGCAGGCCGGAACGGATCGCATCACATCATCACAGGGGGCCAGCGATGGGACCGCATCGGATCATCCACAACACCAAGGGCTATCTGACAGAAACCTTCTTTGACACAGCAACAGGGCGGTTCCGCGAACGCCCGTTTCCGCCAAAGCCCGACGCGCCACCCCCAAAGCCAAGCGACGCGATCGCTTTGCCCCGGACGGTGCTTCGTGACAGTGACCTGACCCGAGAAACTGCCATGTTCGACAACACCAAAAAGACCGGCGCAGACGAAAGCTCTATGCCGTTTGCTGATGACCACGACGCAGGCGCGCCGCAATGTTGACCGGCTTCGCCTCGGCCGCGATCCTCAGCGGCTTCGCTGTCGGCATTGGCCTTGTCCTGTCCATCGGGCCGCAAAACCTTTGCCTGATCCGGTCAGGTGCGAATGCAAGACATGGCTGGGTGACAGCGACGACGGGCTATTGCTCCGAGATTTTGATCTTTCTCGTTGCAATCTCATCGCTTGGTACGATCTTGCGGGAGGCTTCGGATGTAACTTCGGCACTCTACACGCTCGGAACCGGCTTTCTCATCTGGTGCGGCCTGCGTACTTTCCGAAAGTCCGACCTGCACCGCCACGGTCAGCAGCACGCACAGGGGCAAGGGCCAGCCGGTCATCAAAGGCCCGAGGGCTTGCCGCGGACATGGATGGTGACGGGACTTGTCATGGAGTGATCGCGGGCAGGTCGTACCAGTCGGGCTTTGAGTGTTCCCACAGGTTCTTGATGATCCCCTTTCCCGTCGGACCATCGATCAGTCCGGCTGACATCAGCCAGCGGCCCGCCGTCGTCATTTCCTTGAGCACGCGGTCGCCGCAGATGCCGCAGGGTCAGCGCAGCCCATAGATATGACGGGAACGAATGAACCGACGGGCGGGCGCGCCGATCTGTCGCTGGGCGTGTTTTGGGGACGGCCCGAGATGATTTTTGGCGAACCTTGCTGGGTCTGCCGGCGTTTCTGCCCGCGCTTGCGGCCGTTGCGGCGTCCAAAGCCCTGGTCACCCTGCCTGCAAGCGTCGCCCTGACATTTGGACCGGGCTTTGGCCTTGTGACCGCCACGCCGCCCATGGCGATCCGGCGCTTTCCGGGGTCGGTTTACTGGCACCGCCGGATCGACACGGACCCGCGCACAAATTGACTGAGAGCGCAACTGATGCAAAGCCTTGGCGCGGGGCTGCAACCCGGGTGATCCAGACAACGGGCGGTCAGGTTGTTTGCTGTTTGGTCCTGCGTGTTGACGCCACAAAGGACACGATGAACACGGATGTCATGATCAGGATCACGGTGGGCGCGGGGGCGCTGTCGAGGAAAAAGCTGAGGTAGACCCCCAGAAACCCTGACACCAACGTGACGGCGACGGCGACCATCAGCATCCGGTCGAACTGCCGGGTCACCAGAAACGCGATGGCACCCGGCGCGATCAACAGGCCGATCGACAGAATGATCCCGACCGCCGTCAGCGTGGCCACGATGGTCAGTGATATCATCGCGAGCAGACCGTAATGCAACACCCGCACCGGCAGGCCCACCGCTTGCGCCTGAACCGGGTCAAAAGCATGCAGCATCAGATCGCGCCGTTTGGCAAGGATCACCGCTGACACGGCCAGCGCAATCAGCCCCGCCGTCCACAGATCGGCGCGGCCAACCCCCAGCATGTTGCCAAACAGGATATGATCCAGATGCACATCGGTGCTGATCTTGGTGTACATCACGATACCTAGGCCAAACATGCCCGAAAACACGATGCCCATGACGGTGTCTTGCTTGACCCGGCTGTTTTCCTTGAGGAAGCCCGTGGCCAGCGCGCAGAACATCCCCGCGCAAAACGCCCCGATGATCAGCGGAATGTTCAAAAGATAGGCCAGCACCACGCCCGGCAATACCGCATGGCTGATGGCGTCACCCATCAGCGACCAGCCCTTCAGCACCAGATAGCACGACAACAGCGCCATCGGCACCGAGATCATCGCCATGATCAGAAAGGCATTGTTCATGAAGGCGAACTGGAACGGTTGGATCAGAGCGTCGATCATGCGGCCCCCTTCAGCACGCGTGCGGCGCGGCGGCGGGCCGACAGATAGCCGTGTTTGGGGGCAAAGACGAACGCGGCAAGGAAGATCAGGGTTTGCAGGCAAACGATCAGCCCGCCCGTCGCGCCATCCAGAAAGAAACTGAGATAGGCACCCACAAAACTTGTGATCGACCCGATGGCCACGCTGAGCATCAACAGGCGCGGGAAACGGTCGGTCAGCAGATAGGCCGTGGCACCGGGCGTCACAACCATCGCGATCACCAGAAAGGCGCCGACGGTTTGCAAGGCGGCCACGCAGGACGCCGACAGCAGCATGAAGAACACCACCTTCAACAGGCCGGTCCTGATCCCCATCGAGCGCGCATGGTTTTCGTCAAAGAACGTGACCATCAGGTCTTTCCACTTGGCCAGCAGCACCGCCAGCGACACAAAGCCGATGATCGCCAGTTGCAACGTATCCTCGGGTGTGATCGCCAGAATATTGCCCATCGTGATCGTCTGTACCGAAACCGACATCGGCGACAGTGACACCATGAACAACCCCAGACCGAAGAACGAGGTGAAGATCAGCCCGATGACAGCGTCCTCTTTCAGATTGGACCGCTGGTTCAAGAACAGCATGGCCCCCGCAGCCAGGCCGCCCGCCAGGAACGCCCCCAGCGCAAAGGGCAGGCCCAGCATATAGGCCCCGGCAACCCCCGGCACGATGGAATGGCTGAGCGCATCCCCGATCAACGACCAACCCTTCAGCATCAGATAGACCGACAGGAATGCGCAGACCCCGCCGACCAAAGCAGACACCCACATCGCATTGGTCATGTAGCCATATTGAAACGGCAACAGCAGCGTTTCGATCATTTCGGCACCTGAATGGCCGGTTTGTCATAGACCACGAACGGTTTTTCATCGTCGGTGAACACCGACACCGTGCGCGTATCATCATCGTCGTGCAGGTCGGTCCCGCCCAGCACGAAATGCCGCAACACACCGCCAAAGGCCAGTTCCAGGTTTTCGCGGGTGAAGGTCGTTTCGGTCGGGCCATAGGCCAGCACCGTGCCTTTGACCAGAATGGTTCGGTCGCAGAATTCGGGCACCGACCCCAGGTTATGGGTCGAGACCAGCATGACCCGCCCCTCATCACGCATTTCGCGCATCAGGGTGATGATGGCATCCTCGGTCTGCACATCGAC
>JBBQGU010000084.1:0-12276 GCA_038323315.1 Rhodobacterales bacterium | reverse complement strand
TTTCAGGAAAACTCACTGAGGCACGTGACGCAGAATGACATATCGGTCAGCGCGTTGCCGGTCGTTGGCCTCCGGTTCTCGGAATTGGGCAATGACCAACGGGCTTTGGCGGCCGAGATCGTGGCCACCTATCTGGCAGCCCTGCCGACAGCGATCGCCATTGAAAAGCAGGCCCGATTCGATGCGTCCGCAAGCGATGCGCTCAGTTTCGGCTGGGCAGGCTCGCACACGCCCAATCGGTCGCATTACTATCGGATCCAAAGCGAAACGTTCCTGCTGGAGTTCGACAATTCACTGAACGAGGGCACGCACATACACAGCGTCTGGCGCGACTTTGGCGGCGACTTCGGGACGGATCATTTGAAGACATGAAACCGTTGGGTTTTAGGCCACGGTTCAATGGTGCGATCCTATCGAAGGAACGGAAGGAAGCATTATTGTCAAGGAACGTCTGAAAAACCGCCCCCTTTTTGCATGATCTGATAGACTTGGGCATCCTTGAAAGGAGCCCCGCAGATGCCGAAACAGCCTGCCTTTCCCGGCCTTTGCAATGCGATGAAGAACAAGGTGACGCGGCGCGAGCAGTTTCTGGCGGAGATGAACGCGGAGTTTCCGTGGGGTCGTCTTCTGGCGCTGATTGAGCCGCATTACCCCGAGGCGGGGACGAAGGGCGGGCGGCCACCTCGACCGCCAGGCTGCCGCCATCTCGGCGCACTCGAACGCGTTGATGAGACGGTCCTAAAGCGCCGTCCAGCCGCCATCAACGCTGATCGTGGTGCCCGTCACTTGATCGGCGGCGGGGGAGCAGAGATAGACGGTAGTGCCGCCGATCTGTTCGACCGTGGCAAATTGCCGTGATGGTTGGCGAAGCAGCAACACCTCACGGATGACGGTTTCGCGGTCCATGTCATGGACCCGCATCTGGTCGGGGATCTGCGCCTCGACCAGGGGTGTCAGAACGTAGCCGGGGCAGATGGCGTTGCACGTGATGCCCTGCCCGGCGGTTTCCAGAGCGACGGTCTTGGACAGACCAATGACGCCATGTTTGGCGGCGACATAGGCGGATTTGTAGGGGCTGGCGGTCAGGCCATGCGCCGAAGCGATGTTGATCACCCTGCCCCACCCTTTGGCGCGCATCAACGGCAAGGCCATGGCAGTCGTATGAAAGGCAGAAGACAGGTTAATGGCCAGGATCTGATCCCACTTTTCAGGTGGAAAGTCTTCGACCGGAGCGACGTGCTGGATCCCTGCATTGTTGATCAGGATATCGCACAGCCCGGCCTTGGTGATCAGGGCGCGGCATTCGGCACCCTTCGACATGTCGGCGGCAATGTAGCGGGCATTGACCCCGTGCCTGCGGCCCAGATCTGCGGCGAGATCATGATCCTGGGGCCTGTCAGTGAAGGAGTTGAGGACGACATCAGCCCCTGCCTGTGCGAGTGCCTCGGCCACACCCAGCCCTATGCCCGAATTGGAGCCGGTGATAACAGCGCATTTACCCTTCGGCATGATCCACCCTTTCCTGAGATTCAACCTGCATCACGGTCTTGAACATGGCCCGCAGCCGGGCTTGTGGCATTGCAGCATACCTGATCCATCACCCAAGACCATAGCGACCGATCGCACGATGCCCTGACAAAGCACCGCCAAACTGCGATCAGATGACCTTTGGGCGCGGCGGCATTCCGGGTGGGGCCAGGTGTCTGGACTGTTTCCCGTCACTTGCCGTCAGACACATCAGTTTCGTCGCACCGAAATGAAAAAAAACGCCGGCACAAGGCCGACGTTCAGTTATTGAGGCAGGTTTCATACAGGCAAGAAACCTATCGAGCAGTGAACCTTGTATACGCCGCCTTACGATGCGGATCAAGTTAAACGTTTGAAAAGGCCGGCAAGAGGCCGTAGATTTAGGAAAATCAGCAAAGCCAGCGGGGGTCGGCGGCACATGACACGGTCAGTTTTCCAAGTTTTCAAGGCTGCAATCGCGGCAGCAATGCTCGTTTCGGCGGGCCAGATGGCATTTGCCGAGCCCGAACATGGCATAGCAATGTATGGTGAACCGGCACTGCCGCCGGATTTCACATCATTGCCGCAAGCCAACCCGCAAGCCCCCAAAGGCGGACGAATCACATTTGGCGAACCTGGCAGCTTTGATTCGCTGAACCCGTTCATCACCAAAGGCTCGGCCCCGTCCTCGGTGTCTTCGCTTACGGTAGAGACACTTATGGGCCGTTCTTATGACGAGCCCTTTACGCTGTACGGGCTGCTGGCCGAGTCGGTCGACACCGATGCCGAGCGGTCCTATGTGGAATTTACGCTGCGCGACGGGGCCAGATTCTCGGACGGCACCCCGGTTACGGTCGAGGACGTGTTGTGGTCGTTTCAGACCTTGGGCGAGCAGGGCAACCCCCGCTATGCGACGGCCTGGAAGAAGATCGCCACGTCGGAAGCCATCGGCCCGCGCACCGTCAAGTTCACCTTTACAGAAAAAGACCGTGAGATGCCCTTGTTGCTGGGGCTGCGTCCGATCCTGCAAAAGAAACAGTGGGAGGGCAAGGATTTCACGGTGTCGTCGATGGAGGCGCCGATCGGCTCGGGCCCCTATGTGGTGGATCAGGTTGAGGCGGGCGCATCTGTCACCTATAAGCGCAACCCGGATTGGTGGGGTCGTGATCTGGCCTTCAACACGGGGCTCTTCAACTTCGATCAGATCAAATACGATTATTACGCCGACCCGACCGTGATGTTCGAGGCGTTCAAGGCCGGGGAGATCGACACCTATCGCGAGTCGAACCCGGCCAAATGGGCGGCAAACTATGACTTTCCTGCGGTGCAGTCAGGTGAGGTGGTCAAGGATGAGATCGCGCACAAGCGACCGTCGGGCATTGACGGGCTGGTGTTCAACACCCGCAAGCCGATGTTTGCCGATTGGCGGGTCAGAGAGGCGTTGATACAGGCGTTCAACTTTGAACTGATCAATCAAACCTTGAACGATGGGGCAACGCCCCGGATCACCAGCTACTTTTCGAATTCGGAACTGTCAGGCGAGGTGGCCGGTCCCGCGTCGGGGTCCGTTGCGGCACTGCTGGACCCCTTCAAGGCTGATCTGCTGCCGGGGGCGCTGGACGGCTACAGCCTGCCGGTTTCGGACGGCAGCGAGGCCAACCGGGCGGGGTTGCGCAAGGCGACCGATCTGTTGGGCCAGGCGGGTTGGACGGTGCAGGACGGCGTGTTGAAGAATGCCGCAGGTGAGCCCTTTGCCTTTGAGATCCTGATGGCCAATGGCGCGACGGATACCATTTCCGCATCGGAAATCTTTGTCGAGGCGCTGAAACGGTTGGGGATTTCGGCCAAGATCAGCACTGTGGATTCGGCGCAGTACAAGGAACGGACCACCAATTACGACTTTGACATGACCCACTATATCCGGTCCCTTTCGCTGAGTCCGGGGAACGAACAAACGCTGTACTGGGGGCAGGAGGGCATCGAAAAGCCGGGGACGCGGAACTGGATGGGGATGAACTCGCCTGCAGCAGAGGCATTGATCAAGATCATGGTCAGCGCCAGCAACCGGGCGGATTTCGTCGCGGCCACACAAGCCCTGGACCGGGTGTTGACTTCTGGTCGCTATGTCATCCCGTTTTGGTATTCCAACGTGTCGCGGATGGCGCATAAGAAGGAACTGCATTATCCTGAAAACTTGCCGATCTATGGTGACTGGCTGGGCTTTTTGCCGGACACCTGGTGGTATCAAGAATAAAAAACCCAAGCGAGGCTGAGCATGAAAAAGACGATGTTGGTGGCGGCCTTGTTGGCCGCGCTTGCCGGGTGCAACACGATTTCCGGGGTCGGGCAGGATATTTCCGGCTCGGCCAATCGCGTGGCGGGGTGGATAGGCGGCTGATCTTTCGCAGCGGCGGAGGCTGTTTGCCCCAGGAAAGGGGCAGTGCGCGCGACTTGGGTTATCAGTTCACAGAGGTGACCCACAGGATCGTGGCATCCTCGTCCGACAGGCTGATGACGTTGTGGCCCATGGTGGCGTCGTAATAGGCGCTGTCGCCACGGCGCAGTTCGGCGGGTTCGTAAAACTCGGTGTAAAGGCGGATCACGCCTGTAACGACATACAGAAACTCCTCGCCGTCGTGGCGCACCCATCCGTCGAAATCGGCCATGTCGCGCGCGCGCACTGTCGCGCGGTAGGGCAGCATGACTTTGCGTGACAGACCACCTGCCAGCAGTTCGTGTTCATATGTCGCCGTCACATGGGCCTGGCCGGTGCCGGATTTCGTCATGGCCATGCGGCCCGAAACCTGAGCGCGACCGGCAGGCGTGAACAACTGAGGGACAGAGATCTTTAACCCGTCAGCGAGTTTCTTGACCGCGTCATAGGTGGGCGACATCTGACCGTTTTCGATTTTTGACAGGGTCGAGCGGGCCAGACCGGCCTGGACTGCCGCCTGATCCAGGGTCCAGCCCTTGGCCTTGCGCAGATCCCGGACCCTTTGGCCAAGGTCCAAAGGCTCGGCCAAACTCTCACCCCCGCCTTCACGGGCAATTCGGATCAGTTTTTTGGGGTCGGTGGTCGTCATGCCTTTCCATAAACTGCGCAAGCACGCCACGCAACGCATCTGCGTGGCTGGGTCGGACCATTGTTTGCGATAACAGGCATTGCGCAGTGCATCGGCAGCTTGGATAAAGATGTAACCCAAGTTCAGGAGGACCCAGATGCGCACCACACCGATCGTCCAGAAAATTCTGTCCAACTATGAAGGCGAAACGCCCGGCGTGAAAAGCAACCTTGCCCGGATCTTGATGGAAGGCGCTTTGGGTGGCACCGGCAAGATGATCATTCTGCCGGTCGATCAGGGGTCTGAACATGGGCCGGCGCGCAGTTTTGCGGTGAATCCCGGCGCATATGACCCGCATTATCATTACCAGCTGGCGATTGATGCGGGTTTGTCAGCCTTTGCCGCACCTTTGGGCCGGTTGGAGGCGGGGGCGGATACATTTGCGGGGCAAATCCCGACGATTCTGAAAATGAACAGCGCCAATTCGCTGATGGGGCCGGGGGCGGGCAAGGATCAGGCGGTGACGGCCGCGGTCGACGATGCGCTGCGGCTGGGGTGTTCGGCAATCGGGTTCACGATCTATCCGGGGTCGGACCAGATGCTGGGCATGTTCGAGGAAATCCGCGCCCTGCGGCAGGAGGCGGCGCGCAAGGGGATTGCGACAGTGATCTGGTCCTATCCACGCGGCAGCATCAGCAAGGATGGCGAGACGGCGGTGGATGTGACCGCCTATGCCGCGCATATCGCAACCTTGCTGGGCGCGCATATCATCAAGGTGAAATTGCCAACCGCCTTTGTCGAGCAGGACGAAGCCAAGAAGGTCTATGACGGACAGCAGATTCCGGTCGCCACATTGGCCGAACGGGTGGCCCATATCATGCAAAGCTGTTTCAACGGGCGGCGGATCGTGGTGTTTTCGGGTGGGGCGGCCAAGGGGACGGATGCGGTTTATGACGACACGATCGCAATCCGCGACGGCGGCGGCAATGGATCGATCATCGGGCGGAACGCGTTTCAACGGCCACGGGCGGACGCCTTGGCGATGCTGGGCAAGATGGTCGCGATTTACAAAGGTCAAGCATGAGGGCGGCTTTGGCGATTTTGGTTTTGTCGGGGTGCCTGCCGGTGGCAGAGACCTTGCCGCCAGGCTATCCACCACAGATCGGCACTGTCACGGCGGATCTGAATGGTGCTGCGCAAAATTGGGACACATATGATTACTCGATCAGTGCGTCTGACGCGGCGGTGCAGATCACAAGTTTTGACGGCTTGCAGTTCCGCATGATGGGTGATCCGGCGGGGCGACCCAGCAGCGATGCCAACCGGTTGCTGGTCAAGGGTGACATGCGTGCCGTGACACAGACGGGCGCGCTATCTGACCCTGTGATCGAGATCATTACGGGCAAAGCCTTTGACGGGCCGAGACTGACCTCGGTCGGGTCAGAGGTCAGTCTGGTGCTGGACAGCCTGACGCCCATGACCGCCGACAGGTATGGCCAAGTGACAGGACATTTCAAGACCACGCTTTGTCAGGCCATCGGGCAACCGGCCCGCATCGACCGGACGGCGTGTCAACCCTTCAAGGGCAATTTCTCCTCCGACTTGCAAATCACTGGTGGCTAAGTCTTTGCTTTTCGGCTGTCCTTGTGCAAGGATCTTAGCAGCACCCCCGTCAGAGGGGTCAGGACGAGGCAGAATATGTTCACCACATTTGTTGCGCGGCCCAAGATGGGCGGAATGTTTTACTTTGCCCTGGCGGTGACGCTGGGGGCTTATTTCACGTTTGCTGCGATCCAGGGCGACAATGGCGTGCTGCGGCAGGTGCAGATCAAGGGCGACGCCGAAGATTTGCGGGCCGAACGGGATGATCTGGTCACGGAACTTGCCACGTTCAAGAACCTGACCCGCAGATTGTCGGACAGCTATCTGGATATCGATTTGCTGGATGAACAGGTCCGCGATGTGCTTGGTTATGTCCGCGCGGACGAGATTGTCATTCGCTGAGCGGGTTTTGTGGCAGTTCAAAATCAAAGATGTAAGGTGTTGCCGTGTCGGCAGACGAAGTGCGGGGCTTCGCATGGCGACATGCACTGAGTGCATGGCAGTCATGTGATGACATGGGGCGAAAATTTAGGAATTTGCGTTTAAACGTCGATGCGGTATAGATAGTTTAATGTTGAACTATCTTTGACCCGGCTGGGAGGACGCGCCCTTGGCATCTAAGAAAGACGCACTCGCTTCGAACATCTCGAAGGATGAACTGCTGCATTACTACCGTGAAATGCTGATGATACGGCGGTTCGAGGAAAAGGCCGGGCAATTGTATGGCATGGGCCTGATCGGCGGGTTTTGCCATCTGTACATCGGGCAAGAGGCGGTTGTGGTGGGGCTGGAGGCTTGTACCAAGCCTGGCGACAAGCGGATCACCAGTTACCGCGACCATGGGCACATGCTGGCATGCGGGATGGATGCCAATGGGGTGATGGCGGAGCTGACCGGACGGTCTGGCGGCTATTCCAAGGGCAAGGGCGGCTCGATGCACATGTTCTCCAAGGAGCGCCACTTTTATGGCGGCCATGGGATCGTGGGGGCGCAGGTGCCGCTGGGCGCGGGCCTGGCGTTTGCCGACAAATATCTGGGCAATGACAACGTGACCTTTACCTATTTCGGTGACGGGGCGGCGAACCAGGGCCAGGTCTATGAGACCTATAACATGGCGGAACTTTGGAACCTGCCGGTGATATTTGTCATTGAAAACAATCAGTACGCCATGGGCACCTCTGTGAAGCGGTCAACCAAATCGACATCGCTTTATGGGCGCGGGTTGGCCTATGGCATCCAGGGAGAGGCTGTGGACGGAATGGATGTTCTGGCCGTGAAAGCGGCTGGCGAAAAGGCTGTCGCGGTTTGCCGGGCCGGTCAGGGACCGTATATCCTTGAGATGATGACCTATCGCTATCGCGGCCATTCGATGTCTGACCCTGCCAAGTATCGCACGCGTGAGGAGGTCGAGAAGATGAAGACCGAGAAGGACGCGATCGAGCATGTGCGCGACCTGCTGCTGGGGTCTGGTCTGGCCTCGGAGGAAGATCTGAAGGCGATCGACAAGGATATCAAGGAGATCGTCAATGCCTCGGCCGAATTTGCCAAGGAAAGCCCCGAGCCGGACCTGTCCGAGCTTTGGACCGACATTTACGCCTGAGGGAGATAAAGCATGTCCATTGAGATTCTGATGCCGGCGCTTTCGCCCACGATGGAAGAAGGCACGCTGGCGAAGTGGCTGGTGAAACCCGGCGACAAGGTCAAGTCAGGGCAGGTCATGGCCGAGATTGAGACCGACAAGGCGACGATGGAGTTTGAAGCGGTTGACGAAGGGATCATCGGTCAGTTGCTGGTCGAGGAAGGGACGGCGGGCGTGAAGGTGAACGCGCCGATTGCCACGCTGATGCAAGAGGGTGAAACTGCGGATGCGGGCCCTGCCACTGTCCCGGCCCCGGCCCCGGCACAGGCACCGGCCCCATCCTCTGACGCAGTGGCGGGGGCTGCGCCGGTTGTCAAGGCGGCTGCGGCACCGGTCGCGGCACCGGCTGCGGTGGTGTCAAAAGCCTCGGCGGATTGGCCGGCCGATACCAAGATGAAAACCATGACCGTTCGCGAGGCGCTGCGCGAGGCGATGGCCGAGGAGATGCGCGCTGATCCGATGGTTTTGCTGATGGGTGAGGTAGTTGGCGAATACCAAGGTGCCTACAAGATTTCCCAAGGGCTGCTGGACGAGTTCGGGCCGAAGCGGGTGGTGGACACGCCGATTACCGAACAAGGCTTTACCGGGATTGCCGTGGGCGCGTCCTGGGGCGGGTTGCGCCCGATTGTCGAATTCATGACCTTTAACTTTGCCATGCAGGCCATTGACCAGATCATCAACTCTGCGGCCAAGACCAACTATATGTCAGGCGGCCAGATGGGCGCGCCGATGGTGTTTCGCGGCACCAGTGGTGCGGCCGCCCGGGTTGGGGCGCAGCACAGTCAGGATTACGCCGCCTGGTATTCGGCAATTCCGGGGTTGAAGGTGGTGATGCCCTATTCCGCCGCCGACGCCAAAGGCCTGCTGAAAACCGCGATCCGCGATGCAAACCCGGTCATCTTTCTGGAAAACGAAATCCTGTATGGGCAATCGTTCGAGGTGCCTGACCTGCCGGATTTCAGCATTCCCTTTGGCAAGGCGCGCATCTGGCGCGAAGGAACCGATGCGACAATCGTGTCGTTCGGGATCGGCATGAAATACGCTTTGGAGGCGGCGGATTTGCTGGCCGTCGAGGGAATTTCGGTCGAGGTTGTCGATCTGCGGACGTTGCGGCCGCTGGATTATGACACGGTTCTGGCCTCGGTCATGAAAACCAACCGCTGTGTCACGGTCGAGGAGGGCTTTCCGGTCGGCTCGATTGGCGATCATCTGGCATCGACGATCATGCAAAGGGCATTTGACCATCTGGACGCGCCCGTTGTGACCTGCACCGGCAAGGATGTGCCAATGCCCTATGCGGCCAATCTGGAAAAACATGCGCTGCTGACCACCGCCGAGGTGGTCGCGGCTGTCAAATCCGTCTGCTACCGGTAAGGAAAGCCCATGGCCATTGAGATTCTGATGCCCGCGCTGTCCCCCACGATGGAAGAAGGGACCTTGGCGAAATGGCTTGTCAAAGAGGGTGACAAGGTGAAATCCGGTCAGGTCATGGCCGAGATAGAGACCGACAAGGCCACGATGGAATTCGAGGCCGTCGATGAAGGTATCATCGGCAAATTGCTGGTGGCCGAGGGGACGTCGGGTGTTAAAGTGAACACACCCATTGCCGTGCTGGTCGAGGAGGGTGAAAGCCTGCCTGAGGCCCCTGCCCCGGCCAAGGTTGCCGTTCCGGTCGCTGCGGAAGTGGTTGCAGCGCCGGTTTCGGCTCCGGCTGCACGATCGGCTGCTGAGGCACGGGTGTTTGCTTCGCCCTTGGCCCGGCGGATTGCAAAGGAAAAGGGCCTGGATTTGAGCAAACTTGCAGGATCGGGGCCACATGGCCGGATTGTGCGGGCGGATGTAGAAGGGGCAAAGTCTGCGGCGGTGCCGGTTGCAGAGGTTGCAGTACCTGTGGCAGCCAAGGCGGGGCCGCCTGCAAGTTTCCCTGCGGGAATGTCCGCCGAAACTGTCAAGAAAATCTATGCCGACCGGGTGTTTACCGAGGTGGCACTGGACGGGATGCGCAAGACGATTGCCGCGCGACTTACCGAGGCCAAACAGACCATCCCGCATTTCTATCTGCGCCGCGATATCCGTCTGGACGCACTGCTCGTCTTCCGCGAGCAATTGAACAAAGGTTTGGAGGCACGGGGTGTCAAGCTTTCTGTCAATGATTTCATCATCAAGGCCTGTGCACTGGCGTTGCAGGCGGTACCGGCTGCCAATGCCGTTTGGGCAGGTGACCGGATCTTGAAGCTGAAGCCGTCGGACGTGTCGGTGGCAGTGGCGATCGAGGGAGGCTTGTTCACCCCCGTGCTGCGAGACGCCGACAGCAAGACCCTGTCGGTTTTATCGTTGGAAATGAAGGACCTGGCGGCGCGCGCCAAGGCGCGGAAACTGGCACCGCACGAGTATCAGGGCGGCAGCTTCTCAATCTCGAATTTGGGGATGATGGGGATCGATAATTTCGACGCCGTGATCAACCCGCCGCAGGGAGCTATTCTGGCAGTCGGGGCCGGGGTGAAGAAGCCGGTGGTCATGAAGGATGGCACGCTGGGCGTCGCGACCGTGATGTCGGTGACACTGTCGGTGGATCACCGCGTGATCGACGGCGCGCTCGGGGCCGAGTTTTTGAAAGTTGTGGTCGAGTTGCTGGAAAACCCGATTGCGATGCTAGTCTGAAGGGGAGCCCGGGGGTAGCCCCCCGGGCGGTCAGATTTCGCCGGCGAAGAGATGATCCATCGAGATCGAAGGTAGAGCGCATCCCGCCTCACCGACAACCTTGGCGGGCACGCCTGCGACGGTGGTGTTGTGCGGAACATCATGCAGCACGACCGACCCTGCTGCGATTCGGCTGCAATAGCCGACCGAGATATTGCCCAGCACCTTGGCTCCGGCGCCGATCAGCACGCCATTGCCGATCTTGGGGTGCCGGTCGCCATCCTCTTTCCCCGTGCCGCCCAACGTGACGGAATGCAGCATCGAAACGTTGTCACCAACCACAGCAGTTTCGCCGATCACGATGGAATGGGCGTGGTCGATCATGATGCCGCGCCCGATGGTGGCAGCAGGATGGATGTCGACGCCAAACACCTCGGACACGCGCATCTGCACGAAATAGGCCAGATCGGGGCGCTTGTTCAGCCAAAGCCAATGGCCGACCCGGTAGGCCTGGATCGCCTGAAAACCCTTAAAAAACAACAAGGGCTGAATAAATCTATGGCAGGCAGGGTCGCGGTCAAAAACCGCCATGATATCTGCCCGTGCAGTTTGACCCAGAGAGGGATCAGAGGCATAAGCCTCGTCACCTATTTCCCGGAGGATCTGCTCGCTCATCTCGGAGGATGCCAGTTTCATTGAAAAGCGATAAGCAAGCGCGCGCTCCAGGGTCTGATGGTGCAAAAGGCTGGAATGTATCAGACCGCCCAATAGCGGCTCGACCAGGACTGCCTCTGCCGCCTCTTCCCGGACGCGCTGCCAAACCGGATCAACAGAGGCTACCTTTGCTTTGATCTCCGCCATAGTTTGCTCTCTCCACAGAGTTCAACAATGGTATAAGCTAGCACATCTGTCGCGGAAGGAAAACGCCACGAGTTCGGGGTGTCAGGGTTCTACCGAAACCGTTTCAAACGGCCCAAGGCCGAAGCTGATCGAATTCTGCGCGACAGAAACTGCGAAGGCGCTTCCTATGCCGTCGGCAACTTGCATTGCAGTGGAATAGGTCCAGCGCGGCGTGGCGATCACCGCTTCCCGCACAATTGTGGCGCCAGCCATAATCCGGACAGTATAGCTTTCGGTTTCCTCTCCCAAAGGCACTTCGGTCGATTGCCAGCTGTCTCCGTCGATACGGGTGCGACGAATCCAGCTCATGACGACAGAGCCCTCCGTTTGCCGTACCGCTGCAAGATGGCAGACGGAGTAGGGCCTAAGCCCGATGCCATTGAACGCCAGCTTTTCGACCAGAACATTGGCGTGAGTATAGCCGCTTTCTGCCAAACCAATGCGGTAGAAACGCTCCAACCCTCGGGCGGCAAAGGATAGATTGATCTGCGGGACCAGGCTGTCGATTACTACAAAAAGGCTGCCCGCCGGCCAAGAACCTGGGCAAGTGGCATCGCTACCAAGCAAACCGCGCAAAAGGAACGAAAGTTCAAAGCTGTCCGGTCCAATCAAGACGGCATTGGCGAACTGGATAATCTCCCAATTTTCTGAACTTCCATCGCCTATGGCAGCGACGTTCGCTCCGTTCAGAACATCAATCATTGCCACAGAGGAAAGCACACCGGACGTTACTGTGACGGTGAATCGGGAACTGCGGTCCCACAGGCCGGTCGGAGCCTGCCTGAGTTCCGAAGTCATTGTGCCAAGAATTGCAGGGGCCTCGATTGTCGTGTTGAGCGAATAGCCCGCATCCGACGGCGAACTCCATACGGAAACAGGACCCGGCCAAGGATCGGAAGTGACGGCGATATAGGGTGCCTGCGGGTT